>JAQGHM010000260.1 GCA_028291615.1 Phycisphaerales bacterium | reverse complement strand
TTGATATTGGGAGAATGCCATGCGGTTATCGAAGTTGGGATGGGGTGTCGCAGGTGCGATTATTGGGGCGTGTCTTGGTGGTACGGGCGTGCGCGCGGTAGAGCTCGGACCTGCGGCGCGGCGACCGATATTCCACGAGGAACGGTTAGGGGCGATTGTTAAGCCTATTTATGGCGTCGCAAAAATGACCGGGCCGGATGGGTGTCATATTGTTTGGATGGAGCGTGGGGCAGAAGGCGTGACGGTTGTGTATGACGGGCGGCCCGGCCTGGTGCAAACTGAGGTGGGGAAAAACACGCTGATCCTGAGCCCGGACGGCAATCGGTATGCCTATGTGGCGTACAACGGCAAACGATTCCAAATGGTGGTTGATGGACAGGCCGGTCCTGAATATGAGTTTATAGAACCGGCCAGCATCTGCTTCAGTCCTGAGGGGAGTCGGTTGGCCTATATCGGGCGCAAGGGGCGCGGCGTGTTCGCCCTGGTGGTTGACGGGCGCGAACAGCCACCCTACGACGTCGTCGTCGCGCCGCGCTTCAGCGGCGACGGCAAGCGATTGGCTTACCTTGCGCAAAATGGGGACGACAAGAAGGGATTTGTCGTGACCGACGGGCAGGAAGGCGCTCGCTTTGAGGGCATTTCGGGGGAGGGACCGATTTTCAGCCCCGATGGCCGTCGGCTTGCGTATTTTGCCAAGAGGGGGAATCGCTGCATGGTGGTGATCGACGGACAGGTTCAGCCTGAATATGACCAGATAGCTGCCAGTCTCGTATTCAGTCGCGACGCAAAGCGAGTTGGGTACCTTGCGATGCGCGGCGATAAGAGGTGCGTTGTAGTCGATGGTCGAGAAGAAAAGGAGTACGAACGCGTTGGACCGCCTATGTTCGATTCCGAGAGCCGACATTTCGCCTACCCCGCTGTAACCGGCGGCAAGGCATTGGTCGTGGTCGATGGACGCGAAGGTACAACCTATGACGACGTAAGAAAGCCGTCGTTCAGTCCAAAGGGTTCGCGTGTCACATACGCGGCGCGCAAGGGTGCGAACTGGGTAGCCGTGGTCGATGGTCAGGAGAGTCCGCCGGTCGATGCAATCGCGGACGGGCATCCGGTGTTCAACGCCGACGCCACGCGGGTTGGGTACGTGGCATGGGCGGGCGCGAAGCAAATGGTCGTGATCGATGGCAAGGCGGGGCCGCAGTACGATTTGATCGGTGCGCCGACGCCGATATTCAGCCCGGACGGCGGGCGATCCGCGTACATGGCTCGGGACGGTGACAAGTGGCTGGTTGTCGTTGACGGCCAACCGGGTGCGCTGTACGACCGCCTGGGCGAGCGGACGCTGGGCTTCAGTGACAACGGTCGGCACGTAGCTTATGGCGCGAAGAAGGGGGACAAGTGGGTGTTCGTCGTCGACGGGAAGGAAAGTGCCCTGTACGACGGAATCGCGGATGTCGGGTTTAGTCCCGACGGCGCGCACGTGGCCTATTGCGTTGTGAAAGGAAAGGAACAATTCGTGGTTGTGGATGGACAGGAGGGGCCGGCGTACAACGTCGTGCTCTGTCCGCCGGTCTTCCGTCGGGATGGGGTTTGGGAGTTTCTGGCGGTTCGGTCGAATGTACTGTATCGAGTCACGGCAAAATAGATCTACAAACCAGGTGACCTTGCGGGTTGCCCGGCGCAAATGGGGGCCTGCTGCGCAATTCGCGAATTGCTTCCCCCCCGCCCTGGGGTAAAATCAATTTCAGATGGAAACACCGCAAGGGAGCGGGATGACCGGCGTGAGTATGCCTGTGACTCGTCCGACAGGGCGTGCGCTCATTATCGGTTCGCCTTCGTGCCGAACGGCGCCGCTGAACACGTTGCAGCGCCTGGGCTTTACCTGCGCTGAAATTGACGATCCGTATGCGGCGATGGCGGAGATTTGCCGCCGGCCGCTGGTTTACCGGGCGATCATCCTTTCGCTGGCGAGCATGTATCGGGAGGAGTTGCCGATCATCCAGTCGGTGAAGCGGCGCTGGCCGCACGTGGATGTCTGGCTGACGCAGACGGACGGACGGCACGCCGCGCTGGCGGATGCGATGCGGCTAGGGGCGGATGGGTTGCTTTCGGATGATGGGCTGCACCGGACGGCGATTGCGGGGAGCGCGTCGGAAAGTCTTTATTCGCGCTCGGAGGCGGGGAGCGGGGCGTGGCCGGTGAGCGCGGTGCCGCCGGTTGATCCGGCTGATGCGCAGGAGTCGGACCTTGGGGACAATGAGCCGATTTTGACGGCCGAGGAATTACGGGCGCTGCTGGCGGAACAACCGATGGCGCTGCCCGAAGACGAGGGGGAATAAGTGAGCCGTATGACGCGCATCGGACAGGAAAAGGTTCTGCTCATCTCGGACCCGCAGCGCGACGTGCACGGGGCGCTGATTGCGGCGCTGCCGTCGGCGAGCATCACGGCTGTGAACGATTACTTCGACGGGATCGCGGAGCTTTCGGCGAATCAGTATACGACCGTGGTCGCGTCGGCAGAGCCGATCGAGCGGCGGCCTGAGGCGGCGGTGCGGCAATTGCGGGAGCTGACGCGGGATGGGCGGCTGATCCTGTTTGGCCAACCATCGCTTGAAGGGCTGAGCCGCAAGATGCTCGAGTTTGGGGTGGACGATTACATCATCACGCCGGCCAACTCGGGGGAGCTGCAGCAGATCTTCGGCGCGCCGGTGCTGAGGGTGGCGCCGCCGATTACGGCGATCCAAGGCGACGAGGGGCGGGGTGAGGGCGGGGGCGATGTGAAGATCACGCCGGCGCCTAGCTCGGCGGATATCCTGCATGGGCTGCCGCTGGCGGATGTGGTGCTGGATGCGCTGTTGCATCATCCGGCGGATTCACCGGGGGCGGCGGTGCGGCGAATTTCTGAGGTGATTGCGCCGACGATGCAGTTGCTTTATGCGCCTTCGGGCAAGCCTGCGCCGCAGGTTGCGAATGGGCTGCTGCTGCTCTCGCATGGGTTGCGCGCGGGGAATGAGGAGGTGGGGCAGCTTCATTTGGTCCTGCCGCTGGATGATGAGGCGCATTCGGCGCGGCACCTGCTGGCGCAGATTGCTCATATGATCGGGAAGGTGGCTTCGCTGCAGGATCGGCATAATCGGCTGCAGAAACTGGCGATCACGGATCAGCTTACGGGGGTTTACAATCGCCGGTACTTTGAGCATTTTCTCACGCGAATTCTGGAGAAGGCGCGGGTGCTGCGGTTTCCGGTCACGCTGCTGCTCTTCGACATCGACGACTTCAAGAAATACAACGATACTTACGGTCACGGCGTGGGGGACCAGATCCTCAAGGAGACGGCGTCGCTGATGCGGCGCACTTGCCGCGAGCATGATTTGGTGGCGCGGATCGGCGGCGATGAGTTTGCGGTGGTGTTCTGGGAGAAGGAGGGGCCGCGGCAGCCTAAGGATGCGAAGCCGGTCATGCCGAGCAAACCGCCGCAATCGCCGCTGCTGCTGTTTCAGCGGTTTAAGACGTTGATGTCTACGCAGCAGTTTCCGGGGTTGGGGGCTACGGGCAAAGGGGTGCTGACGATCAGCGGGGGGTTGGCGAGCTTTCCTTGGGATGGGCGCGATGTGGCGGAGTTGATCGAACGGGCGGACCAGGCGCTGGTTAAGGGGGCGAAACAGGGTGGGAAAGACCGGATCTTTTTGGTGGGGGAAGATGGGGAGATTGCGGAATCGCCTTGATGTTTGCCAAATGAACCCCGGGGATAGGGGAATCGATGCTTCCCGCTGAATCGACCATCACCGTTTGGAGCGCGATCACTTGCGGCGGCTCGCTGCTGTTGCTGCTGATCGCATTCCGCGGGCGGCGGATCGATGACCATCCGACTTGCCGCAAGTGCGGGTTTGATCTCTTTGGGTTGCCGGCTACCAGCTTGAATTGTCCGGAGTGCGGGCGCGATATTAAGCGGCGGCGCGCGGTTCGGGTTGGACATCGGCGACGGTTTAAGAGTCTTCTCGTATTCGGGCTGATGCTGTTTTTGCTGAGCTCGGGGTGGCTGGGGTTTCTGGGCGTGATGATCGTGCGCCATGATGATTGGAATCGGCGGAAGCCGCTTGCGTGGCTGATGCGCGATGTCAACTCGCCGGTCACGCGGGACGGGGCGATCGGGGAATTGATTGATCGCGTTCGTCGGAGGGAACTGAGCGATAAAGAGGTGGCGGAGATCGCCAACCTGGCGCTGGCGCATCAGGCTGATCGTAGCGTGCCTTGGTTGGCGAAGTGGGGGCAGTTTTTGGAGGCGGCCCAGCGCGCTAATCGGCTTGGCGCCGCGCAGTGGCATCGTTACGAACAGCAGGCGCTGGATACTTTCGTATTGGAAGTGCGGCCTGAGGTGCGGCGGGATCATCCGATTCCGTTTCGGGTTACGCGGCTGTCGCAGCGCGGGGGGTCGGCGGCGTTGTCGCGTTTGCGCAGTCTTCCGCCGCTTCTCCATCTCGACGGCCAGGTGCTGCGGGCGAGCGCCGTTTCAGGATCGAGGGACGGCTCGATGGACAGCACAACGGAGCCTTACGAGGGATTGGCTGATCTGCCCTCCCCGCGCGTCATGCAACTTCAAGACGGCGAGCATCAGGCTGGCGTGACGACCAATTTCAAAACGTCGACATCCTCGTACCTCAAGTCGGCGGACGATCCGCCGTATCTCTACCAGACGCGCGTGGTGCGGCCCATCGAAATTAACTCCGGGGATCGTTCGACCGTCAGCGTGCATAAGCAAGGACTGAATGATGCGCAGATCGACGGCGCGATCGCGATTAGCGTGACGGCGGATCGGGGGCAGCGCAGATTGAATGTCACGGTAAAAAGTGCTGGCGCGCCGGTTCATCTGGCGTTTGAAGGGCGGCTATCGGCGGGAAAGCTGCAGCGCGATCTTGGGTTTATCTTGTTTCCGGCCAATCGCCCGGGAACGGTGACGATCACCCTGTATGACGTGCTGCCGGCTTGGGACCCCGACAAGGTCGATATTGATTTGTTGCCCAGCCTCGACGCGGCGGAACATACGGTGGATATGTTCGACATCTGGGGCGGGCACGTCAGTCGCGCGGCGGTGCCGGTCAAATAGAGAGGGCAGGCGGTTTGCGGCCGTCTGCCCTGGTCTGGATTTCAATTCAAGGATGAGAGATCAGGCGTTGATCGCGCTGATCTTCACCGAGGTGTACTTCTGGCGATGGCCGGTTCGCTTGTAGTAGCCCTTGCGGCGCTTGTGCTTGACGCTGGTGACCTTGGGGCCTTTGACGGCGCGGATGACGTCGGCGGTTACGGTTACGCCCGAAAGGGGCGCGCCGACCTTGGGCTCGCCTTCGCCGGCGACGACCAGGACGCGGTCGAACGTGACCGTCTTTTCACCTTCGGCGACCTTACGGTCGATCTTGATGGTGTCACCGGTGGTGACCTTGAACTGGGTTCCGCTGTCTTCAATGATCGCGTACATCGTGGCTCCGTTATTTTCTGAAAAAAGAGAGGGGGGTATTGTGGAGATTGAGGGAACCCTGTCAAGGGGGCCGGCGGAATGGCCCTGCCAATGCGCGTTGAAATGGATTGCGCCGGGGCGGCGTCTGTTGGGTGAAAGGATTCAATATGATTCGGGGTTTCAAGGCTTTAGATCGGGTTCTGCGGGGGGAAGCGACCCGGCTGCCGGCGCTGCGGGATGGGAACATCGACATTCCGGCGGGGCTGCTGATCATCGTGCTGGTCATCCTGGGGATGGTGGCTGGGGCTTGCACGGGGGTTTTTGCGGTCATTACGCGGTATCACGATGACCCGGCCAACGCGATGATGGGGTGGGAGCAGCTTCTGGCGTCTACCGCCAAGGTGCCGGTGCTCTTTTGTTTTACGCTTTTGGTGACGTTTCCGTCGCTTTACGTGTTTAATGCGCTGGTGGGGTCGCGGCTTAACATGAGGTCGATGTTGAGGCTGGTGGTGGCGGCGCTGTGCGTGATGATGGCGGTGCTGGCGTCACTGGGGCCGATCGTAGCGTTCTTTGCGGTTTCTACGACGAGCTATCCTTTCATTAAATTGCTGAACGTGGTGGCTTATGCGATTGCGGGGGCGCTGGGGCTTTCGTTTCTGCTGCAGACGCTGCATCGGTTGAGCATTGCGCAGATGAATGAGGTTCCGCTAGACGCGGAAGTCGTGGGCGAAACTCAGGTACCACCCCCCTACCCAACGCCTGGGGCTTTGGAGCGGACGCGGAATCGCGCGGTCGATCCGCGGGTGCGGACGATTTTCCGGATCTGGGTGGTGGTGTTCGGGCTGGTGGGGGCGCAAATGTCCTGGATTCTGCGGCCGTTCATCGGCGATCCGAACAAGCCGTTCACGTTCCTGCGCGAGCGGGAATCTCACTTCTTCCAAGCGGTGGCTGAGGCGTTCCACAAGCTCTTTTCCTGGTGAGTTGGACACGTGACGGCACTGATCGCCAAAGCCGACGCGCTGCTGCGGCCGACCTCGCGAATGGCGTTTGGCGGGCGGACGCTGCTGGCGATGATCATCCTGTTTGGCGTCTTCTACGGCGCGATGATGGGGACGTTCTATGATCCGGGCGAGTCGCCGCGCTGGCTGCAGTCGGCGTACTCGGCGGCGAAGGTGCCGATGCTTTTGCTGCTGACGTTCCTGATCGCATTGCCGAGCTTTTACGTGTTGAACATGCTGCTGGGATTGGCGGGGGATTTTTCTGAAGCGCTTCGGGCGCTCTTGGCGACGCAGGCGGGATTGACGATCGTGCTGGCGTCATTGGCTCCGTTCACGCTTTTTTTCTACGCCTCGACGACGAACTATGACGCGGCGGTGCTCTTTAACGCCTTCATGTTCGGAGCGGCCAGCCTTGCGGGGCAGCGGCTGCTCAAGCGGTTTTATGCGCCGCTTATCGCGCGGGATGGACGGCATCGGCGCATGGTGCGGGTGTGGATCATCCTGTACGCGTTCGTGGGGATTCAGATGGGGTGGGTGCTGCGGCCATTTATTGGCGACCCGGATAAGCCGACGGTTTTCTTTCGCGAAGGGGCTTGGGGGAATGCTTATATTGAGGTGTGGGATAAGGTCGTTGGGGCGTCGCGCGGTGGACGGCGGTAGACGGCAATTCGGTTCCGGATTCTTTGCTCCTCCGCTTCTTTAATCCTTTGGGTCACCGGGGCGAGATGCGCCGGCGCGCGCGAAGTGCGCGGCTTGGATTGGTCCCAAAGAACTAAAGAGACGAAGAATCAAAGGGGCAGGTCAGCCCGCCGATTATTTCATTTTTCGCGCTGGCCTGGGGCGCTGGATTCGGAAGTCGACGGGGCAGGTCGTTCTTCTGCACTGGGCCGGGGGAGCTGTGCGGCCGGTGTTTACCATTGTTTCGAGCAGCGCGGTGAGGCGCTGTCTGCGTCCCCGTTACTGTCCCAGCGGTAAGTGAGGAAGTTCTGGAGCGTTCGCGCGGCCGCGCCGACCGTTCCTGTTTTATTTCCCCGAACAGTCGAGCAGGAGCGAATTGTCGGGAGACTCGCACGTATCCCGGAATCGGTCCGCAAGCCACATCGGCACGTGCGCGGAGCAGCACCGCAGCGCGCCGCCCCCCGTGATCAGCGCGTCGCAATCCACCGACTGGATCTTCCAGTCCGGCAACAGCGCGCGATACGTCGCCAGCACTTCGCGCTCGATTCCGGCATCCACGTCCGGATAGTGCGGCACCAGCAGCAGTCCGTTTGCGTAGATCACGTTCGTGTACGTCCGGCACCGGCCCGGCACATACGCCGGCATCGGGATCCGCGTGACCTTCAGCGCCCTGCCCCGCGTGCGAATCTGTCCCAGGCGCTGGGCGTTACGATCCAGTACCCCCGCGCTCGGGGGGTCCACTCGCGGGTCGCACGCCGCCACCACCACCGAGTCGTGGCCGACGAACGTCGCGAACATGTCAACGTGCAGCGTGCGATAGCCGATCAGCGGCTCGAGCATCGCGACCTGCTCGAAACCGTAATGCTCCATAAGCAGCCCCATCGCCTGCTCGGGGGTGTAGTGCCGACCGTTCAGCCGGTTGCACTCCAGGAGCGCCGACGTCGTCAGCGCCAGGCCCCACCCGTTGCTCAACAGGTTGCCCCCTTCGAGCACCAGCGGCACCTTGCGTCGCGGCAACCGCAGCAAACTCGCCAGCGCCGCGGGAACGACGCACTCGTTCGTCCGCCCCTCGAAGCGGTACTCGGCCTCTAGTGTCACCACCGTCCCATCGAAGCACCGCACGAACGACGGCGCGAAGTCGCGCACCCAGCAACCGACCGGCATGAAGGCGAAGAAGATCGACCCGGCCGGCACGCCCCAATCGGTCAGCAGCGTGATCGCCTGCCGGCGCTGCTCCTCCCCTTGCACGATCGCCACGATCGCGATGCGATCCACCAGCGGGCGCATCAGTTGATAAACCGTCGGCGCCGACAGGGCGAGCATCTCGGTCATGCCGACGATCAGGGCAGCGTGCTCTTCAAAATCCCCCGGGGGGGAAGCAGAGACGTGACCATGATCGTTCCAGCCCATGCGCAGCACTCCCTGCAACCGTACTTCTCGGCACAAACCGCCCTCGGTCGATCCTAAATATAACCGATAATACGGGAACTTATTTTCTGCGCAAAATGATGATGTATATACACTTAAGCTCAGGTCGATATCTATGCCGATCGGCATAGCCTGGACTCAGAATAAACACTGATATCATGCGAGATTTCTTAGAGACCGGTCAGCCTGCAGATGTGCCGGCACGCGAAAAGTGGGTTTTGGATTGGTCCCAACGCACCAAGGAGACAAAGAATCAAAGGGGCAGTTCCGATGGCCGACTAGTTCGCGTCCTTTGCGCCGGGCTTGGGGCGCTGGATTCGGAAGTCGACGGGCAGGTCGTTCTTCTGCGCGGGGCCGGGGGTGCTGCGGCCGTTGTTGACGATCGTCTCGAGCAGCTTGGTCAGGCGCTGGACGGTTTCGGGGTGGGCAGATTCTACGTTGTTCTTTTCGGCGGCGTCGGAGGTCATGTCGTAGAGTTGGAGGGCGGGGAGGCCGTTCTTTTTCGCATCGAGATCGCCGGGCTTGCCCCAGCCGCCGCTGCCGGGGCAGAACTCTAGTTTCCATGCTGGCTCGCGCACGGCGAATTGGCCGTTGATGCTGTGATTGACGACGCTGGTGCGCGCGGTTTTGCCGGCGCCGAGGAGGTCGGGGAGGAAGGTGAAGCTGTCTTCGGCGGCGGTGTCGGGGAGTTTGACGCCGGTGATGTCGGCGGCGGTGGCGAAAAAATCGGTGAGGCAGATCATGGTGTCGCGGCGCTGGTTGGGTTGGATGTGGCCAGGCCAGCGGGCGAAGAAGGGGACGCGATGGCCGCCTTCCCAGATGTCGGCCTTGGCGCCGCGGAAGTTTTGGCTGGGGAAGTGGCCGAGCTTTTCTAGGCCGGCGATGTCGGCGGCGGGGGAGCAGCCGTTGTCGCTGGTGAAGATGACGAGGGTGTTTTCCGCGAGTCCATTCTTGTCCAGCGCCGCGAGCACTTCACCGACGCAGGCGTCGGTTTGCATGACGAAATCGCCGTAGGGGCTTAGGCCGCTTTTGCCTTTCCACTGTGGGCTGGGGAGGATGGGCGTGTGCGGGGAGTTGAGGGCGAGGTACATGAAGAAGGGGTGGCCGGCTTTGGCGTCGGCGGCTTGGGCGGCGATCGTTTCGACGGCTTTGCGGGTCAGGGTGGGGAGGACGTCTATGGCTTCAAATTCCGGCGCGGCGGGGCCTTTGCGGACCCAGGTTTTGACCGCTGTCGGCAATGCGATGACGTGATCGTTTTCGATGTACGTGAAGGGCGGCATGTCGAGGGAGGCGGTGATGCCGAAGAAGGAGTCGAAGCCGCAGGTTATGGGGCCGTGGGCGATTGGTTTGGAGAAGTCGAACTGCCAGTTGGGATGCGTGGCCTTCTCGGCGGGGTCGGACCACTTGGCCCATTCCATGCCGAGGTGCCACTTACCGATGGCGCTGGTGTGGTAGCCTTGGGCCTTAAGCATCGCGCCAACGGTGAGGCGATCGGGGGCGATGAGCGGCGGGCTTACGCCGCCTAGCACGCCGCTGCGGAGTGACGTGCGCCAGGCGTAGCGGCCGGTGAGGATGCCGTAGCGCGTGGGGGAGCAGACGGATGATCCGCTGTGCGCGTCGGTAAAGGCCATGCCCTGCGTGGCGAGGCGGTCGAGGTTGGGCGTTGGGATCTTGCCGCGATCGGGGTTGAGGGTTTGGACGTCGCCGTAGCCGAGGTCGTCGGCGAGGATGAAGAGGATGTTGGGTTTCTCGGCTGCGTGGAGTGGTGCGCCGGACAAGCAGAGAAATGCCAAGAGTATGCCATATTTCATGTGCCTGACCCTGTTTGGAGACATGGATTGGAGGCGATGGGAAGATTAGATCGGAACCCATCCTGACTTGCAACGGGGGGTGCCCGTTACCAACTTCAATTGGCCAGCAAGGAGTTCGTCATCGTGCTGCCGACGCTCGGAACCCGCGTGCGCGGATCCTGGTGTAACGATTGCCGTTGTTGTTCGTCGGGTTGAATGCGAGAATCGTCGAGCGTCGTTCACATTTCCTGAAGGCGTGTTGCACGGGTGAGCTCAGATGAAATCGGGGATACCACCAACGGTCGCGTGGTTTGTTTCTAAACTGCGCGGGACGCCGAGCGCCGCATGGACGGGCTTGGAACCATTGCTCGTCCGGCTGCCGATCGAGTCGTTGGAGAGCCGCCTCTTGTTGAGCAGGGTCGGGGCGATCGTCGACGCGGGTGACTCGTTCTTCAACTACACGTCGCAAAAACAGGACGCGCTCTTGCGCGTGACCGATCAGGTGACGGTTGGGTTCTTCCCCAGCAGCGATCGCCGCCGCGCCCGGCTGGAGGCCGCGCTTGTCAACGGATCGGGCCCTCTGGCCGGTTATCAGGTCGCGCAGCGGCTCAACGAGACGTCGATCCTGCTCGAGCGCACCGCCCGCGGCCGGGCACCCATGCTGGAACCACTGCTGGCGGGCGCGGCCGAATTCCCGAACCTGAAGTTTCTGGCGCCCACGTTCATCCGTGAAGACGGGGCGCGGACGGCGGCGTTCGACCAGTTGTACGTGGACCTGCGGGACGATGCGGACCCCTACGCGGTATTCGCCAAGGGGTTTGCGACCCTCAAGCCGGCCATCGGGAACAACGCATACTACGTCACCGTTCGGCGCGGCGGCGGGCCTGACGTCTTCCGAGTTGCGGCGAAGTTGCGGCGGAGTCCGCTGGTGACGGCGGTGGAACCGAGTCTAACGGTTGGCTCCTCGCCGGCGTTCGTCCCCGGCGGCGCCTTGGATGACTTTCGAGTGTCGAGCGAGCCGGCCCAGCCGCTCCGCATCGGCGGCATTGGCGATCAGCAGATGGACCGCGGCGACGGCGCCCAGACGTCGGACGATACGCTGGTCGTCCGCGGGTTTGGGCATCCGGATTTTGAGGTCTCGCTCGCGCTCGATGGCAAGTCCGTCGGATCGGATATTCCCGACGATGATGGCTTATGGGCGGTGGACCTGTCGGCGACGCCGCTGCCCGCGGGGGACTACACGTTTGTCGCGACCGCGTACACTTATCGGGGACTCGAGCGCAGCACGCTGAGCGTGCACGTCGGGGCGGTCGACCGTCAGGGGCCGTGGATCACCGACTTCACCGATGGCATCCAGACGTACTACGGTGAGAACAACGCGGTGACGTCGAGTCGCTGGACGATGAACGGGTTGGGCACGCCAGGGAATTACGTCGTGCTTCGCGGGACGACCGGGGTGGCGTCGGCGGTCGTGCCGGTTGGCGATTACGGGCAGTGGACGGCGACGTACCAGGCCGGCCCGGCGTACACCTTCGCGCCGGAGGACGTGGTGGTCGAGGAGGTGACGGCGAGCGGCGCTCCGGCAGATCCGGCCCACCGGCTGTTCTCGTTCCCCACGCGAATCCTTCGGGACGTTTGGGCGCCGAAGTTCGTCTCGGGCGAGGCGGAATACGACGCCGACGCGCAACTGCCGACGATGGACAGTTTTTGGCTCCAACTCCAGTTCGGCGAGATGGTGTCCGGGCTGTCGGTTGACGACTTCGTGCTCACCCGCGATGGCGTGCGGGTGCCGTGGAACGGCCAGACGATTGACGGGACCGACGGCGCGCTCTTGACGATTGACGGCTTTGCCAATTTGACGGAGGCGCCCGGTGAGTATGAATTGACGCGATTGCCCACCGCCCCGCCGATCGTTGACGCGGCGGGCAATGCGCTTGCCGGCCCCGCGCCCGCCGTGTCGTTCGTGGTCGCCGGCGGCACGGCGGGGGCGGACACGTTTCGCCTGAGCCCGTCGAGCGCAAGGAGCGGCGCGGTCGACGTCATCGTCAACGGCGTTAAGCGGTTCACCACGACCGCGTCGCAGATCTACGTGAACGGTCTCGCCGGGGACGACGTGCTGATCGACGATCTGCCGGCGGCGCTCAAGCCCGCGCTGGGCACGTTCTGGCTGGGCGGCGCGGGCGCCGACCGGCTCGTGGTCAACATGCCGGGCGCGGCCGACGACGACATCGATGCCAGCGACGACCGGGTGACGACGATTATGGGCGACGACGTCGTGCGGACGATGTACCACGACGTGGAGTCGGTCTTCATCAACACCGGCGACGGGAACGACAACGTGAGCGTCGACAGCGCCATCGCGCCGGTCATGATCGACGCTGGCGCTGGCAATGACACCCTCACGGGCGGCGCCGGCGCGGTGCGGCTGGATGGCGGCTTGGGCGATGACACGATCTACGCGCGTGACGGCTTTCGCGAAACGATCGACGCCAGCGAAGGCCGTGATACGCTCTTCGCTGACGGCGATTTGGATAAGATCTTCCACCCCGCCTCACTTGCAACGGGGGGGTTTTCCGTTACAAAACTCCACTGGTGCCATGGATGGCACCTCTATCCCCGATGAAGTTCAACCTGCTCGACAAAATCGAGGAAATCTGCGACACGCGGATCGTGGCTGTGAAGCACGTTACGCTGGCGGAGGAGTATCTGGCGGATCATTTCCCCAGTTTTCCGGTGCTGCCGGGGGTGATGATGCTGGAGGCGTTGACGCAGGCGGCGGCCTGGGTCATGCACCGGCGGAGCAACTTCGGTAAGTCGTTTGCGGTGTTGAAGGAAGCGAAAAACGTCAAGTATGGTAATTTTGTCGCTCCCGGCAATTACCTGCGGGTGGAGGTTGAGCTTTTCAAGCAAACGGAGGCTGGCGCGACGTTTAAGGCGAGCGGCACGGTCAACGGGAGCAACGCCGTCACGGCCCGGATTGAGATCGCTTACTTCAACCTGGGCGAGAAGCAGCCGCAACTGGCGGAGCTGGACGCCCGGCTGATTGAGCATCACCGGCGAAGGTGGGCGGTGATTGCGCCGCGGCATCAGCAGGCGAGCGTGGCGCTGGGCACGGACAACTGATTACCAAACCAAGGATTATGACATGGCACTGAGTCGCGACGAGATTTACACCAAAGTTCAGGGCGTCCTGGTGGACGCGCTGGGCGTGGACGAGGAAGAGGTTACGCCCGCGGCTACGCTGAAGGATGACCTGGGCGCGGAATCGATCGATTACCTGGACATCGTCTTCCGGCTGGAGAAGGCGTTCACCATCAAGATTCCGCGCGGGGAGCTTTTTCCGGAAGATCTGGAGAGCGTTCGCAACGATCCGACTTATGTGAATGCGGGTAAGGTCACGCCGGCGGGGATGGCGGAGTTCAAGCGGCGGATGCCTTACACGGATTTTTCGGAGTTCGAGAAGGATCCGATGGTGGACAAGGCGGGGATGCTGCTCACCGTCAATACCATCGTCAATTACGTTGAATCGAAGCTCGCCGGGGCCTGATGCGCTGGATCTGGATCGACAAGTTCATCGAGTTCACGTCGCGCACGTCTGCGACGACGGTGAAGAACGTGTCATTGGCGGAGGAGCACCTGCATGACCTCTACCCGGACTTTCCGGTGGTTCCGCATTCGCTGCTGATCGAGGGGTTTGCCCAGACGGCTGGGATTTTGGTGGGGGAGGCGAGGAATTTCGAGGAGAAGGTGATCTTGGCGAAGATCAGCAATGCGACGTTTTATCGCCTGGTTCGGCCTGGGGATACGATTGAATTTCGGGCGAAAGTCGAGCAGCTGTCCGAACAAGGGGCATCGACTTCGGGTACGGTCACTTGCGGGGGGGAGTTGGTGGCGGCGATTGAGATGATGTTCAGCCATATCGATCAGAATATGGCGGGTTTGGAGTTTCCGGAGCATAACTTTGTTTTTACGGAGCAGTTTACGGAACTGCTGAAGGGGTATCGGGCTGGGGGAGCGATTAAGATTTAATCCGATGCGAAGAGTTGTCATTACTGGTGTGGGCGTGGTTTCGCCGTTGGGGATCGGGGCTCGTGCGCACTGGGAGGGGATCGTGGAGGGGCGGTCGGGGGTGAAGCGGATCACGGCGTTTGATCCGGCGGGGTTTCCGAGTCAGGTTGCGGGGGAGGCGCCTGCTTACAAGATCAGCGACTTCGTTCCCAAGAGCTATCGCAAGGCGACGAAGGTGATGGCGCGCGACATCGAGCTGGCGGTGATCGCGGCGGATGATGCATTTAAGGATTCGGGGCTAAAGAGCAGCGCGTATACGGAGACGCCCGACTTTGACGGGACGCGCTTTGGGTGCAATATCGGGGCGGGGTTGATCTCTTGCGATTTGAATGAGCTTTCGAGCGCGTTTGCATCGGCGCGGGAGGATGGGAATCCGAATCGGCTGGATTTGAAGAAGTGGGGGCGGGATGGGATGCAGCAGCTTACGCCGCTTTGGCTGCTGAAGTATCTGCCGAACATGCTGGCGTGCCACGTGACGATCGTGCACCAGTTGCGCGGGCCTAGCAATACGATCACCTGCGCGGATGCGTCGAGCCACCTTGCGATCGGGGAAGCGTTTCGGACGATTCAGCGCGGGGACGCGGACTTGGCAATCTGCGGCGGGGCGGAGTCGAAGGTCAACCCAATGGGGTTGATTCGGCAGGTGCTGATCAAGCGGGTGACGGAGCAGAACGATTCGCCGGAGACGGCGGTACGGCCATTCGATGCGGCGGCGTCGGGGACGGCAGTGGGCGAGGGGGGCGGGCTGCTGATCTTGCAAGAATACGAGCGCGCCAAGGCGCGCGGGGCGAAGATTTACGCGGAGCTGGTGGGGTTCGGGGCATCGCAGGACACGCACAAGATTACCGAGCCGTCACCGACGGGGCACTCGTATGCGAAGGCGGTGCAGAAGGCGCTGGCAGATGCGAACCTACCGCCGGCGGCGGTGAACTTGATCGTGCCGAATGGGCTTGGGATCGCGTCACACGACCGCGCGGAGCTGGCGGGGTTGTTGACCGCGTTTGGCGGTGGACTGGCGCGCATTCCGTTTGCGCCGATCAAAGGACAGATTGGGAACATGGCGGCGGGGAGCGGCGTGGACGCGGCGACGGCGGTGCTGGCGGTGAGTCATGGGGCGGTGCCACCTGCCATTAATACGAAGAAGGTGATTGACGGGCAGGTGCTGAACGTGTCGGCGAGCGTGCGGGAGATGGGGGTGGAGGTGGCGGTGAGTAGCGTTTATTCGTTGGGGGGGCAAAATGCGGCGCTGGTGTTTAAGAAGCTCGGGTGAGCCTTTGCGGGAACCGTCCCATCGAGTCATCGACTATCGATCGAATCGCGCCTCAAATTGGACGCGCCTGCGCGTCGCCTGGTTGCTTTTCTTGGTCGCCCTCGGAGCAGCAGTCCTTATATTTCTGTCACTCGAAGTGTACTTGTCTCACCGTGCGTGAACCGAGAATCGAATATGAACCGAGTCGTCATCACTGGTGTTGGTTGGATTACCCCGATGGGGCATGACGTGGAGAGCGTCTGGCGGCGGTTGCTTGCCGGCGAATCGGGGATTGAGCGGACTACGTTGTTTGATGCTTCCACGTTTCCTACGACGTTCAGCGCGGAGATTAAGAACTTTCGGCTGGCGGAGCATGTGCCGGATGTGGGGCCGCATGAGGATGCCGGGCGAAATACGCAGTTTGCGCTGGCGGCTTGCATGCAGGCCTGGCGGGCGGCGGGTTTGGACGCGGAAAAGCTGGATCTGGATCGGGTGGGGATCTACCTGGGGAGCGGTGAGGGATCTCTTGATTTTGAGAGTTATACGACGGCGGCGCTGGCTTCGTGGCAGGCGGAGGCGGGGAAGATCGATTCGGTGAAGTGGGCGGAAGTGGCGATGGAACTGATGCGGCCGGTGGTGGAACTGGAGCAGGAGCCGAACATGCCGCTGTCGCACCTGGCGCTGCTGACGGGGGCGCGGGGGCCTGCGATGAACTGTTTGACGGCGTGCGCGGCATCGACGCAGGCGATCGGGGAGGCGATGGAGATCCTGCGGCGCGGCGATGCGGACGTGATGATCGGCGGCGGGGCGCATTCCATGATCCACCCATTTGGCGTGACTGGGTTTAACCGGCTGACGGCGCTGTCTACGCTGAACGAGAATCCGCAGGGGGCGAGCCGGCCATTCGATGCGGCGCGGGGCGGGTTTGTGCTGGGCGAGGGGGCGGGGATGGTGATTCTGGAGACGCTGGAGCACGCGATCGCGCGCGGGGCGACGGATAAGATCATGGCGGAAGTGGTGGGGTATGGCTCGACGGCCGACGCTTATCGCATCACGGATCAGCATCCGGACGGGGCTGGGGCGGTGGTGGCGATGCGGGAGGCGATGGCGGACGCGGGGTTGTCACCGGCGGATGTGAATTACATCAATGCGCACGGCACGGGGACGAAGGAAAATGATGGGAACGAGACGGGGGCGATCAAGAAAGTGTTTGGCGATCTGGCGAAGAGCGTGCCGGTGTCTTCGATCAAGTCCATGATGGGGCACCTGATCGCGGCGGCGGGAGCGGTGGAGATGATCACCTGCGTGCTGGCGATTCGGGACCAGGTCTTGCCGCCGACGATCAACTACGAGAACGCTGATCCGGAATGCGATCTGGACTATGTTCCCAACAAGGCGCGCAAGGCGAAGGTGGACGTGGCGGTGAGCAACTCGTTTGGGTTTGGCGGGCAGAACGATACGATCATCGTGAAGCGGTTCGTGGTTTAACGCGCGCGAGAGGACATGCTGATGGCGGGGCTGGTTGAATCGATTTACGTAGCGCCGACAGCGGGGGTGGCGATGGTGAGCGTGGTCGAGGCTGTCGCGGTGGCGGGGCGGGGATTGGCGGGGGATCGCTATGAGACGGGGGCGGGGACTTTTTCGTCGTGGCCTAAGGATCATGAGTTTACGTTGATTGAGGGAGAGGCGATCGAGGCGATGAACCGGTTGCCGGGCGTTCGGCTGGGGCTGGGCGACACGCGGCGGAACGTGACGACGCGCGGGATTGCGTTGAACGAATTGGTGGGGCGGGAGTTTACGGTGGGGTCGGTGAGGTGCCTGGGGACGCGGCTTTGCCCGCCTTGCGATCATCTGCGGAAATTGCTGGGGATTGCGGAGTTGATTCAGATCATGGAGGGGCGGGGCGGGTTGCGGGCGACGCTGGTGGAGGGGGGGACGATTCGGGTGGGGGACTCGATTGCGATTGCTGCCGAAGTACCGCGCGACGTGCGGCAGGCCCGATAACTCCTCTTCAATTGATGAAGTTGTGGGCAATTCCCATTGCCCGCGGATTGCCCAATTTGCCCCCGTGCAGAACGTATCGTACCTCTCATTTGTCGGGAAACCACCGCCTTGACCAATGGGTCGCGGCGGGTGGACCGATGGAAATGAGGGGCCGTTCGGAAAGCGGCCCCCGCGCGGAGGCATCACCTATGCGTAACCAACGCAATCGTAGTGGATTCACGCTGGTTGAGATCCTGATCGTCGTGATCATCCTCGGCATTCTCGCCGCGATCGTGATCCCGAAGTTCACTAACGCGAGTTCCGAGGCCAAGCGCAACACGCTGACCAGCACGTTGCACTCGCTGCGCAGCCAGATCGAACTGTACATGCTGCAGCACGGCGACAAGCCGCCGGTGCTTACCGGAACAGACTGGACGCCGCTGACGGACCAGATAACGGTCGGCGCGCAAACGACGGGACCGTACATCATGACGTCGCCGACCAACCCGGTGAACGGCCAGTCGGGCATCCTGGCGGTGACGAGCGACCAGATCGGCGGCGCCGCGGTCGGCGCGGCGAACATCGGGTTCGTCTACAACTCGAAAAATGGCAAGGTGTGGGGGACGAACACCGCTGGGAACAAGGTATTCAACGAGATCGACCCGAGCGATCCGAACAATTAACGGCGGATCGCTCGCAAGAAGTTTTTGAACGGCCCGGCGCACGCGTAGCGCCGGGTCTCTTGTTTTATGGATGTTCCGAGTTTCGGAGCGGCGTTGCGCCTCATGGCCTGCGAAGCTGCAAGCGGCGCGGAGCTTCGGAGGGTTCACCTGCAATAACGGCAGGCGCCAATCGTTACCCCTCGTCACCGCTGGGGCCGTAGCTGGAGGGAACTTTTGCCCCTACGAGCCTGAGATACACACCGAGCTGTCCGCGATGCTGGATCCAATGGTTCAGCATAATCGATCGCAGGAACACCACCTTCGGCATGGTCATGACCGGCTTTCCATCGCGCATGCCTGACCAGTTGGTCATCAGGCGGGCATCGTCCATCGTGGGAAGGATCTCCCTGACCGTCTCGATGCTTTTTTCATGACCGCTGAGAATATCCTGCACGGTCGCGGGCTGCTTGAACAACGCGGCAAAATCAGGCAGCGGTGACTCATCCACCTGTGCCGACCGCACCACGGACCCAGGCACGTTGGCAATGTGTAGCGCTAGTTCGCCGGCGGTGTGCGATTTCTCGTGCGGTTTCCATCCAAGCTTGTCCTGTGGAATGCGCTCCAGGAATTTGCGGGTGATCCTGGCCTCATGTTCGAATTCGGCAAGCATGGCGAGTGCAATGGACATCAGTGCTCCTTTGAAAAAAAACTGAGTTGAATCAAATCATGTTCGATGAAGCGGCCCTGCAGTTGCGAGGCCACCCATTACGCCAGCGCCTGACAGCCAGATATGCCAGCGAGGTCAAACAAAACGCCAGCATTAGGAATTGGATGCATCGGGCGGTTGAGACGGAAATGCCTACACCAGTAAACAACGCGACGTAGGCCGCCACGCATAGCGGACATTTGGGCATCAGCACCAGGACAGTGGCGGGCAAGAGCCATTGGATACCGCGCCAGGCGCGACGAGGAAGGCCGGTTGGTCGTTTGCCGTCGCTTGGGTTTGGCCCCGCTGAGTTTGGCGCGGGATGAGGATCGCAGAGCGGGCAATTGGTGATCATTGCCGTGCTCCCTTGTCTTTCCCGTATTCATCGTGGCGGCGCCACCAGATGTTGGTCTCGTTGCGCCCCTTGGGCGCGCGGTCGAGCCATTGGTACATGCCCCAGAGGGCGTCCAAGCCGCGCGAATAGGTGGAATAGGTGTGGTAGACGACGCCGTCCTCGAGCACGAACCCGCTCATGCCGGGCCGCTCGCGGGTGTAGGTCGCCACGTCGGTTCCGGTCATGGCCGCGATCTGTGCGACCGGCCCCTCGCCTTGTTTCGTCATTGCATCGCCGATGCCGCTCAGGGTCCACGCCTTCTCGCGCCGGTAGTTGTAGTCGACGGTCCCCTCGTGCTGTTGCTGCTCGGTAAGCGAGGCGTAGAAGTCGAAGTTGAAGTCCCCGGCGGGCGACGATGCCCAAGGGAAGCTCCAGGCCATCCGCTGCTTGTACGCCTGGAGTTTCGCGAGCGGCGCCCGCGACACGGCTGAGAGGGTGACGTCGTGGTTGGCCAGGTGGACGACGACGGGGTTGAAGCTCTCCGCGATCGCCGAGCAGGACGGACACCCCGCGGTATAGTCGGGCCCGAACATGAAGTGGTAGACGAGGAGCTGCGAGCGCCCTTGGAAAAGGTCCGCCAGCGAGGCGCTCCCCTGGTCGGTGTCGAATCGATACTCCTTGTCCAGGCGAACCCAGGGCAGCTCCTGCCGCCGCCGCGCCAGTTCGTCGCTGCGCCGGGTGAGCTCCTTCTCCGCTTTGAGAAGCTCGAGCCGGGCTGCAAGCCATTCGGCGCGCGACACCGCTTTTGGATGGTTAGCCTGGGTCTTGTCGGTCTTGGCCTTCATTTTGTTCTCCTGCTGGTTGGGGTTTGAATAATGGATGCCATTATGCGTTGAATGTAACGCAACTTTTTCCCGAGCCATACGGAGAATTATATTCCTATATGGGAATATATCAAGTGAAAAAAGAGATGGCCTCGAAGATCGCAACCCATGCCAGCCAGCGATAACGAAACATGATTCCGGCCCGGTTACGGACGCAGCAGCGCTTTGATCGCGCGGCGTTCGTCCATCGCGCGGTAGCCCTCGGCCACCTGTTCCAGCGGCAGCGTCAGGTCAAAGACCTTGCCGGGGTTGATCGTGTGGTTCAGCACCAAATCGATCAGTTTCGGCAGATAGCGTCGGACCGGAGCGGGACCGCCGTGAAGGTGAACGTGTGTGTAGAAAAGTTTCTCGCCTTTGAACTCGACGCCATGCGGTACACCCACGTAAGAAACATAGCCGCCCCTGCGCGTGGACTGAATCGCCTGCATCATCGACTCCTGCGTGCCGACGCATTCCAGCACTGAGTCTGCGCCGACGCCGTTGGTCATGTCCATGATGCGCGTCACGCCTTCGTCGCCGCGCTCGATCACGATGTCGGTCGCGCCGAACTCGCGGGCGAGTTTCTGCCGCTTCTCATGGCGGCTCATTGCGATGATCCGCTCGGCCCCCATCTGCTTGGCCGAGAGCACGCCGAGCAGACCGACCGCGCCGTCGCCGACAACGACGACGGTCGAACCCGGCTTCACATTGGCGGCGTCGGCGGCGAACCAGCCGGTGCCCAGCACGTCCGAAGTGGCGAGCAAACTGGGCACGAGATCATCCGATGGCATGCCTGGCGTCGGGACCAGTGTGCCCTCCGCAAGTGGCACGCGCAGTATCGGCGCCTGCGCCCTGGACATGAATTCACGCTGTACGCACGAGGACTGGTAGCCGTACAGGCAGTTTGGGCAGGTGTTGTCGGAGGTGGCGAATGAGCCGATGACGAACTGTCCCGGCTTCACCGATTTCACCGCGCTGCCAATTTCCTCGACAACACCGCAGTATTCGTGGCCCATTGGCTGGGGGCCCTTGATCGGCTGCAAGCCCCGGTACGGCCAAAGGTCCGACCCGCACACGCACGTCGCCGTGATGCGGATGACCGCATCGGTCGGTTGTTCAATCCTCGGCATCTCGCGGGCTTCGAAGCGAATGTCACGCGGGCCGTAAAGCACTGTTCCTCTCATCGTTCATCTCCTCGTTCACATGGTGTAGCCGGGTTTCTTGTAGAGTTTCTCGGGCTGCTTCAGGATGTCAGGCTCGTAGACCTTCTTCTTCCAGTCATTCGAGCTGACTTCCTCAAAGGCCACGGAAACGGATTCGTCGCCGTAGTTCAGAACGTCCATCACGTCTTGCGTGATTCGTTCAGCGAGGCGTTTCTTCTGCGCTTCGGATTTGCCCGGCCAAAGTTTGACGATCACATGCGGCATGGTCCAATTCTCCGATTGTTTGAGCTTCAATACGGCGCGCGGGCGTCACTGCACCGTCTGCCCGCCGTCGATCACCATGGCGTGACCGACCATGAAGGCGGCGGCGTCTGAGCAGAGCCAGATGACGGCGCCGGCGATCTCCTCGGGCTTGCCCATTCGGCCGGCGGGTTCCTCCGCGATCACCTTCGCGCGGCCTTCGGGTGTGCCGCCGGTAAAGCGACCCATCATCGGGGTGTCGATGTAGCCGGGGCAGACGGCGTTGATTCGGATGTTCTGCGCGGCGTAGTCGAGGGCGGCGGCCTTGGTGAGGCCGATCACGCCGTGCTTGGCGGCGGTGTACGCGGGGCTGCCCTTGATGCCGATGATGCCCGCGCCCGAGGAGGTGTTTACAATCGCGCCGCCGTCTCCGTGCTTCTGGATCAGCGGGATCTCGTGTTTCATGCACAGGAACATGCCGCGGAGGTTGATGTCGAAGATTCGATTCCACTCCTCTTCGTCGTAGTCCGCGGTTGGCGCCGGCTTGCGCGGCTCAATTCCGGCGTTGTTGAAGGCGAAGTCCAGCCGACCGAACGCCTGCGCGGTCTGCGCGAGGGCTGCCTTGACGTCCTCGGCACGGGAGACGTCGCACCGGACAGCAAGCGCCCGCCCGCATTGCGCCTCAATGAGGCGGGCCGTCTCCTGGTTGCCCTGCTCGGACACGTCGGCGGCGATCACGCTCGCCCCTTCGGCGGCGAACGCCAGTGCCGCCGCGCGGCCAATGCCGCTCGCGGCACCGGTCACGAATGCAACCTTCCCTGCGAATTTTCCGGCTTGGTTCGTTGTCATCACTTGCTCCTGTTCATGTTCGCATCACTTGCGGTATTGCTCGTCCGTGACTTTCTCCATCCAATCCACGGCCTTGCCGTCGAGTTTTTCTTGGATGGCAATGTGTGTCATGGCGGTGGTGGCCGTCGCCCCGTGCCAGTGCTTCTCGCCGGGCGGGAACCACACCACGTCGCCGGGATGGATTTCCTCGATCGGCCCGCCTTCTCGTTGCGCCCAGCCACACCCGCTGGTGACGATCAAGGTCTGCCCGAGCGGGTGGGTGTGCCATGCGGTGCGTGCGCCCGGCTCGAAGGTGACGCTCGCGCCACTGACCCTTGCTGGATCTGTCCGGTCGAACAGCGGGTCGATCCGCACGGTGCCGGTGAACCAATCTGCCGGTCCTTTGGCGGACGCCTGTGAGCCAATTCGTTTGATTTCCATTTCGATGCTCCTGAGCGCCGGTTGAACGGCAATCCAGATCAGCCACGTGCAAAAGTCGCAGCGAGTCGTCATAATCATCACACCTTAGGCCGCATTGGCATAAATAGGGTATGAGGAAGTTCCGAAATGCTTGTACGATCTTCCAAATCCCCGGCTTCGAACGTCTCTGGATTCACGGAGTCACTACGATGCGCCCGAAGATGAACACAACGAACGAGCGACAGTCTCAGCGGATGGATGCTGACCGCGAGGAACTTGCAGAGCGCATCGAGCGGGCGCTACCGCACGATGGGGTGACCGAACCGCAGGCGGGTGTATATCTCAGCCGTTTTGCTACGACCGCTGGCCTGGTTCATGGCTTTCTTGAACCGTGCTTCTGCGTGATCGCACAGGGCGCCAAGGCACTGACGTTCGGCGACGACGTGTTCCGGTATGACCCGGCGCAATACATGATCAGCACGGTCGGCTTGCCGATGACCGCCCAAGTCGTCGAAGCGTCCGCGCATCGGCCATACCTTGGCTTGCGGCTGACGCTGGACCCTGCCGTTGTGGCGTCGGTGATGGTGGAATCTGCAATCGTGCAATCGCGCGGTGATGGCGGCGTGAAGGCAGTCGACGTCAGCACGCTCGATGCGGACCTGCTGGATGCGACGGTGCGTCTGATGCGCCTGATCGAGCGGCCCGGTGAGTACCGCGCGATCGCGCCTCTCGTCATCCGCGAAATCGTCTACCGGTTGTTAACGGGCGCGCAGGGCAGCCGCATGCGCCACCTTGCGATGCTGGGCGGTCAGGCGCACCGGATGGTTCGGGCGGTGGAGAAGCTCCGCGAGAAGTTCGACAAGCCGCTGCGGATCGAGTCCATCGCCCGTGAACTGGGGATGAGCCTCTCGGGCTTCCATGCGCACTTCAAAGCTGTCACGGCGATGAGTCCGTTGCAGTTCCAGAAACAGATTCGGCTTCAGGAAGCACGGCGGCTGATGCTCGGCGAGAACCTCGACGCCGCCGAGGCGGGCTATCGCGTCGGCTACGACGACGCCTCACACTTCAGCCGCGACTACAAGCGCCACTTCGGCGAGCCGCCGATGCGGAATATCGAGCGGCTGCGCGAGCTGGCGCCAACATGATTGTCTACACTAGCGCGCGGACGCTCTCAGTCAAATCGGAGTGGCGGGATTTGAACCCACGACCTTCTGCTTCCGAGGCAGACGCGCTTCCAAGCTGCGCTACACTCCGTTGGTTGTCGTTCACACAGCACGGCGAAGGGGGCTCGAACCCCTACAAGGCGGCTTTGGAGACCGCTGCTCTGCCACTCGAGCTCTCGCCGTATCGGGACTGCGATGCATGAGTGCGGCGGGTGGGCATCGAACCCACGACTCCCCGGTTAAAAGCCGGGTGCTCTGCCTGCTGAGCTACCGCCACGAATAGTTTGAGATGCAGCCGGCGGGATTCGAACCCGCGTCCTCGGGTTGAAGGGCCAAGATCCTGTGCCAATTAGAAGACGGCTGCGATGGGGCGCGATGCGCGGGCGCGATCAGGCGATCGCAGGGCGCGGTTCGGGCTCGAACCACTTGGGGCGTGGCTCGGGTCGCGGGGCAGCCGGGATGGGTGGGCGTTTGTCGAACATAGTGTTGCGTCCGAAGAAGATGACGGAGAGCGGGCGCGGGACCTGACAGGGAATTTCGCGGGGCGGGAAATCGTGCGTGCCGGTGCTTGCCCCCCTGCTGTTTCTCCGGGAAGATTTAGCGGTATGGGGATACGAGCTTTGAGCAGTGGCCGGGGTCGGGTGGTGAAGTGGGTGGCGCCGATGCTGTTGCTGGGGTGGGTATTTTGGGGGCGCAGTTGCGCGCCGGTTCGGCCGGTGGAACGGGGGGTTGCGCCGATGATGCGGCTGCTTACTTACAATTTGGATAAAGATTCGGCCCATCGTGAGGACGCGCTGGGGGTGATTGCCAGAACAAATCCCGACGTCATCTTCTTTCAAGAGGCGAGTGCGGAATGGCAGGCGTTATTGAAATCCAAGCTTGGCGGGACATACCCATACGCGTCGTTCAACGAGGCGAAGATCGGGTATGACGGGATCGGGATGATGTCGAGGTTTCCGATCGTGGAGGAACGGTGGCTGGCGAAGTCGGGTGGCGGGTGGTTTCCGAGCCAGTGGGTGGTGCTGGAGACGCCGGTGGGAAAGGTACAGTTTTTGAATGTGCACCTGCGGCCGCCGTCGAGCGATACGGGGAATAAGGTCGTTGGTTTTCTCACGACCGGCGGGGTGAGGCGGAAGGAAATTGAGGGGTTGCACGGCCAGTTGAGGCCGGTTGGGGTGACAGTCGTGGTGGGCGATTTTAATGAGGGGGATGATGGGCAGGCGGTGAAGTGGCTGCGCGGGAAAGGGTTGACGGACGCGCTGCCGGAGTTTGACCGGAAGAGTTCGACCTGGCAGGGCGCGTATATGGGAGTGCGGCTGACCGATCGGCCTGATCATGTGCTGTATTCGGCGGAATTGCGGTGTTTTGAGGCTCGGGTGGTGCCGGAGCGGGCTTCGGATCATGATCCGGTGCTGGCGGTGGTGGGGCTCAAGGCAGCGCGTTGAGCCAGGGCGAGCACATGGAGGCGTTTGACGGCGGTGGGGGGAACGGGTACATTTCCCGACCCATTGCCCCGGGTGCTACGTAGTAATGTCTGGGGTAAATCTTACGCGAAAACGAGGTTCCAGACATGCGAGCGAGCGAAGTCCGCCGCGGCCAGGCGGTTATCATTGACGGCAAGCTTTTCGTGGTCACCAACGCCGACCACAACACCCCGGGCAACCTTCGCGCCAAGGTGCAGTTCAAGCTGCGCGACGTGAGCAAGGGGACGATCATGGACAAGCGCGTCGGCGCCACCGACGACATCGAGACCACCACGCTGGACAGCCGCTCGGTCGAGTACCTCTATTCCGACAACGAAGGTCACGTGCTGATGGACCTGGAGACTTACGAGCAGGACTCGATCTCCAAGGAAGTCTTTGGCGACGACATCAAGTTCCTCAAGCCCAACACGCAGCTCACGGCGATGTTCCACGAAGGGAAGATCGTCAGTTATGACCTGCCGAAAACGGTGGACCTGAAGATCAAGGATACCGCGCCGGGCATCAAGGGGGCGACGGCAACCAACCAGATGAAGGACGCGGAGCTCGAGACTGGTTTGACTACTCGCGTGCCGCCGTTCATCGAGGTCGGCGAGACGATCCGGATCAGCACGGAAACCGGGCAGTACATGAGCCGGGCGTAGTTCGATATTTCAATTAGATGTGAAGACGGGTCGAGAGCGTGCTTGCTCTCGACCCGTTTCTGTTTTGTCATTTGCCGCGCGATTTTAGTGTCCGTCGTGCATCTCTTTCAGCGGCACGAGGACGCCGATGATCTCGCTCAGCACGCGCATCTGCGATTGGGCGGCGTCGATCGTGACGACCTTCTCCTCTGGATAATATTCCAGGACCGGCTTGGTCTCTTTCTGGTAGACGTCGAATCGACGGCTGATGACCTGGTCGGTGGCGTCGTCAACGCGGTTCTCTTTCAAAGCCCTTCGGCGGAGACGCTCGACCATCTTCGCCTGATCGGCGACCAGATGGATCACCTTGAGAACGTCGAGCGTATCCTCGAGGATCTTGGCCTGCTCCACGTTGCGCGGCAGGCCGTCCAGCACGATGATCTCGGTCTCAGAGTGAAACTGGTTAATCAGCTCCATGCCCTGGAGGTATTGCTTCCAGATGTTGATGGTCAGGCCGTCGGGGACGAGCTTGCCTTTGGAGACGAATTCCCAAACAGTGCGGCCGGTGGGGGATTGGAGATCGAGCGAGCGGAAAATGTCGCCGGTGGACGAATGGAAGAATCCCGGGATAGCGCCCAGGATTTTTCCCTGCGTGCCCTTGCCGCTGCCGGGCGCGCCGAAGAGGAGGATGGTTTTGTAGCGGTGCTGGTGGGTCATGGGCGCCTATCTGTGGGTGTATCCGTGTCTGCCTGAGATTATG
>JAQGHM010000226.1 GCA_028291615.1 Phycisphaerales bacterium | reverse complement strand
TTAAACCGACATTAGACCGACAGGTGAATGACCGGAATGGGACGTTGAAGCGACGTAGCGGACCGAATCATGCTGGGTACGCGCGGGTTTTGACTTGAGCGCTTTTTGATTGTCAATGAGCTGAGATGCCGGATACCACAGGGACTTGGCAAGGGAAAGATGAATGTTAGGTAATTGGTTTCGGTGTGTCCGGCTGTGGTCTGCATTCTTGAATCAAAAGCAGCCGGGACGGCCGCACCATAAAACTCAGCTCACCCGCTCGCCAGCGCATCGCTCTGCTTGACGAAGGTATCCCCCTGCCAGTCGGTGTCCTTCGTCACTACGCCGGCCTTCGCGTTTGCCGCGGCCGTCGCCTTGGATTCCGCCTGCCGGCGCACGAGGTCGGCGTGGGTGGTGAAGTAACGCAGGCTGTGCCCCTTGAAGTCGCTGATCTGCTCGAACTTGTGTTTGGCCATGAACGACAGCATCTCGTCCTTCATCGCCTTGACGCAGCCGTAGCCCAGCTTCATCACGCCGGTGCAGACCTGCACGGTGTCGGCGCCCAGCAGGATGAACTGCGCCGCGTCGCGCCCGGTCTCGATCCCGCCGATGCCGCTGAGGCTCCGGCCACCGGCGAACTTGTCGCGGATCACCTCGGCGCACTCCTTGACCATCCGCAGCGCGATCGGCCGCACCGCGGTGCACGAATAACCGCCCGGCACGGTGTACCCCTCGACCGTTGGCTCGGGGCGCAGCGTCTCCAAGTCGACGCCCATCACGCAGAGGATCGTGTTGATCGCGCTGATGCCCTGGCACCCCGCCGACAGCGCCGCCTCCGCCCCCGCGGCGATGCTGGTGACGTTGGGCGTCAGCTTCGCCCAGACGGGGACCTTGGCCGCGCCCATCACCCAGCCGCAGACTTCCTTCATGATCCCCGCGTCCTGCCCCATGGCCGCGCCCATCTTGCGCTCGGGCAGGCCGTGCGGGCAGGAGAAGTTCAGCTCGAACCCGGCCACGCCCGTGGCCTGCACGCGCTGGATGATCTCGATCCAGCGGTCCTTGTGATACTCCTCCATCACGGATGCGATCACCACGCCGTCCGGGTACTTGTCCTTGAGCCGCTTGAGCTCATCGAGCCAGACGTTGAAGGGACGGTCCGAGATCAGCTCGATGTTCTGCCAGCCGAAGATCTCGCGGCTCTTGTCGGTGCGCAGCCGCGCATAGCGCGGGGCGACGTTGACGACCTTGGTGGAGTCGAGGCTGATGGTCTTGATGACCACCGCGCCCCACCCTTCATCGAAGGCCTTGCCGCAGACGTTGGCGTTGGTGCCGGGGGGGCCTGAGCCGATGATGAAGGGGTTGGGGAGGCGGATGCCGTCGACTGTCGTTTCTAAAGTAGGCATGGGGGTAAACTCTCACGGGTGGGTCGCGCGGTCATGAAAATGAGGTCGGTTGTGGTAACGTATGCGATATCATGGCCGTCACGCTCGGGGCATTTTCTCTGGATCGGATGGTGAACGCGGTGGAGAAGGTTCGGCAACGTTTGTTGCGGGCGGCGGCGGCGCTGGAGGGGGCGCGGGTATTGTACGCGATCGCGGGCGGCAATGCGGTGGCGCTCTGGGTGTCGCGCGTGGATGAGGCGGCGGTGCGGAACACGCAGGATGTGGACATCCTCTTGCGGCGCGAAGATCTGCCCGCGGCGCGGACAGCGCTCGAGGCGGCGGGGTTCGTCTACCGTCACACGGCCGGCGTGGACGTCTTCCTGGATGGGCCCGACGCCAAGGCGCGGGACGGCGTGCATGTCGTGTTCGCCAACGAGCTGGTGCGCGAGGGCGAGGCGGCGGCGAACCCGGATGTGGCGGCGTCGGAATCGACCGGCGCCTTCCGGGTGCTGGCGCTGGAGGCCCTGGTGCAGATCAAGTTGACGGCATTTCGCCGGAAGGATCAGGTACATCTGTTGGATATGATAGAGGTGGGAATCATCGACGGCTCATGGGTGACGAAATACCCGCCGGCGTTGGGGGTACGGTTGCAGTCGTTGCTGGACGATCCGAACGGGTGACATTCATTCAGGTGACGCTCCGCGCGTGCGGGTCTTCATCAACAGGTAGTAAAGGGCGAAGGCGATCGCAAAGGTGACGAACCAGGCGTAGGTGTAAAGGGTGTCGAAGAAGCCGGTGTGTTGGCCGGGACGTAAGATATTGATGAAGCCGGGGACGCAGGGAGCGATGGCCAGTACGAGAGCGAGCAGGGCGCGGTAATTGACGCCGTGGGTGTAGCGGTATTGGCCGTTGGGATTATAGAGGTCGGCGGTGGAGAGTTTCGCGCGGCGGAGAAGCCAATAGTCGCAGATGAGGATTCCGCCGACTGCGCCGAGGAGGGCGGAGTAGGCGATGAGCCAAGTGAAGATATAGCCGTGGCTGCTCTCGATCAGCTTCCAGGGCATGATCAGGATGCCCAGGATCGCGGTGATCAGGCCACCGGTGCGGAAACTGATGCGGCGCGGGCTGAGGTGGCTGAAATCGTTGGCGGGGCTGACGACGTTGGCGGCGATGTTGGTGGCGAGGGTCGCGATGCAGAGGGCGACCATGGCGACGACCAGCGCGGCCTTGCTCTGGATGTTGGTCAGGACATCGACGGGGTCCCAGATGGCGTGGCCGTAGATGACGATGGTGGCGGAGGTGACGGCGACGCCGATGAAGGAGTAGAGCGCCATCGTGGCGGGAAGACCGATCGCCTGACCGATGATCTGATCGCGCTGGGAGCGGGCGTAGCGGGAGAAGTCGGGGATGTTGAGGGAGAGGGTGGCCCAGAATCCGACCATGCCCGTGAGGCCGGGGACGAAGAAGGCGAAGAATTGGCCGGCTTTGGGCTGGCCGGGAGCAAAGGCGGAAGGCTGGCTGAGCATCGGGCCAAAGCCATTTGCCTTCTGATACGCCCACGCAAGAAGAAGCAGTCCCAGCGCGATGAGGAGCGGGGCCTTGATGTTCAGCAGGATGCGGATCGACTCGATGCCGCACCAGATGACGGCGACGTTGAGGAGCCAGAAGAAGAGGAAGCAGGCGAGTTGCGGAAACGTGATGCCGAGGACCTGGGCGTGGGAGGAATCGGCGAGGGCAGGCCAGAAGATGGAGGAGATCTTGTAGATGGCCGCGCCGCCGATCCAGGTCTGGATGCCAAACCATCCGCAGGCGACGAGGGCGCGAAGGAGAGCGGGGATGTTGGCGCCCCAGGTTCCGAAGCTGGCGCGGCAGTAGACGGGGAAGGGGATGCCGTACTTGGTGCCGGCGTGGGCGTTTAGGATCATTGGGACGAGTACGATGGCATTGCCAAGGAAGACGGTCAGCACGGCCTGCCACCAGTTCATGCCGCCGTCGATCAGGCTCGATGCGAGCATGTAGGTGGGGATGCAGGCGGACATGCTGATCCAGAGCGCGGCGATGGACCAGACGGACCAGGTGCGCTGGCCTGGGGTGGTAGGAGCAAGGTCGGCGTTGGAAAGTGCGCCCGCCTGGGCGACTGGGTCATAAGTGAGGATGGGGGTCGTGGTGGTGGACATCTCAGGTGGTGGCGCAAGTTCCTCGCTTAAGAAATTTCCCGTCCCCACGCCGGCCTGTGTATTGATCGTTCTCCACAACCACTTTCCCGCGCGACAACACCGTTTGCGGCTTCCCCTTGATCCGCCACCCTTCAAATAAACTGTAGTCGCAATTCATGTGGTGCGTCCTGGCGCTGATCGTCCGCTCGACGTGCGGATCGAAGATCACGATGTCCGCATCAGACCCGATCGCGATCGTCCCCTTTTTCGGAAACATCCCGAACATCTTCGCGCTGGCGGTCGAGCAGAGATCGACCCACTTGTTTAGGCTGAAGCCGCGCTTCATCGCGCCGTCGTAGACGAGGGAGAGGCGGTCCTCGACGCCCGGGCCGCCGTTGGGGATCTTGGTGAAATCGCCGCGGCCGAGCTCTTTCTGGCCTTTGAAGTTGAAGGGGCAGTGGTCGGTGCTGACTTCCTGGAGGTAGCCGAGCTTGAGGCCCTTCCAAAGCGGCTCAATATTCTCCCGGCCGACCAGCGGCGGGGTAAAAACATATTTCGCGCCTTCGAAGTCCGGTTTGTCGTACTCGGTCTCGTCGAGGAAGAGGTACTGGGTACATGTCTCACCATATGCCGGGTTCCCGGCGTCGCGCGAGCGGACAAGTTCCATCATCGCGGCTTCGCACGACACATGCACGATGAAGACCGGCGCTTTGGCAAACTCCGCCACGCGCAGCGCCCGCGCCACACCATCCGCCTGCATCACCGGCGGGCGCGACTGGGCATGATACTTCGGCTCAGTCTTCCCCGCCGCCATCAACTCGGCGATCTTCAGCGAGATCGCGTCGCCGTTCTCGGCGTGCACCAGCGTCAGCCCACCCGCCTCCCCCGCCGACCGCATGACGCGGAACATCGTCTGGTCATCGACCATGAAGACGCCGGGATACGCCAGGAAGAGCTTGAACGTCGTCACGCCGCCGTCGATCACCTTGGCAAACTCGGCCGCGTGTTGCGCTTCGTACTCGGTCACCGCCAGATGAAAGCCGTAGTCGATGGCGCACTTTCCCTGGGCTTTGGCGTGCCAATCATCCAGCGTCTGCTGGAACGTCTTGCCCTTGTACTGAATCGCGAAGTCGATGATCGACGTCGTGCCGCCGAACGCCGCCGCGCGCGTGCCGGATTCAAAGTCGTCGCTGCTCACCGTCCCGCCGAAGGGCAACTCCATGTGCACATGCGGGTCGATCCCCCCCGGAATGACGAGCTTGCCGGTGGCGTCGATCACGCGATCGGCCTTTACCGGCAGCGCCGTCCCGATCATCCGGACGGTATCGCCGTCGATGAACACATCGGCGACGTAATCGTCGCTCGCCGTGATGATCCGTCCATTCTGAATGAGGGTAGTTGCCATCTATATCAGTTCCGCCTTAAGACGACTTCAGCGGCATCTTCGCCGGTCCCGCCGCATGTTGCCCGCCTGCCACCGTCAGGCCCGCGTCGATCGCCTCCACCAATTCATCCACCTGCGCCTTGCCCGCGTTGAGCATCAGGCCGGTGCGGATGACGTTGCCGTAGACGCCGCCCTTGCCGAGTAGCACTCCGCGCCGCTTGGCCTCTTCGAATACTGCCGTGACCGCCGCGGGCGCGGGCTCTTTGGTCTTGCGATCGTTCACCAGCTCCAGCGCCTGCATCATGCCTAGCCCGCGCGCGTCGCCGATCAGCGGATGTTTCTCCTTCAGCGCCATGAACCGCTCCCCAAGATACGCGCCGGTGACCTTGCAATTCTCCAGCAGCCCCTCCTCCTCGATCACCTCGATCGTCGAGCGCGCCGCCGCCATCGAGACCGGGTTGCCGCCGAACGTCGCGAACGTGATCCCGGGAAATTTGTCCGCCACCGCCGGCGTCGCGATCGTCATCGCCACCGGTGCGCCGTTGCCCATCCCCTTCGCAGACACCATGATGTCCGGGTTCACATCCCAATGCTGAATGCCCCACCACTTGCCGCCGGTGCGCCCCCAGGCCGTCTGCACTTCATCCGCAATGTACAGCCCGCCATACTTGCGCGAGATCGCCACCGCGCGCTCGAAATAACCGGCTGGCGGAACGATGAACCCGCCCGAGCCGATGATCGTCTCCGCCATGAACGCCGCGATCTCGCCGCCCGTTTCCGTCTGAATCAATTCCTCGATGTCGTTCGCACATTCCAGCCCGCACGCATGCGGCCCGGGCGCATTGAAGGGACACCGATAACAATACGGCGCATGCGCATGGCGAATCCCCGAAACCGGCAGCGGGATCTTCTTCCACCCGCTCTGCCCGCACCCTGCCAGCGTCTGCATGCTGCGACCCGAGTAACTGTGCCGTAACGTGATGATGTCCATCCGCCCCGTCGCGACGCGGGCGGCGTTCATCGCCGTCTCGTTCGCCTCGGTGCCGCTGCTGGTGAAGAATGACTTCTTCAAATTCCCCGGCGCGATTGACGCCAGCTTCTCGGCCAGGTTCGACTGCTCCGCGTTGGCGTAAAGCGTCGAGGTGTGGCTGAGCTTCTTCACCTGCTCGACGACCGCATTGACCACCTTGGGGTTCGCGTGCCCCACGCTTACCGTCAGCACGCCGCCGAACGCGTCGAGGTAGCGCTTGCCGGTGTCGTCCCAGACGTAATTTCCCTCCCCTTTCACCAGCTCAATTGGCTCCTGGTAATACATCGAGACGGCTGGAAACAGATACTCTTTATGCTTGCGGACGGCTTCGCTCATATGCATTCTTCCGTGAAATGTCGCCGGCCAATCGCACGCGCGCAAACGGCAGCGTCGCCGCGGACGTGTAAAGATACCTCGTCTGCGAACGAATCGAGCGCGCGGCCAATTCGCCAGCGGGATGAAACTTCGCGACTATGACCGGGCTCTTGTGTGGTCCCGGGGGCGTTGGTGCAGTTGGATTTCGAAATCCGCTCATCGCCCTTGAGCGCGTGCCAAACGCGGCTAGCATAACCTCGGCCATACACTTGTAAAGAGTTATCTCAGCCTGACTCTTCGGGAGTTTCATACCTGATGCCGTCCACCACCGCCCCTTCATCATCCACCGCCACGATCATCGTCCCCATGCTCTGCAATGGGAAATGGCAGACCAGCGGCAGCTCGCGCCAATCCGCCGTCTTCAATCCCTCGACGGGTCAGGTGATCGCCACCGTCCCCCTCGCCAGCAAGGCCGAGGTGGACGAGGTCGTCCGCGCCGCCGCCGCCGCGCTGCCCGCCTGGTCCGCCACGCCTGTCGTCGAGCGCTGCCGCGTGCTCTTCAAGTTCCGCGAGCTGCTCCTCGCACGCTTCGAAGAGCTCGCGCGCCTCGTCACCCGCGAGCACGGCAAGACGCTGGTCGAGGCCCGCGCCTCCGTGCAGCGCGGCATCGAGGTCGTCGAGTTCGCCTGCGGCATGCCCAGCATGATCATGGGCCAGACGCTGCCCGACATCGCCCGCGGCGTTGATTGCGAAACCGTCCGTCACCCGGTCGGCGTCTGCGTCGGCATCACCCCGTTCAACTTCCCCGCCATGGTGCCGATGTGGATGTTCCCGGTCGCCATCGCGTGCGGGAACACCTTCATCCTCAAGCCCAGCGAGAAGGTGCCGCTCTCGGCCAACCTGCTCGGCGAGATCCTCACCGAAGCCGGCTGCCCCGCTGGCGTATTCAACATCGTCCACGGCGACAAGGAAGCCGTCGATGCACTGCTCACCCATGGCCTCGTCGCCGCCATCTCCTTCGTCGGCTCCACCGCAATCGCGCGATACGTCTACGAAACCGGCACCCGCCACGGCAAGCGCGTCCAGGCTGCCGGCGGCGCGAAGAACCACCTGATCATCATGCCCGATGCCGACCTGGGCCAGGCCGTCGCCGCCCTCCAGGCTTCCGCTTTCGGCTGCGCTGGCGAGCGTTGCATGGCCGGCTCCGTCGCCGTGCCGGTGGGCAACGTCAGCGACCCGCTGGTCTATGCCCTCTGCGAAACCGCCGCCAGGATGACCGTCGGCCCCACCGACACCGGCGCCGCCGTGGACATGGGCCCGGTCATCTCCGCCGCCCACCGCGACCGCGTCGCCGGCTACCTCGACACCGCACGCGGCGAAGGCGCTGCCGTCGCCCTCGACGGTCGCCGCGACATCCCCGCCGGCCCCGGCTTCTTCCTCCGCCCCACCGTCATCGATCGCGTCCAGCCCGGAATGAAGGTCGCCACCGAGGAGATCTTCGGCCCCGTCCTCTCCGTTGTCCGCGCAAGCTCACTCGAACAAGCCTTGGACGTCGGCCGCCGCAGCCCCTACGGCAACGGCGCCTCCATCTTCACCAGCAGCGGCCACGCCGCGCGACAGTTCAAGCAGCACTTCAACGCCGGCATGATCGGCATAAACGTCGGCGTCCCCGCCCCGATGGCGTGGTTCCCCTTCACCGGCTGGAACCAATCCTTCTTCGGCGACCTGCACGTGCAGGGAACCGAATCCATCCAGTTCTACACCCGCCAGAAGACGGTCACCACCAGATGGTTCGCCAGCGCCGGCGAAAGTCATCAGGATCCCGTGTGGCGACAGAAGTAAACAAGAGCAAGCAATAACTCCCTCCCGTTTAGCCGGCCGCTCGCGGGCCGCGTTCCACGGGCGCGTGCGCACCGTTGGCGTCGCCAATGACCGAGCAGCCTGCGTTTACGACTTCACGAATTCGAGCAGATCGGCATTGATCTGATCCGCGTTCGTTGTCGGCATGCCGTGCGGAAAACCCTTGTAGGTTTTTAATATTGCGCCCTTCACCAGCTTGGCGCTTAGCGGGCCGGAGTCTGCATAAGGGACGATCTGGTCATCATCGCCGTGCATGACCAGAGTCGGCACCGTGAACTTCTTCAGATCCTCCGTGAAGTCCGTTTGGGAGAAGGCCACGATGCCGTCATAGTGCGCCTTGGCGCCGCCCATCATCCCCTGGCGCCACCAATTCCGAATCACTCCCTCGGATGCTTTCGCGCCCGGCCGGTTGTAACCGTAAAAGGGCCCGGTCGGCAGATCCAGGTAAAATTGCGCCCGGTTGGTGGCCACCTGCGCTTGAAGGCCGTCGAATACTGATTTAGGCAAGCCGCCGGGATTCGCGGGAGTCTTTACCATCAGCGGCGGCACTGCGCTGATGAGGACCGCCTTGGCGACGCGGCTTTCGCCGTGGCGCGCAATGTAACGCGTGACCTCACCACCGCCGGTCGAGTGGCCGACGTGCACGGCATTCTTTAAATTGAGATGCGCGGTGACCGCCGCGAGGTCGTCGGCGTAATGATCCATATCGTGGCCGTCGCCGCCTTGGCTGGAGCGACCGTGGCCTCGCCGGTCATGCGCGATGACGCGATAGCCATGGTTCAGGAAGAACATCATTTGCGCGTCCCAGTCGTCGCCCGAAAGCGGCCAACCGTGCGAGAAAACGATCGGCTGGCCACTCCCCCAATCCTTGTAGTAGATCTGCGTGCCGTCTTTGGTGGTGATGGTGCCCATGTGAAGACCTTCGGGTTTGAGTTCGAACGAGTTCGAACTTGCAGTTGAGTTGTCAGACTGCGCGGCGCATCCGCCGATGGATGCGACAACTGCGCCGACAATAGGTGTGGGCCACGGCACGAATCAAGTGCCCGGAGCATCTTTCTGATAGGCCAACCACCCCATCGCCCGCTCCGCCAGCCGATCCAGCGCCCGCACCGACAACTCAATGTGCTCCTCCCGCGTATCCTCGATCTTATTATGTGAGATTCCCCGCAAACTCTGCACGAACAGCATCACCGTCGGCACCCCCGCCCGCGCCACCTCCGCCGCATCGTGCAGCGGCCCGCTTGGTAACCGATGCGAAACCCCGCACACCTCCCTGATCGCCTCATCCGCCATCTCGATCAGTTCCGGATGAAACGGGATCGGCGGAATCTCCCAAGTCCGCCGCCACGCCACCTCCAGCTTCTCCTCCACCGCTATGCGCGCGCTAGCCTCGCGCGCCTCGCGAAACATCACTGCCAGCGCGCCCGCATCCAGGTGCCGCAAATCAATCGTCATCTCCGCCTCCCCCACCACCGCCGTCACGATCCCCGGCCGCGTTACCACCCGCCCCACTGTCCCCACCCCGCCATGACGCACCGCGATCTCGCGCACCGCCAGGTGCAGCTTCGACACGCCCCCCAGCGCATCGCGCCGATGCGCCATCGGCGTCGAACCCGAATGCGCCGCCTGCCCTGTAAACGTCACCAGATGCCGCTCGACGCCGAACGTCCCCAGCACCGCCCCCATCGGCAAACCCAGATGCTCCAGCACCGGCCCCTGCTCGATGTGCAGTTCCAGATACGCCGCCGCATTCCGCAGCTCCGCCCGGGCCTCCAACGCCCGATCCAGCTCCACCCCGTACTCCGCCACCGCGTCTACCAGCTTCACCCCATCCCGATCCGTCAGGTTCCGCACGTCAGCCGGCAGCAGCGTCCCCGCCGCCGCGCTCGATCCGAACAAGCTTCGCCCAAAACGCGCCCCCTCCTCATCCGCCCAATCGACCAGCCGCACTGTCACGGCCGGCGTGCCAGCGGCGGCGATGCGGCGTAACACTTCCAACCCCGCCAGCACGTTCAAGCACCCATCCAGCCACCCCCCGTTCGGCACTGAATCGATATGCCCCCCAATGAGCAGACAGCGCTCGCTCGCCCCCCCAAGCGTCCCCCACAGATTCCCCGCCGCATCCTGATGCACCTCGACCCCCGGCAACTCCGCCAACTTCCCCCGAAGCCACTTCCGCGCCACCGCCCAAAGAGGCGTAAATGCCACCCGCTGCGCACCATTTTCATCCCCCGTCAGCGCGCGCAGCTCCTTCAATTCCGCAACCGTCCGCGACGGCGAGAGAAGGCCCTCAATCGTCGGCATCGCACGATCCTCCAACTGGGCTTACGTCGTTTGCGGTTTCGCGCAGCAAAAAGCAAGAATCGCCCGGTGTTCCGTGGCGATTCTACTCCCTGCCGCGCCGTCGACAACAGCTCGCTGGAGGCACCGGAAAATCAGTGGGGATCAATCCTGCGACCAAGCCTGCAGCAGTTCCTTCTCGAAGGATGAAAGCTTGGGGTTCTTCAACTTCTCCGATCGGCGCTGGGCCTCGATCAGTTGGGTTTCGATGACCTCATCCTCGAGCGGGTTGATGTGATCGTTGACCTGGGGCGGCTGGCGATCCAGGACGGTCGAACGGCTGGAACTCTTGTAGAACATCGCGCGTCTGTCTCTCTTTCGCAATTAGGCGACCTTGAGAGACGTACGATGCTTTTCGCCCGCGGGCAAATTGAAATTGCCCGGGTCCGGTAATAACACCGCTTCTATTTCTTTGCCTGCGATTCGAAGTACCGCTCGAACAATTTGTCGCCGTCGATGCGCTCGGCCGCGTTGTGCGGACAGGCGTAGACGCAGCTCGGTTCCTCGACTTCGCCCAGGCAATTGTCGAGGTCGCAGACCATCGCCCGGCGGCCGATGCCGTCCTGGCCGGTCATCAGGTCGACCACCTGCACGTTCTCGTGCACGGTGATGTTGCCGTAGGGGCAGTTCTCCTCGCACGCGTGGCAGCCGACGCAATAGTTCTCGATGATGATCGGCAGCCCCTGCTTGCGGTGGATCGCGTCGACCGGGCAATGCGTGAGGCACTTGGGGTCGTGGCAACTGCGACACGACGTCGTGACGAGATACTTGTCGAAGCGCAGGCCGTCGCGCGTCAGCCGCGTGATCTGGTTGTGCGTCTGCGCGCACGCCTTCACGCATTCGTCGCAGCGCGTGCAGCGCTCCAGGTCCAGCACGAGCAGGCTCTGCCCCTGGTAGATGTCCTGCATGAAGAAGTCGTTGAGCAGCGCCTCGCGGTGCGCCTGCGCCTCGGGACTGAGCGGCTTTTGCGTCACCGGGGCGATGTCGCCACTGGCAGGTTTGTTGTAGCTCTTCGCCAGCCGCACCAATTGCTCGCGCAGGCCCGGGTGCTGATCCATGACCTCATCAAAATCCACCTTGGCGATCTTGATCATCTCCACATCATCCAGCGCCGTGCAGGTGGTCGATCGCTTGAACGGCTCGATCAGCAGGCCAATCTCGCCGAAGGAGTGAGCCTGCCCGAGGTAGCTCAGGATCTTGGTTTGCCCTTCCTTATTGGTGATCTCGACCTTCACGTGCCCGATGCGGATGACGAAGAACGCGTCGGCGGGCTCGTCCTGGCGGCAGATGACTTCGCCGGGCCGGAAGCGCACCAGCGTGGAGCGCTCGGCCAGCGTCTTGAGGAAGTTATCCTCGACTTCCTTGAACAGGTCTGATCCGCGAAGGTGACTGTGCACGCCGCGCTTGCGGTAAATGCGTTCAAGCTCGGTGCGGAAATCGCGGTTGCGCGCCAGGACGTCGAGGAAGTTTCGCGTCATCTCGATGACGACCGTGTCCTCGTCCACGGCGCGCACGGTGGCCGAGCGGCGCTGGTGGTTGATGCAGCTCGCCTCGCCGAAGATCGCGCCTGCGCCCAACGTGGCGATCGGCTTGGCGCGATCGAGGTCGATCGGCGCGTCCACGGGAATGAAATCACGCAGCGGCGTCGCCGACGGATGGGTCCAGCTCTTGTCGGCCTTTGCCAGGCCCAGGCGCTGCAGCATGCCGGGCTTGCCCTTGGGCTTGGCGGCGGCGTCGGCGGCGACGTTTAAATAGATGCTGACCTTGCCGGACTTGACGAAAAACGCTGTGCGGCCATGCTCCCCCTGGCGGCAGATGACCTCGTCCTTTTTGAAATGGCGCAGGGCGACGCCGTCCTGGCTGCGCTTCAGGAAGTTGTAATTGACCCGGCTGGCCTCCAGCACCGGCAATTCCTTCTTCATCTCCTCCGGCGTCAGGAGTTTCTCGCCGCGCTCGGCGTTGATCTCCAGACCTTTGAACTTAAAGCCGCTGTACGTGATCGCCCCGGTCGGACAGTTGATCATGCACTCGCCGCAGTTCACGCAATCGCTCTCCCCCATCTTCAGGCCGTTGTCGAACCCGATTGCGGCGCGGGCGCCCTTGCCCGAGCGGCCGATCACGTCGTTATCAACGTCAGCGCACGCCCGCACGCAACGGTCGCAGAGGATGCACGCGCTGTGGTCGATCGCGATGGAGAAGTTGCTCTTGTCCGGCTCCTTGATCGTGCGCGTGTCGCGCGTCGAAAACGCCGAGCGCTTCGCCCATGCGGTGCCCGCCGGTTTGCCGGCGTCGTCAACGGCTGGCTTGAGCAGGCCATATTCAACGCCCATGCGCTCCAGGTCGCACTCCCCCTTCTTTCCCTTTTCGCACGGCACGGGGTGATCGGCCAGCAGCACTTCGAGCAGCGTTTTGCGGGTCTTCTCGAGCTTCTCACCGCCGGTGAGAACTTCCATCCCCTGTTCGCATTCGCGCATGCAGGAGGCGGCATAATTGCCGCCGCTCTTCCCCTTGTTCAGGATGTCCACCACGCAAACGCGGCAGACGCCCACGGGGTTCAGGCCCATGAAGTGGGAGTGGCAGAGCGCAGGCACGGTCTTGCCGTTCGCGCGGCGGGCGGCTTCCCAGACGCTCGTGCCGGCATCGACCGTCACCGGCTTGCCGTCGATGGTCAGGGTTACGGATTTGGTCGCGGTCGCAGGGGCGGTCGCACTCATCGATGTTCCTCGCCGTTCGTGTTGAAACAGACGTTGGCCGGGCAGATGTTGCGGTGGAGGTGATCTTCGACCTCCTGCTTCCAATATTTCAGCACCGACTGGATCGGCTTGTGCACGACCTGTCCCAGGCCGCAGATGCTGGTGAGCTTGAGCACGTCGGCCAACCCGTTGATCGTGTCGACGTAATCGTAATCCTTCGCCTTCCCGTTGCGAAGTTCCTTGATCAAATCGACCATCTTCTGCGACCCGACGCGGCACGGCACGCACTTGCCGCACGACTCATTGCGGAAGAAGCGGGTGAAGTTCAGCGCCGAATCGATCATGCAGCGCCCCTCGGCCAGGAAGATGATCGCGCCCGAGCCCACCGATCCGCCGTTGTCCATCACCGGGTTGGGCGGCGCGCCCTTGGTGCCCGGGAAATCGAGCGCAGAATTCAGCAATTCATCGGTCGCCGGAAGGAACGGAAAACTCGGCCCCGACGGTGCAAACGCCTTGAGCTTTCGCCCCTTCAGCACGCCGCCCGCCTTGGCGAGCATCTCGGCGTAGGTCGTGCCCATCGGCACTTCCCAGACGCCGGGCTTGTTCACGTCGCCGCAGACGCTGGCCCACTTGATCCCCTCGCACCCGCGGATGCCCATCGCCTTGTACGCCACGCCGCCGTTCTTCACGATCAGCGGGATGTGCGTGTACGTCTCAACGTTGCTCACCAGCGTCGGACAACCCCACAGACCCTGGAAGGACGGCAGCGCCCGTTCTTTCATGTCCACCATCTGGTTGCGCGGCTGGCCGCGCTTCCCTTCGATCGCTTCCAGGAGCGCCGTCTGCTCGCCCATGACGTACCCGCCCGGGCTGACGAAGACTTCAAGTTCGAAATCCCGCCCGCTCCCCAGGATGTCCTTTCCCAGCAACCCCGCCTGCTTCGCCAGCGCGATTTCCTGCCGCAGGAAGTCCGCCTGCTGCTTGTACTCGTGGCGGATGTAAATGAATCCCTGCTGCGCGCCGACCGTCAGCGCCACCAGCGCCATCCCCTCCACCAGGCAGTGGGGGACGTTGAGCATGATCTCGCGGTCTTTAAGCGTGCCGGGCTCGGATTCGTCGGCGTTGGCGACGACGTACTTCTTCTCGCTCGGCGTATCCAGCGTCTGCTTCAGTTTGCGGAGCATCGGCTTGCCCGCCCCGCCCATGCCGCGGAGGTTGCCGACCTCGATCTCCTTGACGACGCGATCGAAGTTCCCGCTGGCGACGATCTCGCGCAGCGTGCCATACTTCTCCTCGCCGGCGCCGTACGGATCAGTGCGGAACGGCGGTTGCGCAGAGCCGCGAAAATCCTGGTCGCGCACCTCTTCGCCCGCGAGGGCGCGCTGGCAGCGGTCATACATCTCCCGGCCGCCGAAGATCGCATGCACGTTTTCGTTGATCGTCACCGCCGGCGCGCCGTCGCAGCGGCCCAGGCACGGACAGCGGTGCACCTCCACGTCTTCGCGCCCCTCGGCCAGCTTGGTCACCTCGCGGTAAAGCCGCTCGGCGCCCTTCATGTAGCACGGCAGCGCGGTGCAGATCTGCACCTCCACCTTGGGCGGCGCCTCGAAGCGAAATTCGGGGTAAAAACTGGCCACGCCGTACACGTCGGCCTTGGATTTACCCAGCCGCGCCGCCAGCGCGTGAAGTTCGTCCTCGGGAATGTGCCCGTTGTGTTTCCGCTGAATCTCCCGCAATTCTTTAATCAGCATGCCCGGAGTGCCTCTTCTAATAGCCCAGCCGACCGGCGCGCAGTATATCCTCGCGGTCGATGCTATAGAAGCGGTAACAACTTTTTATCCTTTTCTGCCGCACCTCCCGCGGACCCCGGCGTATTTGTGTTGGCGAATTTTCCCGCCGCGTGAGACAATGCGAACAGTGTCGCGGCACGGCGGGCCGGCCACGGCCGGCGGCCAGAGGCGTCCGGAGGAAGTTCATGGGACAAGACGTAGGAAACGACAAACTGCTTCTGATCAAAATCGAAGGCATGCATTGCCACAAGTGTGAGCAGTCGATCAGCAAGGCGCTGGCGGCTCAGCCCGGTGTGCACGAGGTTGAGGTCGATTTCCCGAGCCGCCAGGCTTCGGTGCTTTTCGACGCCTCGGCGGTGAGCGTGCGGGAACTGACCCACGCCGTCACCGACGCGGGATACAAGGTCGCTGGCTTTACCCAAGGCCAGGCCGACCCCGCTCCGCACGCATAAGCCCACACGGCATCGCGATTGCCGAGAACTTTCCCGCCGCCCGGTGCGTCCAACGGACAGGGGCGTTACGCCGAAAACCGGCGGGAGATCACCATGTCTGGCAAAACCATTTTCGTTGCATTAATAGCGATACTCGTCCCAGCGGTTTCGTTCGCCCAGGGGCGACCGCCCACCACGTCGCTCCGCTCGGCGATGTTCCCCAACCCCCGCCCGCCCCACCCGCCGTTCCCACCCGGCGACGGCTGGATCTGGATTCCGCCAACCTATCGCACCGTTTACGAACGCATCTGGCAACCGCCAACGTACCAGACCGTCACCGAGACCCTCTGGATCACCGACCAATACGGCTGGCGAACCATCTGCACCTGGGAAGGCGGCCAATACGTCCAGCGGCAGGAATGGGTCCTGATCCCCGCCCACTACGAAACGCGAACCCGCCAGATCCTCGTCTCCCCCGGTGCCTGGACCTGGGGACCTCGCCAGGAACTCGTAACCCCCGGCCATTGGGAACGCATCGGCCCGATCCACCCGCCGGTGCCCGTTCCGTTCCCGCAACCACAACCGCCCACCGCGCGACCGCCGGGCCTCGAACCGTTCTCTCCTCTTTGGGAGTGGCCGGCGGACAAGAAGTAACTGATTCCCCACTCGCGCTGCGACGGATTCTTCGTAATCTCTCGCACGTGAAGAAGGTGATCGTCCTACTGAACGCCGCCGCGGGAACAACGCCCGCCTCGGAGGCCGATGAAGATGAGCGCAAGGTACGCCAGGCCTTCGCCAACACCGGCGTGCAAGTCGACGTCCGCCACGTGAAAGGCCCCGACCTCACCGCAACCGCCCGCCAGATCGCCGGATCACTCGATAGGAAACAATCCGTCATCGTCGCCGCCGGTGGCGATGGCACCCAAAGCGCCGTCGCCAACGCGCTCGCGGGTACCGAAGCGGTCATGGGCGTCCTCCCGATGGGCACGCTCAACCATTTCGCCAAAGATCTGGGCCTTCCACAAGAGATCACCCAGGCCGCGCAAGTCATCACCACCGGCCGCCCCCGCGCCGTGGACCTCGGCGAGGTCAACGGCCGCGTCTTCATCAACAATTCCTCCATCGGCCTCTACCCCCACGTCGTCCGCCGCCGCGACGACATGCGCGAGCGCCTCGGCCACGGCAAGTGGTACGCGATGCTCCTGGCGATCATCGCGATCTTCCGCCGCTTCCCCGTCGTCAACCTTCGGATGACCGTCAACGGCGAAAGCTGGCTGCGCACCACGCCCTTCGTCTTCGTCGGCAACAACACCTACGAGATCGACCGCCTCAACCTCGGCCGCCGCGCCAGCCTCGAGAAGGGCGAACTCTGCG
>JAQGHM010000207.1 GCA_028291615.1 Phycisphaerales bacterium | reverse complement strand
GCTATGACGTGGTCGTAGAGTTTGAAGAAGCCGTAGCGGAGGGCGCGTTGGCCCCAGCCCCAGCCGTTGCACAGGTCTTCGGAGCGGCGGACGGATTGGGTGGCGTCCCAGGTGAAGCGGCGGGCGGCGAGGCCTATGGAGAATGCGGCAACGATGACTCCGATGAACAGTACCCAGAGCATTGCCGCTCGCCGGGTTGTTGCTTGTGCGCGCGGTGGGGCGGTTGTGGCGGGGCGCAGGAGATCGCGCGGGACGGATGGTGCGGCGGTGCTCATGGGATCTTGCTTTGGAGAGGATCGGCGTTTTGAGGTAAATGGTTGAGGGGCAAGCTGTTCCACTACAGCGTGTAGATGGTAGTTGAGGCGGCGGTATGGCGACTAACTTGTTAAGCGGGTACAGTCGGGGCAACCCCGTGCGAAATAGACATTTCATTCTGGTTGTGGCGGCGCTGATCTTGTCGGGATGCTCCGCGGAATTTGCGGAGCGGGAGGCGGATCGGCAGGTGACGGCGCTGGTTAAGGATCGTCAGGACAAGACGCTGGGTTATCGGCCGCAGGTGGAGGCGACGACCGATCCGAAGAACGTGAAACCGACGACGCAGGCGTATGCGAAGATCCCGCAGACGCCGCACGCGCCGGCGGCGGCGCCCCAGGCGGAGCCGCTGCGGGTGGTGCTGGAGTATGGGCAGTTGGGGCCGAAGCGATTTGACTGGGCGAGCGGGGAGGATATTCCGCGGGCCTCGTTTGATTACGAGACGCTGGATAGCCGGATTCGGAATCGACTGCGACTGGGCCCGCCGACGCTGGAGGAGCGGCCGGTGCGGCTCGATTTCTTCGGGTCGCTGAGTTACGGGGTGCAGCACAGCCGGACTTATCAGACCACGATGGAGGATCTGTATCTGGCGGCGCTGGACGTGACGCTGCAGCGGCACTTATTCGAGCCGCGGCCATTTGTGGGGGGGAGTTTGGAATATGCGGGTGGGCAGAAGGATGTGAATTATCGCGCGGCGCTGACGAGCACGGCGCGGGCGGGGGTGCGGCAGCAGCTCCCGTATGGGGGCGAGTTGGTCGCGCAGGGTTTGGTGAGTTTCGTAAATGCGCTGGATGGGAACGCGGCGAGCGGGGAGAACGCTTCGGTGGTGTTGTCGGGGAGCATTCCGCTGTTGCGCGGGGCGGGGATGGTGAATTTGGAGCCGCTGATCAGCGGGGAGCGGACGCTGGTTTACCAGGTGCGGACGTTTGAGAATTTTCGACGGGATTTTGTGATCAGCATCGCGACGCAGTATTTCCGGCTGCTGAGTTTGCAGCAATCGGTGCTGAATCGGCGGGTGAATTACGCGAGCTTCGTGACGCTGACGGAGCGGTCGCGGGCGCTTTATTCGACGGGGCGGGTGGCGTACATCGAGCTGCAGCGGTCGCTGCAGGAGCAATTGAGCGCGGAGAACCAGTTGATCACGGCGCAGGAGACGTACGCGGCGGCGCTGGATGATTTCAAGCTGCTGCTGGGGATGCCGACGGAGCAGGCGCTGGATATCACGGCGGTGGAGTTGGACGTGGCGCTGCCGAAGACGGACGACGCGCAGTCGTTGGCGCTGGCGATGAAGTATCGCCTGGATTTGCAGACGGCGCGGGATCGCGTGGACGACACGCGGCGGCGGGTTGAGAATGCGAAGAACGGACTGCTGCCGGACCTGACGCTGAGCGGGCAGACGGCGTTTGGGAATCGGGCGAATGATCCGGCGTCGCGGCTGGATGAGCGGACTAATACTTATTCGGCTCGCGTGGATTTGGACTTGCCGATCGATCGGGTGGCGGAGCGGAACCAGTATCGGGCGGCGCTGATCGACGTGCGGCGGGCGCAGCGGGATTTTGAAGATTTGAAGGATCGGATCGTGTCGGACGTTCGCGAATCGTTGCGGTTGATCCAGGAATCGCAGGCGACGCTGCAGATTCAGGTGCAGGCGGTGGACCTGGCGCAGCGGCGGCGGGAGAATGCTTACGAGCTGCTGCGCAACGGTAAATCCACCAGCACGCGCGACTTAGTGGAGGCGCAGAATTCGCTTTTGCAGGCGCGGGATCTTTACGAGCAGGCGAGCGCGACGCTGCAGGTGAACGTTTTGCGGTTCCTGCGGAACAGTGGGACGCTGCGGCTTGATCCGGACGCGGGGGCGCTGGGGCACGCGATGGATCGCGCGGCGGAGATTCCGGTTTCCACCGAGGGGGCGGGCGCGAACAACCTACCGCATCTGCGGTAGTATGATTACGGCATCCTTCAGAAAACGAGAACCATACCGCATGAGCCTGGTCGCAATCCCAACCGCTGTCTCGAATCCCGTCCGCCGATTCCCCCTTTGGCTGGTGCTGACCGTGGTGCTGGCGGTGGGCGGGGGCGGGTACCTGATCTACGCGCGCATTCAGGGGGGCGGGAACGGGCCGACGATCGTGGGGAACTATCAGGCGGCGGTGATGATGGATCTTGACGTGCGGCTGACGAAGGATGGGGAATTGCAGTCGGTGAACAACATCGACGTGGTGAACAAGGTGGAGGGGCTGAACACGATTCAGGAGTTGGTGAAGGAGGGGACGTTCGTGCACAAGGGGGACATGCTGGTGACACTGGACTCGTCGAACATTCAGAAGAATTACGATCAGAGTTTGCTGGATCTGCAGGCGGCGGAGGCGGCGCTGTCGGCTGCGAAGGAGGCGAAGGAGATCCAGGAGGCGACGAACGTGGCGAACATCCAGGAGGCGGAGATCGGGGTGGAGGTGGCGAACCTGGATCTGCGGGAATATATCGAAGGCGTGGCGCCGCAGGCGGAGTCGGAGGCGAAGACGAAGTTTGAGATGGCCGAGATCATGCTGAAGAACAAGGAGGAGGATCTGGCGATCACGCGGAACCTGTTTGGGAAGGGATTCGTGACGGCTGTGGACGTGAAGAAGGGTGAGCTGGACGTGTTGACGGTGAAGAACGATCTACAGAAGGCGAAGACGGACCAGAAGGTGCTGCTGGAGTACACGAAGGCGAAGAACCTGGCGACGAAGAAGAGCGCGGTGGCGCAGGCGGATCAGAAGCTGGAGCTGACGAAGAAGGAAAACAACGCCAACCTGAACAAGTACATCTCGGCGCTGGTGGCGACGCAGCAGACGCTGCTGCTGCGCAAGCAGTTGACGGCCAAGCTGAAGGAGCAACTGGAGAATTGCACGATCAAGGCGCCGGCGGATGGGCTGGTGATTTACGCTTCATCTTCGGATCGAAGCGGCAATGACCCGATCAAGGAGGGCGGGACGGTGCGGCTGCAGCAGGTGCTTTGCCGGCTGCCGGATACGAGCTCGATGAAGGCGGTGATCCGGGTGCAGGAGGGGCAGGTTTCGAAGTTGCGGGTGGACGACAATAACCCGATGCGCGGGACAGTGAACATCGTGGGGTTTAAGAAGCCGATCGGGGCGAACGTGGCGCGGATCAGCGTGCTCGCGGACTCAAGCCAGCGGTTTTGGAATCCGGATCTGAAGGAGTATCCGGTGGACCTGGTGCTGGACGAGACGCCTGCGAATGCCAAGCCGGGGTTGAGCGCGGTGGTGGAGGTTTTGGTGGAGCGGCGGAACCATGTGGTGGCGGTGCCGCTGACTAGCATTTATGCGCAGGGGAATCAGAGCTTCGTATTCGTGCGCGGCGCGACGGGCGATCCGCATCCGGCGGAGGTGAAGATGGGGGCGACGAATGACACGCACGCGGAGATCGTCAGCGGCGTGACGGAGGGCGAGGACGTGCTGCTGCTGCAGCCGGGGCAGGGGCGGAGTTTGCTGGAGCGGGCGGGCGTGAAGGTGCAACCGACGACGCGGCCTGGGGATTTGCCGAATAATCCGAAGCGCGGCAATAAGCGGGCGGGGGGGGCAAAGGCTGAGGGGGCGGTTCCTGGGAAGGTGAAGACCTAAAAGAGTACGCGTGGAGGCTGGATTCCCTCGCGTGTATCATCCGCGCCATGGCGGAAAGCGATCCTCTTCAGATCCTGTTGTTGCATGACCGGTGGGCGACTGCGCAGATGTTCGAAGCGTGCGGTCGGCTGACGGGGGAACAGTTTTACCAGCGGTTTGAGATTGGGCCTGGTTCGCTGCACGATACGCTTACGCACGTGGTGGGGGCGATGCGGACGTGGACGGAGACGCTGGCGGGATGGGAGGCGCGGCCGCGGCTTGAGGAGGATGGGGAGCGGCGGACGGCGGGGGAGTTGCTTGCGCTGTTTGAGGAGTCTTGGGTGGCGTTTTCGGCGGAGGCGCGGCGGGGGGCGGTTGGGGAGATGGTTACACGCACGATGAGAAGCGGGCGGACGTTGCAGTTCACGCGCGGCGCGGTGGTCGCGCAGGTGACGACGCACGGGGTGCATCATCGGGCGCAGTGTTTGAACATGCTGCGGCAGTTGGGGGTGACGCCGTTGCCGGGGAGCAGTGTGGCGGAGTGGACGTGGTTGGGGGAGGGGCGGGGGTGAATCCATTTTTTGGCTGCGAATTTGCCATTTCACACGTAGCGTGCATAAGATCCGTCTTCAACTCAAAGAAGGAGTTGGGGGGCTTCACGAAAATGTCCGAGGCCAAATCTCGAATGGACCATTTTGAAATGATGGCGGAGGGTAGGTCATGGGCATCCTGCAGGACAAGTTCGATTACGTACTTCGGGACCAGTTAAGCAAGCTGAATCTAATCAAGGGAGTGCTTCAACGGGCGCTGGTACGCCGGGGCGTCCAGTTTACCGAGGAGCAACTCGCGGCCGTAGCAACGAAAGTCGCTGAGGCGTCCGATGAAGCGGAAAACGCATCAGTCAGCTTTGATTTCGGTCCCACCGACGAACATGTGCAGCTTGCGGACGATGATCTTCGGACTGCACTGACTGAACTCGAGTCAGACATTGCGTCTGGTATCGAAAAGGCGATACCAAAGGCCATCGAGGAGTTCTGGCCAGGCGTGCTTTCCTCGCTTTATGCCGATCTACCGAAAGCGCTTGGTCATCGCCGCAGGCAACAACGGCGCTTCGAGAAGCGATTGTATGCGCGGTGGAAAGAAGGGATCGATCGACTTGAAATGATGTTGATGATCGCCCAGGAGGCAGGCGATTTGTTCCTTGCCGATGTACGAAAAGCACATAAGGAGGGCGACGAGGCGGAGAGCACAGAAGATCTATTCCTTCACGATGCTCTCATTCGCATTCACGTTCGATCCTGTCGGATAGCGTCCGAAGTGCTGCACTTATTGAAGGGCGGCTTCTCGGACGGCGCCAATGCTCGCTGGCGTTCACTCCATGAAAATGCAGTCATCGCAATGTTCATTGCACAACATGGTGGCGACACAGCGAAGCGTTACCTGCGTCATGCTGTCGTGGAATGTTTCAAAGCTTCCCATTCCTATCAGGAACATTGCGACGCGCTTGGCCAATCACCGCTTAGCGTGACTGAAGTGGACGCGCTGAGAGTACAGTATGAGGGAGCGCTTTTGGACTTCGGTAATGATTTCAGGCACGGCTACGGATGGGCCGCCCGCGTGATGGGGAAGTCGTCGCCAACCTTTGCAGACATCGAAAGCAGCTTAGATATGAGTCGGTGGCGGCCCTACTTCAAAATGGCATGTCACAGCGTTCACGCCGGTCCGCGCGGATTGTACTTTTCCCTCGCGAACGTAAGCCGCGCTCATCCCGCACTCATTGCCGGGTCCAGCGATGCGGGACTATGCGATCCGGGCCACTGCTGCGCGATTTCGCTTATGATGGTGTCGGCTGCGACATTTACCACGAAGTCTAACATTGACGGACTTGTCATCCTTAAGGTCATGCTGCAGCTCTGCGATGACATCGGCGACGCCTTGATTAAGGCGCACGACCTACTGCGGGCTTAGGGTGCGTCTGGATCTTCGTCCAGCTTCGGAGCGCCATCGTGCCATGGAGCGTGCTTGTATTGAGCGAGGATTTCGCCGGCCTTGTAGAGCTTTACAGTTACGTTGGGGTCGAACATGGAGCCGAGGAGGCCGGCGGTAGGGGCGGCGTCTAATTCATCAGGTTCGGAGAGCCAGCGGAAATTGAAGGGAGGGTTGTGGGCGGCGGCCAGATGGGCGGCGTCTCGGAGGTTGAAGACTTGGAGGGACTCGGTGTAGAGGGTTAGGCTTCGGACGCCTATGTGCAGGAGGTTGTCGGCTACGGGTTCGGGGGAGGAGCGGAGTTTTGCGTTTACGATGGCCCAGACGGTGGGGGGGTCTTGATGGTTGGATTGCGAGTCGTCGTAGGCTTTTCGGAAGCCGAGCATGGCTTGTCGTAGGAAGATGGCCTCGCGGATGCCGGCGTCTACGTGGAGGCCGCCGTCAATTTGTACGGGGGGGAAGAGGACGGGGATGCTGGCAGCGGCGAGGAGGACTTGGCGGAAGCGTTCGACGCCGGCGGGGTTGACGGCGGCACCGTCGCCTGGGCTGACGGCGTCCGAGGCGATTTTGCTTAGGGGCCAGATGACGGCACTGCCGGAATCCAGTTCGACGGTTGCGACGTACAGTCGACGGCCTGCGCGGTGGGCTTCCGCTACGCGGTGGATGGATTCGTCGGTCACGTGATGGGCGATGAGGCGCTTTAGGGGGGTGGTGTCGAAGACGGAGTTGGGCGGGCCGGGGCCGAAGGGGCCATCCATGACGTCCTGGTCGCGAAGGTGGGTGTAGACGTCGCGCAGTTGGGCGTCGTCGCGCGGTTCGCCGAGGAAGGCGAAGGTGGCCATCAGTGCGCCGGTGCTGACGCCGGTTACGACATCGAAGGTGGGGCGGCGTTCGGCGGGGTTTGCGGCGTTGCGCCAGCCGGCTAGGACGCCGCAGCCGAATGCGCCGTCGGCGTCGCCGCCTGAGAGCAGGAGGATGTTGCGCGGTGCATGGATGGCGAAGGCTTCGCGGAGGTCGGCTTCGAGCACTTGGGCGCGGGTGCTTTCGATTTGGTGCGCTAACTCGCGCGCGGCTTGGGGGTCGAGGTTGGCGAAGGGGGAGGTGGTTCGTCCGCCACCGCAGCCGGTGAGGGTGGCGCAGAGGATGCAGAGGGCGGCGGCGGATGCGGGGGTTGCGGTCATTTGGTATCCACGATGCCGACGTCGATGTATTGGCCGCCGGTGGTTTGGTGGCAGTGGACGGCGATCGTGTTTTTGCCGGGTTTCAGGGTGGCTTTGGCTTCTTTGGTCAGGTCGAATTCTTCGTAGGTTCCGATGAAGCCGGTGGCTTTGGCGGCTGGGACGCCGTTGAGGTAAACCTCTGCGTCTTCGTCGTGGTGCATGATTAGCAGGGGGGCGGTGGGGGCGTCCTTGAGCTCGAAGCTTTGGCGGATCCAGATGTCGGCGGTTTTCCACTCGGTTCGGACGGTGGCGCCGGGGGTGTTTTGCGTGCCGAAGCCGCCGGGGGCGGATTTCCAGGTGGTGTCGTTGAAGTCGGGTTTGAACCAGTTGTCGTCGGCAGGTTTCTCGATGGTGTAGCGCCAGGTTTGCGGTTGTTTTTCGCTGGTGGGGAGGATTGTTTTTTGCGGGATTTCTTCGGGGGGTTTGGCTTTGCCCTGGTTGGCTTGTGCGACGGCGTCTACGTCTACCTTGATGACGGCGCGGTCGTAGGTGAGGAGGCCGTTGGCTTCGGTTTCAACGTCGGTGATCTGGGTGTAGATGGCGGCGTTGAGGCCTTCGGTTTCGCGGAGTTTCCAGGCGTTGGACATCAGCTTGACGTATTGGCGGGTGAGGGCTTTGCCGTCGGAGACGCCTTTGTAGCCCCAGTTTTTGTCGGCCCACATGTGACCGGGGGTGGGGAGACCGAGGCCGCCGAATTCACCGAGGACGGAGGCGCGGGTTTCCTGGGGTTTGGGCGCGGCGGGGTTGGGGTAGTGGTGCATGTCGATGACGTCGCCGGCGGGGAAATCGTTCCAGCCGCTGGCGGGGTTGATGAGGCGCGTGGGGTCGTACTTTTTGGTCCAGTCGGTGATGCGGACGGTGTCGAACTGGCCCCACCCTTCGTTGAAGACGACCCACATGATGATGCTGGGGGAGTTGTAGTTGGTGTCGATCAGGGTCTTGAGTTCGGATTCGTAGATCTTCTTCGCGTCGGCAGTGCGGGTGACTTCGCCCTTGTTGGGGCCGACGCTTTTGTCGCCGCTGGGCATGTCCTGCCAGACGAGCATGCCCATCTTGTCGCAATGGTAGTACCAGCGTGCGGGTTCGACCTTGACGTGCTTGCGGGTGCAGTTGAAGCCTAGCTTTTTGGTGATTTCGAGGTCGTACTTGAGCGCTTCGTCGGTGGGGGCGGTGTAGATGCCGTCGGGCCAGAAGCCCTGGTCGAGGGGGCCGGCCATGAAGATTGCATTGTTATTCAAGTAGATGCGACTAACGCCTTTGTCATCTTTTTCGACTTCGATTTTTCGCATGCCGAAGTAGGATTCGACGGCGTCGTCGCCGGACTTGATGCGGAGGTTGTAGAGGAAGGGGGATTCGCCGGACCAGAGCTTGGGGCTGGGGAACTTGATCGTGATCGCGTTGGCGCCCGAGGAAGAGGCGATTTCTTTTTCGCCGTCGAGGATGGTGACGGTGGATTGGGCGGCAGTGGAATCGACTTCGATTTTGACCTGAGTGTTATCGACGTCGGGCGTGATCTTGAGTCCGCGGATGTATTGCTTCGGGACGGCCTCGAGCCAAACGGTTTGCCAGATTCCGGTGACGGGGGTGTAAAAGATGCCGCCGGGTTTTTTGACTTGTTTGCCGCGCGGCTGGGGGCCGTCGTTGGAGGGGTCCCAGACGGCGACGATGAGTTCCTGTGGGCCGGTGGGTTTGAGGGCGTCGGTGAGGTCGAAGGTGAAGGGGTCGTAGCCGCCCTGGTGGGCGCCGATTTCTTTGCCGTTGAGCCAGACGGTGGTCTGCCAATCGACTGCGCCAAAGTGGAGGAGGAGACGCTGGTTGGCGGCTTCTTTGGGGGTTTCGAAGGTTTTGCGGTACCAGAGTTTGTTCTCAGCGCCGACCATTTTCATGACGCCTGAGAGGGCGGATTCGACGGGGAAGGGGACGAGAATTTTGCCTTGGTAGGCGGCGGGGACGGCGTCGGCTTTGGGGGCGATGGCGTAGCCCCAGAGGCCGTTGAGATTGACCCAGTTTGGCCGGACCATCTGCGGGCGGGGGTATTCGGGGAGGGGTTTGTCGGGGGTGACGTCTTTGGCCCAGCGGGTCATA
>JAQGHM010000174.1 GCA_028291615.1 Phycisphaerales bacterium | reverse complement strand
GAGGAGCTGCCGCTACGGCGGCTGCCCAGGGTGTTGGAGCCGGTCTGACTCGTGCCGCGATTGCTGCCAACCGCCGTGCCGTTGAAGAGGCTGTTCATGACCGCTTCGACGTTGAGCGCCTGGGCGTTCTTGAGTTTGTAAATGAAGACGGTCTCTTCGGCGGCGGGATTGGCATCGAGTTCCTTGATCACGCCTTCGATGATGGTAAGGAGCGCGGTCGGCCCGCTGACGACGACGGTGTTCGTGCGATCGTCGGAGGAGGCGGTGACGCGCACTTGGCGCCGGCCTGCTGTATCTCCACCGCCCGCGCCTCGTCCTCCCCGGCCACCCCCGCCGCCACCGCCGTTGCCACCGCCACCCGTATCGGCGCCTCCGTTACCCCCACCGCCGCCAAAGCCGCCACCACCGAACCCGCCCCCGCCAAAGCCACCGCCGCCGAACAGGCGCTGGAATCCACCGCCACCGCCACCGCCTTGCCCACCCCCGCCGCCCTGGCCCTGGGTGCCGAAGACGTCGGTGATCAGCTTTGCGGTGCTGGCCGCATTGGCGTACTGGAGCTGGAAGACTTTGACCACGGCCGCTTCGGCGACGCTGCTGTCGAGCGAATTGACGATCCTGACGATGCGCAAAATGTTGGACGAGGTGTCGGTGATGATCAGGGAGTTGCTCGAAGCGTTGGCGGTGAAGTCGGCGTCGCTGCTCATCAGGGGGGCGAGATCCTGCTTGAGCTGCATGGCGTCCGCGCCCTTGAGGGGGATGACCTGGGTGATCAGCTCGTCAGTGTCGAGGACGTCCTTGGGATCTGAGCCGGTGTGGACGGGGATGTTCAGGTGCTTGGTCTTGTCGATCGAATTGATCTTGAGAACGCGGCCCTGTTGGACGGCAGCGTAACCGGCATTTTTCAGGACGCTGTTGAGGAGCGGCACGGCCTGATCGGGCGTCACGGGCTGCTTGCTGACGAGGGTAACGCGGCCCTCGAGTTTGGGGACCTGCTTAATCACGATGAAGCCGGCGGCGGCGGAGAGCTCGTCGAGGACCGAGTCGATGCTGGCTTCCTTGAAGTTGAGCATGAGCCCACCGCCCGGCTGGGTGGTGATGCTGTGCATGCCGTTAGCGCCGGGGCGCGTGGTGGCTTGCGTGGTGGCCTGAGTGGTGGCTGGCTGGGTGGCGACGGACGGGCGCGATGTTGCCGCGGGCGCGGGGGCTAGCTGGGCCCTCGCGACCGGCGAGAACGTAGCGACGGCAGCGCCGGTGGCGAGGGCGAGCGCGAGGATTTGCTGGCTGCGGCGGCGCATAGGGAGAGCCTTTCTTAACATGGTCGAGTCCGGTGAGGTGTTCATTCCAATTCCAATTTCATCGAGCTGCGCGGCACGGGGCTGCGCGCGCGGCTACTTGCCCTGCAATCGGCGGAGGCGCATTCGTTCTTCGATGGAGAGACCGGCGGTACTAGGATCGAGCGTCGCCGGCGGCACCGCGCCACCAGCGCCCGAGGCGGACGGATTGGTGGTCGAGACGCCGGTGCTCGGATTTGTGCTGGCGGTAGCCATGTAACGGGAGAGCGCGGTCGGGAAGCCCGAGAACGGCTGGCCGCGGAGGTCGGAGCCGACGGTGATCCAGGTGCCCTGACCGTTTAAGTCGTAGGCGATCGCATCGATCGCGATCTCGAGGACGTGGCCGCGGGCGACGGTATCACCGACGGCGAGGCGGATGACCCGGCCGGTGGAGGTGTCTTCGACGTAGGCGCGGTATTGGCCTTCTTCGAGGACGATGCCGGTGAGGACAAAGGTGGCCTCGGCGGGCGGGCGAGATGTTTCGAATCGTTGCGTGGATGGGACGTAGGCGGGCCTGGGCGGTATGCCGCGTTTTTGCATGAAGATGTTGTGCTCGCTCAGGACGCCGTAGCGGTCATTATAGTTTTGCTTAGACGGCGCGGGAGCGGGCGCAGGGCTAGGAGAACGAGCCGGCGGATCGGCGGCGAATATCGTGGCGGCGGCGACGAGCAGCGCGATCGAGGCGAAGAGGACGTTCACGCGTGTATGGTTTCGTTTGTCGGTCATGGGGTTGCCTCCTTGGGCGCGTCCGCCGGAGCGACGGCGGGGGCGGCAGGCCTGCCGGACTTATCGGTATCGGTGGCGAGGAAGATCGTGGAAATGCCAAGTTGGATGGTCAACTCGTCGGAGCCTTCCTTGTGCGTGGCGAGCGTCATCTCGGAAATGCGGACGGGAACGGTCGAGGTATGCAGGCGCCAGAGGAAGTTTCCGATCTGGGCCATGCCCCCCGCGCCGCTTGCGCGGAAGGTCATCCTGGAGAATTCCTTTTCCTTTTCGATGCGGTCGGGCTTGTCGATCGACGGCGGTGTCAGGCGGGCATCGCGCGCCCAGTCGGCGATGCTCTTGAGCATCTGGCTTTCGGCTTCGGACTGGTTTTTCTTGAGCGGTCCGGCGATCCGCTGGGCGAGTACAGGGCCGAGGCGCTTGCTGTCTTCGATCAGGCGTTCGGCGCGCTTGAGTTCCTGGTTGCGGTCGGCAACTTTGTTGTCGAGATCTTTCATGCGGTCAAGCAGCGGGTTGATCAGGACGTAATAGACCGCCAGCAGCGTGACCACTGAGATGGCCCCGACGGCGATGTATCGTTCTCGTTTGGAAAGGACCACGCGCGGTTACTCCGTTGCGGTAAAGTTAAAGGTTGCGGTAAAGACGACGTCCTTGGACTTGCCGCCGACGTCGGTGACCTTAAGCAACTGCACGGCTTGGAACTTGGGATTTTTGCGGAGACGATCAAGGACGGCGTAGACGACGTTGCTGTCGCTGGCCTTGCCCTGGAGGGTTCCCTTGCGGAGCGGGGGCAGTTTCTTCTCTTTTTCGGTTCGGCGCTCCTCATCGCGGACGGTGAGGCTGGTGGTCCAGATCTTGTCATCGTCGTGGTAGGTGAGGGTGATCTCGCGGAGGCACTCGAGTAGGGGCGGGCGGGCGTCGAAGTAGCCGCGCGTGGATTCGACGCGGTCGAGGACGGTCTGGGCAACCTGAACCTGGTCCCTCAGGCCGGTGAGCTTCGTCTGGATTCCGTCGAGTTCGGACTGGCGCTGCTGCACGAAGACGTAGAGCGCGATCGTGACCAGGGCGACCAATGCACCGCCGGCGATCAACCAGGTGGTGCGCTGGCCGAGGCGGCGGGCGCGGCGGACGGTCAGGCGCGAGCGGGTGAAGTCAAGGGGGAGCAGGTCGCGATCGGCGGAGGCGCCGGCGAGCGCTAAGGCCGGGGCGAAGGTTTCGGCGAGGGCTTCGGCGGTCTGCGTGCCGGCGGCGGCGGCGGGATCGCCGACGGCGACCGAGCCGTTGGCGTCGAGGCCGAGCATCGTCATCGTGTCGCTGGCGCGGACGCGCACACCCGAACGCTCGGCGAGTTCGGCGACCTGTTCGGCGGAGAGTCCGACGCCGTCCCAGAGGAGCAATTCGCGTGCGGCGGTGCTGCTGCCGTTGGAGCGCGTAAGGGCAAGCGTGCGGCTGAGTTCGGACCCCAGCGTACCAAGCGTGACCGGTCCATGGCCGTTGACGGCGAAGACGGACACATGCCGGAGCATGCGGGGCAGCCCTTCATGACGCCAGACGACTTCGGCGCCCTGGCGGCCGAGGAGGAGCATGGGCAGGCCGCGGTCGTTGCCGCCACCGCCTGAGCCTTGCGCCAGCGCGAGGGCGGATGAGGTGACCGCGCCCACGGAAAGGCCGGCGTTCTCGAGCATCTTCTCGATCTGGTCGAGCCGAGTCCTGAGGACGCCGACGAGCAGTACCTTGCTGGTTTGGTCGGTCGCGATGCGACCGGCGTAATCGAAGACCATCTCGCCACTGTCGCCGACGCCGAGGCGCTCGGCCTGGAGTCGGAGCATGGCGCGGCCTTGTTCCTCGGCGGAGGGTGGGATTTCCTTTTCGAGCGCGATCAACCATTTGGCGGGAATGCCGACCACGGCGCGCGAGGCGGAGAATTTCTTCTGACGCAGGAACGCTGCGAGCGCAGCGCCGACGGCGTCGGGCTTGTCGAAGGAGAGGTCATCGCTCAGCGTGAGCACGGCCAGGCGACGGACGATCCGCTTGCCGCCGCTGATGGCGATCTCGGCGCAGGAAAGCGAGCGGTCGCTGAGCGAGACGCCTAGGAATGTGGACGAACGCAAAATCATCTGAAGCTGCCTCCCGGCATCGAGCCCCGGCCGGTTGCCGAAGACTGCTGTCCCTGCCCCGAGCGGAGCGAGGCGAGGATCTGGGGGTCCATAGGCCAACCGCGATCGGTCAGATCGCGGCGGTACACGATCTGCGGCGTCGTTGCGGACGCGTTGACGACGATCCGGCAATGCTTGTACGCGCGGCCGTTCCCGCTGACGGCGACGATGTCGGCGGTGTACTGATATGACTTGCCGGTGATGCGGTCACCGAGTCCGATGGCCTTTTTATCCAAGGCGTCGGCGACCCATGCGACCGAGGTGTCGCCGGTGGCGGCGCCCTGCCGCTGCGAGATCAGTCTGTCGACGTCGGCGGTTTCGAGGTTGGGGAGGGTCAGAAGGACGTCGCGGGGGGCGGTGTTGACGTTGATGCGACCTTTCACCTGGGCTGCGGCCCCGCCAGCTGCGCCCCCTGCCGCGCCACCGCCGGCGCCGCCCGTACCGCCCGTGGTCGGCGTCACTGGCTTGGCCGTGATGGAGTCGTAAATCTTTGAGAATTCATCGGCCTTCATCTTTGGCGTGGAGTTGAGGTAGAAATCGAAGGCGTCCTTGTAGGTGGCGCGACCGATCCCATCGACGATCTGGCTAGCCCGCGCGTTGTCGCCCAACGTCTTGCCCAGCAGGTCGCGGAGGTCGCTGCGCTTGCTGGGATCATTGATATTGACCTGCTGGCCGCCGGACTTCTCAGCGCTGTAGACCGTCAGGAGATCGTATATGCCATTGGCGGTCTGGAGGTCCGTCACCGATCCGCTGTTGTTGGAAAGTTGGGTGGAACCGGTGCCAAGCGGGGGCGCGTCGCCGGTGCCGTAGAGCAGTTGGCGCGACGCCCCCTGGACGAGGAGCATTTCCTCGACGGTCTCGAACGGGGCCTGTTTGGATCGGTAGGGGTCGGGAAGGCTGCCGTAATAGGATCCCTGACTGCCGCTGGAAGCGCCGGCGGTAGCGGGGCCGCCGCGCCAGTCGATGATGGCGGAGGCGACGTCGTCGGTCATGTTGGGGAGCCGCATCAGCGATTCGTAACTGGCGGTGTTGAGGTTGAGCTTGGCGTTTTCCTCGGTGAAGCCGAAGAGCGGGAGGTTGTTGTCGCCGTAGTTCGGGCGGACGATCCAGAAATATCCGTCGCCCACGGGTACACCCGACAAGTTGGGGCCGCCGAAATCTTCCTCGGTCAGGTCGCCGAGCGTGTCCTTTTGCTCAGTAAGGATGGCCAGGACGTACTGTTCAGCGCCGCGCTCGATCGCCGACGCCTGCAATGCGGCAGTCATGTTCGCGGCGGCCATGCCCTCGACGCGCATCGACCCGCACATGACCAGCACGAGACTGGCGAGGGTGAAGACGATGAACATGGTGACGATCAGGATCGTTCCTCGACGGTAGCGGCGCGGGGTGTGGATGAATGGGATCATGGCGTCGTCCCCCCTGCCGTCGCCGGCGTTGCGCAGGCGAGCGGGAAAATGCGCGTGACCTTGTACACCACGGGCGGCTGGCCCGGCTTGGCGTCGTCGATGACGGCTTCGAAGGTCATCATGACCGCCTGCGGCAGGATGTCGCCTAATGTGGTTGAATCCCAGGAATCTTGCCAATCAAACCCATCGAAATAACGAACGGTGAACGTCCTGACGTTGCGGACGAGGATCTCTTCGTCAGGTGGAGGCTGAGTGGGCGCGAGGAGGTTGCGGGTGACGCTGCGGACGAGGGACGGCGGCTGGGTGTCGGTGTTAAGATAGAGGACGACGTGCCGCGGACCTTCAGACCAAGGCACGTCTACGGTTTGCACGGGCGCGAGGCCCTGCTGGGGGGCGGGGGCGGCGTGCCAGGCGACGTCGCTGCCGAGGCAGAAGAAGTCTACGACGTCGGCGCCGGACTGCGATGTGCCGATAAACGGCCCGGCGAGCAATTGCTTACAGGGCAGGACCGACTCGAGGTCCTGGCGGATCAGGTCGGCCGCGAGCAGCGCCGTGCGAACGGGGGCGACCGATGAAATCGCCCGTTCCCTGGCGCGGACGGTGACCGTCAGGCCCATGTACAGCGCCAGCGAAAGCATCGCGACCATGCCGAGCGCGAGGATCAATTCGAGAAGGGTGAAGCCCGAACGGCGGCGGGTGTTTCTCATGGCGTCGTCCCCGATCCCGTGCCGGTGGTCGTGGGCACGTAGACGAGCGTCGACACCTTAATCGAACGATCCTCGCCCCGCTCCTTCCAGATGACGGAGAGGAGCAGTTCGGTCACGTCCAGGTCGCGCTGAGCGGTTTCGAGCGTCCAGCGATATTGCGGGAAATCCTGGCCGAAATCTCCTCCAGCGCCGGAACTGGACCACGTGGTCATACTGACCATCTCGGTCAGCTTCGCCTCGCCGAGCGTGGCGGCCTCGGCCTGGTGGCGGGCAATCGAGCCGGCGCGCATCGCGAGCGATGCGCCGCTCATGGCAACCGGCAGGACGATCCCGATAACCACCAGTGCCGCCAGCACCTCGACCAGCGTGAATCCGGAGCGACGACTGTGGCGGATGGCGCGTCTGCTTGCGTTCATCGCGGCCCTCCGGACTTCGTAATGCGGAAGCTTTCGGTCGGCGCGGCGCATTCGACGATGATTTCCGATCCGTCGTCCATAGAAACGCGGAAACGCGCCGTGTCGGTGCGGCCGTTGGGGTAGAACTCGACGAATTCGCGCGGCGCGTTTTGCAGGTCGGTCATCTGGATGGTGATGCCGTCGGGAATTTCGATTACGCCGTCCATCGCCGCGCTGATCTCGTTGAATTGTTGCCCGTCCTGAACTGACAGGACGCAGCGGTGCTTGCCGGGATCGACCGTGACTCGATGGAGCTGCGCGCTGGAGGCGGCCTGGGTTCGGGCGAGGCGGGTGAGGGTGACGAATTGTTCGGCAGTGTCGCGGAGGTGCGATCCGCGGCTCCAGCCGCGCAGCGTCGGCGCGACGACGGCAATCGCAATCGTGATCACGAGCATCACGAGCACGAGCTCGAGCAGCGTGAAGGCGGGCCGGCGGATTTGAGGGGCAGTGCGACGCATGTTTGGTGTCGTGTCAACGCGCCGGGCGGTCAGGGATAGATGTCGTCGTTACCCTCGCGGCCGTCGGGGCCGGTCGAGTAGAGGTCGAAACCGTCGGGATTCTGCGAGCCGGGATAGCGGTAGACCCAGGGGTTGCCCCACGGGTCGGCCTGGACGTCCTTGGCTTCGAGCACCGCGCGCCAGTTGGTGGCGTTGCCGGGGCGCTCGGCAAGTGCGCGGAGGCCTTCCTCGGTGGTCGGGAAGCGCGAGTTGTCGCTCTCGAACATGTTGAGCGCGGTCTTGATCGAGTGGAG
>JAQGHM010000171.1 GCA_028291615.1 Phycisphaerales bacterium | reverse complement strand
GGCGCATGCCAATGATCAGGCGTCGCAATCGCCATCGCGAACACCTCCTTGTCGTCCAGGATCTGGTGGAAATCGCGAATGGGCGTCGGCGCAGGCGTGTCGTGATTGGTGGCGGCCTTATTGCCGATGGCCTTGGCGCACGCCGCGGCATGCGCGTCATCGACGTCGCAGACGTATTTGACAAAGACGTTGGGGAGCGACGCGAACGTGCCAGCGACCTGCGTCCCGCGGCTGCCCGCGCCCATCAGCGCGAGGACGATGCGATCGCCTGTGGGTGCTGGCGGTGCGTTCTGCGCCCGCAGGCTGGGAGCCGCAGCCAGCGTGGCGGACGCAGCTGCGGCGGATTTGAGGAAGTCACGGCGATTGGTGGTGGACATTGTGCTCCCAAAAGGGCGTATGAAATGTAGTACGGCGACACGATGGTTGTACCACCTTCGAGCCCAAATATTAAGGCGATGTACCGCGCTGAGAAATCGTGATAACAAGACCATTTCCCTTTATATGATCGATATGATACCTTGTATCTCATTAGCCAATGCAGCACATAAGTCTGATCCAGCTTCCGGCCTTTGCGAGCAACTGGAAACGGCTCAAACTCGGCGACGATGACCTGCGTGCTTTGGAATCGGCAATCTTGGTCGATCCAGCCGCGCCGCCGATCATGAAGGGTACCGGCGGCTTGCTGAAGATCCGATTTTCGCCCTTGACGTCCAGTGGCGGCAAGAGTGGCGGCGCACGAGCGTGTTATGCGTACTTCCCGGAATTTGAACTCGTTTACCTTTGTGCCGTGTTTCCGAAAAGTGCCAAGGCAAACCTCACAGCCGCTGAAGCGGGCGCATACTAAGGCCCTTTTGCAACGATTCTCGCAATACCTGCGTCAGAATTTCCGTAATAGAAGGACGGACACCATGAGTAAAACCAAACGGCAACCCGACAGTTTCCGCAAGCAAATGGCGCAGAGCATGGCCGCTCTGGATTCGATCATGAACGCCGGCCAAAGCTTCAGCGGTGACAATCGACTTACGGTGCGCACGATCCGAGTGGTCGAACCGTGCAGCTACAGTCCCGGCGCCGTCCGGGCCATTCGCAAGCGGCTCGGCGTAAGTCAAGCAATCTTCGCACGACTGCTGGGCGTTTCCCATGTGCTGGTGAGGTCCTGGGAGCGCGGCGCTCGCACCCCGGCGGCGATCGCGCGCAGGCTGCTGGATGTCATTCGCGATAATCCAGACGCGCTCATTTCATTGATTCGAACCGCGCCCCCTGCCACCGCACGACCCACTCGCAAATCGATCTCCAAAGGTGCGGCCTCATCGCGCTCGCGGCGGGCGTCGGCAGCGTAAGGGGGCGCGAACTCCAGCTTACGCCAGAATCTCCTTCACAACCTCCCCCGCCACATCCGTCAGCCGAAAGTTCCGCCCATTATAAAAGTACGTCAACTGCTCATGGTTCATCCCCAGCACGTGCAGGATCGTCGCGTGCAGATCATTGATGCTCACCTTATTGACCGCCGCCTTGTGCCCGATCTCATCCGTCTCACCATAATGCGTGCCCCCCTTGGTGCCGCCGCCGGCGAACCAGGCCGTGAACGCATGCGGATTATGATCCCGCCCCGGCTTCGCCCCCTTCTGGCTGATCGGCAACCGCCCGAACTCCCCGGCGCAGATCACCAGCGTTGAATCCAGCAATCCCCGCTGCTTCAAATCCGTCAGCAGCGCCGCGATCGGCCGGTCCGTCTCCCCCGCAAACTGCCGGTGATTTCCCTCGATGTCCTTATGCCCATCCCACGACCGCTCATTTTCCATCCCGCCGGAGTAAATCTGCACGAACCGCACCCCGCGCTCCACCAATCGCCGCGCCGTCAAACACTGCCGCGCCACGTGCGCGCACCGCTTGTCGTTGAGCCCATAAAGCTCCTTGATATTCTCCGGCTCGCCGTCAACCGACAGCGCCTCGGGCGCAGCCGTTTGCATCCGATACGCCAGCTCAAACGATTCGATCCGCGCCGCCAGCTCCGTCTCCGCGGGATTGTGCGCCAGATGGTGCTGATTAAGTTTCCGCAGCAAATCAAGCTGAGCGCGCTGCTGCCCGCTAGTGATCGTCGGGCTGCGATCCATATTATTGATCGGCTGCCCTTGATGATTCAGCGCCGTCCCCTGATACACGCCCGGCAAAAACCCAGATCCCCAATTCGAAGCATGCCCCTTCGGCAACCCGCGCCCCAGCGTATCGTACATCACCACAAACGCAGGCAAATTCTGGTTCAGCGTCCCCAGCCCATACGTCACCCAAGACCCCACGCACGGAAACCCCATCCGGCTCATCCCGGTGTTCGCCTCGAACAGCGCCGGCGAATGATTATTCGTCGCCGTGAAACACGAGTGCACGAACGCCATGTCATCCACGTGCCGCGCCAGCCCCGGAAAGATCTCGCTGGCCCACGTGCCCGACTGCCCATGCCGCGCAAACTTGAACGGCGACTTCATTAACGGCCCGACATCATTCGAGAAAAACCCCGTGTTCTTGTCGAACCCCTTCAACTCCTGCCCATCCGCCTTAACCAGCCCCGGCTTGTAATCCCAGGTATCCACCTGCGACGGCCCGCCGTTCATGAAAAGCCAAATGACCGACTTCGCCCGCGCCGCAAAATGCGGCGTCTTCGGACTCAGCGGGTTGAGCGAATTGCCGATTGCCGATGGCGGATTGCCGATTGAAGGCGCCGCCGCGAGCAGTCGCTGATCCGCCAGAAGCGCCGAAAGCGCAGTAATGCCAAAGCCGCAGCCTGTCCGCTGAAGGAACGCTCGACGGGAAGGATAAGCGGGATTGAGATTCATACTCTGCTTCATTTTTCTGGCTACTTGGCTACTTGGCTTCCTGGCGTATCACTTCGTCCGCCGCGCGCGACTACTCCACATAAATAAACTCATTTAACGCAAACAACGTCTGACAGAAGTTCTTCAATGCCGGTTCCAGTTCCCCTGCCGTCCGCAAATACTCCACCGACTCCACCAACTCCGCCGCATCAGGCGGCCGCGACAGCGCGCTCGCATACGCCTGCCGCACCGCCCCCTCCAGCGACTCCTTCGCCACCGGCAGCAACCGCTTCGCAAATGCCGCCGCATACCCTTGAATCTGCGGATGGTTCATCAGCGCCAGCGCCTGCGGCGCCACCGTCGTGCTGCTCCGCTGCCCCAGCCCCTGCAGGCTGTCCGGCCAATCGAACAGCATCATCATCGGGATCAGCTTCGACCGCTTCACGAAAAAATAAATGCTCCGCCGCCGCATCGATTCGTCCAGCGTCCCCGCCCCGAACATCGTCGGATCAAGCTGCCCCGACACGTATAACATCGAGTCGCGAATCGCCTCCCCCTCCAGCCGCATCACCGGCCGCCGCCAGCAGAGCGCATTCTCCCGATCCACCGCTGCGCGCTTCTCATCCCATTCCGTCGACTGCTGATACACCGCGCTCGTCATGATCAACTTGTGAATCGCCTTAAGCTGCCAGCGATTGGCGATCAGTTGCGTCGCCAGATAATCCAGCAATTCCGGATGCGTCGGCCGCGCCCCCTGCGCCCCAAAATCATTAGGCGTCGCCACCAGCCCCCGCCCCATGTGATGCTGCCAAAGCCGATTGACCATCACCCGTGCCAGCAAATTTCCCGCGCCCGCGCCCACATCCGTCAACCAGTTCGCCAGCGCCGTGCGGCGATACGAAAGCTTCGAACCCGCCGGCGGCGTCGCCTGCCATCGCCGCTCCGCATCCGGAGCGCGCGTCAAAATCGTCAACGGCCCCGCCGACGCTTCGCCGTCCTTTTGATTCACGTCCCCGCGCTTCAGCAGGTAAGTCTTCGGATAAAAATCCGGGATGTCCGGCAGCGACGTATGCAGCCGCAGCGGCGCAACGCCTTCACTGCACACCAGCGCCTTAAACTTCTTCGACTGCGGCGCACGCTTGAGATCCTCCTGCACCGCGCCATTGAGCTTCTTCCATGCCGGATCGATCGAGCGATAGTACGCCAGCAGCTTCCCCCGTTCGGCGTCGCTGCGATCCGCCGCCGCCTTATCGAGGATCGCGTTCACCTCCAGCGCCACCGCACCCCCCTGCTCCCCTTCAAGCGCCAAAGGAAGCGCCGCCGTCGTCACCGACAACCGCGGCCGCCCAATGCCGTGCCCCGTGTTGTTCTGAAATTTAAGCGTGAACGTGAGCGTCGCGCCAGGCTCGAGGTCAAGCGGCGTTTCCAGTTCCCAGGCCGCCGCATGATCCTTCCCAAACTGCGGATCGACCGCCCACGCGCTGGTCCCATCCTGATCGATCGTCGCTGCAACCGGAAAATTCTTCTGCTCGAACGTCGCCTTGGGGTTTTGCAGCTTCACCGCCGCCGCCGCCGCGACCTTCTCATGCGCCGGCGTAACCGTGACGACAAAGTCACTCAACGCGAAGTTCCCATTGTCCGCGCGCCCCGGCCCTCCCTTGACGAAAGACGCGTGAGACAGTTCCTCCAACTTGATCGCCGTGATACCCCGCATCGGCGTATTCGATGCCGTCGTAAACGTATACACATCATGCTGCGCCCGCTTCCCAGAGACGAGGTAAGACCCATCCTCCTGCTTCGCCATCGTCGCCCCGCCGCTCGACTTCGCCGACGCCATCTCCGGCACCAGCCACTTCGGCGTCTTGGCCCGCTCCCCCTTCGCCAGCCAAGCGTCAAGCCGCCCCGGCAACTCCTCCTTCTCATACTTCGCCAGCCCATCCGCCAGCACTTTGTGCTTCCGATCGAACGCCCCCTTCTCCTTCTGATACCCCGCCGGATCGGTATCGATCTCCAGGTCGCTCCGCACCGTCGTCGTGAACGTCGAGATCAGCCGGTAATAATCCCGCGTCGGGATCGGATCATACTTATGATCGTGACACCGCGCGCACCCCACCGTCAGCCCCAGCAGCGACGTCCCCACCGTCGAAGCCATGTCGTCCAGCTCGTCGTACCGTTCCTTCTCCGCCGTCGCCACCGTGATCTGCGTCGCGTGCGTCCCCGCCGCCAGGTAACCCGTCGCCAGCAGCGCCTGCGGATTATCCGGCTCGATCTCATCCCCAGCGATCTGCAACTTCACGAACCGGTCGTACGGCATGTCCTGGTTCAGCGCCCGAATCACGAAATCGCGGTAGTGATAAGCATTGTTCCGGTCGTAGTCATGCTCGTACCCGTGCGACTCCGCAAACCGCGCCAAATCAAGCCAATGCCGCGCCCACCGCTCCCCGTATTGAGGCGAAGTCAGCAGCCGATCGATCAACCGCTCCCAAGCCCGAGGATCAGGATCATTGACAAACGACTCCACCTCTTCAGCCTTCGGCGGCAGCCCCAGGAGATCCAGATACGCACGCCGAATTAACCGCCGCCGCTCCGCCGTCCGATTGGGCGCAATCCCCTTCTCAGCCAGCTTCGCCAGGATAAACCGATCCACCGCCGTCCGACCCCAAGACGCCTCCCCCACATCCGGCGGCGCAACCGCACCCAGCGGCGCAAACGACCAGAACCGCCGATCTTCCTCCGTCACCTCAGCATGCCCGCGCTTCGCACTCCCCTTCTCCACCAGCGGCCGGTCATACGCCGCCCCGCCATCGATCCAAGCCGCGATCTTCGCCACCGCCTCCGCCGAGAGCGGCTCCCCCTTCGACGGCATCCCCGGATCAACCTCATGCCGGATCAACTTCATCAACCGCGACCCCGCCGAATTCCCCGGAATGACATTCACCCCCTCCGCCCCCGGATGCAGCAGCCCTTCCCGCGTCGTCAGGTCAAACTCCCCCTTGGTCTTCTCCCCCCCATGACATTTAACACACTGCTCCGTGAGGATCTGCC
>JAQGHM010000239.1 GCA_028291615.1 Phycisphaerales bacterium | reverse complement strand
TGTTGATCCGGAATGGGCCCAGATGAAACTCGCGAGACCCTCGACTTTTTTAAACATCTGATTGAACGTGCCGCGTTCATTCCCCGCGGTAAACGCTTCATGCCACACACGTGACATTGAAGTGGCGACGTCATCAATCTTTGATTCAATTTCCTTTCCAACTTCGATGGATTGGAAAGGGACGATGCTCAAACGGCTTAGGCGTTCAGATCGAAACTCAGCTTTATAATTGTCGGGAACAACTACTTGATCTGCGAGCAAAACTGCTTCACAAACACGTTCTAATGCCGTTTGTTCTACATCGAGAAGCTCGCGCCCCTCGAACTCGATAAACCCCAAGGCTCGAAATGCACTTGAGATTGTGGCGTGGTCGAGCAAGACTTTGGGCATCGTGTACTCCTTGATCCACTCATTCGACGCACGTCATCAATCCACAATTGACCTCGCTAACTCTCTTCTACACGTGCTTGGCAGTCGGATCGGGTCGGGTCGACCCGGCATTTGATTCTCATTTCGATTCTCGAACTTCGAATTTCCCTACAACCCCACCTCATTAACCTTCACCCCATGCGCCTTCAGCGTATTCAACTGCACCACCTTCGCAGTCTCAGAATCCTTCACCACATCCGAATGACAATCCGCCTTCTTCCCCTTATGCGCCAACTTCATAATCTCCTCTTGGCTTAAAACGCCGCGCTTCGCCAAAATCTCCCGCCCCGCCTCATTAACCCCCGGCGAAGCAATCGCCTTCTTCCCAGGCTGCGATTCAAGATCCTTCCCCGAGTAAAACTCATTAATCTCCTTCGAAATCCGCACCGAGCACCAGTCATGCCCGCACATCGCGCAGAAATCCGTATCCACCTCTAAATCTTCATCGTGATAAGCCCGCGCCAGATCCGGATCGAACGACAGATCAAAATGCTTCTGCCAGTTCAGCGCCGCCCGCGCCTTCGTCAATTCATCATCCCGATCGCGGGACCCCGGAATTCCCAGCGCCACGTCCGCCGCATGCGCAGCGATCTTGTACGCCACGCACCCCTGCTTCACATCATCCTTCTTCGGCAGCCCCAAATGCTCCTTGGGCGTCACGTAGCAGAGCATCGAAGCCCCGTGATACCCCGCAGACGTCGCGCCGATGCACGACGTGATATGGTCATACCCCGGAAAAATATCCGTCACCAGCGGCCCCAGCACGTAAAACGGCGCCCCATGACACAGCCGCCGCTGCAGCTTCATGTTGTACTCAATCTGATCAAACGGCACGTGCCCAGGCCCCTCCACCATCACCTGCACCCCCCGAGCCCAAGCCCGCTCCGTTAACTCGCCAAGCGTCGCCAACTCCCGCAACTGCGCCTCATCCGAAGCATCCGCCAACCCCCCAGGCCGAAGCCCATCCCCCAGCGAAAACGACACATCGTATTCGCGCATAATGTCGCAGATATCATCAAAAATCTCATACATCGGATTCTGCTTGTTATGCGTAATCATCCACTTAGCCAGCAGCGACCCCCCGCGCGAGACAATCCCAATCAACCGCTTACGCACGTACGGCAAATGCTCCCGCAAAACCCCAGCATGTATCGTAAAGTAATCCACCCCCTGCTTAGCCTGCTTCTCCAGCTCCCGAAGAATGATGTCGTAAGACAACTCCTCAATGGACCGCCCAATAATCATCGAGTAAATCGGCACCGTCCCGATCGGCACCGTCGATTCCCGAATAATCGCCTCCCGACACTCATCCAGATTTCCCCCAGTACTTAAATCCATAACAGTGCTCGCCCCCCATCGCTCTGCCCACCGCAGCTTCTCCACCTCTTCGTCCGTCCCCGAAGAGACCGGCGACGCTCCCATGTTTGCGTTGATTTTCGTCAGGCCCGCCCGCCCGATGCACATCGGCTCCAGCTTGTACTTCAGGTGCACCTTGTTCGCCGGGATGATCATCCGCCCCGCCGCCACTTCCACCCGGATCTGCTCCGGCGTCAAATGCGGCTCCTGCAGCGCCACCCGCTTCGCCTCCGCCGACACGCGCCCAATTCGCGCCTCCTCAAGCTGCGTCTTCCCTTCGCGATCCAGGACCCGAGCAAAATCCATCGCCGTGATCGTCGAAGGCTGCGGCATCCCGGGCGTATCAGGTGAACTGTACGTCCATGCCGTCCCGACGCGACCCTTCTGCGCAAAACTTCCGGGCGTTGTCCCCTGCCGCTCGCTCGATGGATTATCCCCGACCGGCGGAAGCGCGAACGAACGATCGATGCTCAGCTTGTCCTGCGACATGAAGATCTCCTTCTCGAAATAAGCATGGGAAAATGCGCGCACGGGCCTCACGCCCGTCATTCGTTCGCTTCCCTACGCCGGTACCAACCGGATCAGGTTCCAAGGGTGATATCTCAGATCGCGCTCCCAGTTTCATCCGGGGGCGATCACCCCTAGCGAACGGCCGTCAGTGTAGACGCCCTTCCAACAGCCATCAAGCCACAATCGGTCAATTCACTCAGCCGCAATGTGCGCGCCCTTTTCCGCCACCGACCGCCGCATGAGCAGGACGAGGAAGACCATCGCCGCCGAGACCACAGCCGAGATCCAGAAGACGTCGAAGTACGCCAGCGCCTGCGCCTGCTGGTTACGCACGGTCTCCAGCACCTGCAGGGTCATCTGCCGCGATTGGGACAAATCGCCCGTGTGCCCGAAGAAGAAGGATTGGCCCTGCTGGAAAAAGCGACCGATCTCCGGATTGAGCGCGTCGAGTCTTTCGTTGAGCCGCAGGGTGTGGAACTGCTCGCGCCGTTCCAGGACCGTCTGCGCGACCGACGTGCCGACGCTCCCGCCCTCGTTGCGCAGCAGGGCCAATAAACCCACCGCCGCGCCGCGCAGCTCCCGTGGGATGTGCTGGAACGCCGCCACGTTCAGCGGCGCGAACAGCAGCGAAAGGCCCACGATCACCACCACGCGCGGCCAGACGACCTGCCACGGGCTGATCCCCAGATTCAACTGCGACACCCAGTAATTCCCGATGCCCAGCGTGAGCAATCCTGCGGCCATCAGGTAGCGCGCATCGACGCCGCGCGACAGCAGCATGCCGACGATGAACAGCGTGATCACCGCGAACACCCCCGCCGGCGACAGCACCATTCCCGACGTCGTCGCGTCGTAACCGAACAACGATTGCAGCAATCCCGGCAGCGACGTCGTGTTCGCATACAAGACGCCGAATGCGCAGAAGATGATGACGCAGCAGGAGCGGAAATTCCGATCCGCCAGCGTCCGGAAATTGATCAGCGGATTCTTGATCCGCATCTCGCGATAGATCAAACCCACCAACGATGCGACGAACAGGATCAATAGCCCCTGCACCCGGAAGAACGGATCACCCAGCCAATCCCATTCCTGCCCCTTGCTCAGCATGATCTCCCATGAAACCATCGTCACCGATAGCAGGCAGAGGCCCAGCGTGTCGAACCGCTGGTGCTGGCCGCTCATCCGGGCCCTTTCCTCCTTCAGGTAATCCGGGTCCTGCACAACCGCGCTGCACAACACCAGCGCCAATAACCCGACCGGCACGTTGAGATAGAAGATCCATTCCCAGCCGTAATTGTCGGTGATGTAACCGCCCAGCGTCGGCCCGACGACGGGCGCTAATAGCGCCGCGATGCCGAAGACGGTCATCGCCGTGCCGGCCTTTTCCTTTGGAAATGCGTCGAGCAAAATCCCCTGGCTCGATGGCTGCAACCCTCCGCCCGCCAGGCCTTGCAGGACGCGATATGCGATCAGCGAGTTCAAACTGCCAGCCATTCCGCATAACGCTGACGCCAGCGTGAAGACCGCGATCGACAGCAGGAAATAATTCCGCCGGCCCAGCCGCGTGCCGAGCCAGCCCGAGATCGGCAGGATGATCGCGTTTGCCGCCAGATAGCTGGTGATGACCCACTCGCTGTCGGTCACCGGCGCGGACAATCCGCCAGCCATGTAACGCAGCGCCACGTTGGCGATCGTGGTATCCAGCACTTCCATGAAGGTGGGGATCACCACCGCCACCGCGACCAGCCACGGGTTGATCGCTCGCCGCGCCAGGGGGAGTTCCATCGTCGCCAGCGCGGTCATGGCCGCTGCCCCACGACGGGCTCAGATGCGGCCGTCGTCGGCGCGGTAGTCGTCGTCGTCGTCGTCGTCGTCGCTCGCGGCGCTGCGGGTAGATACGGCTGCAGGATCTTCCCCGCATCAGGCCCTTCCGCCTTCTCGTTCGCCAGCACCGTCGCCGTCACCGACAAACCGGTGAACAGCGTCGTCTTGTCCGGATCGTAATCGACCAGCTCGATGCGCACCGGCAGCCGCTGCACCACCTTCACGAAGTTTCCCGTCGCGTTCTGCGCCGGCAACAGCGCCAACGTCGAGCCCGTCCCCATCGTGAAGCCCGAGATCCGGCCCTTGAAGCGCTGCCGGCTGCCGTACATGTCCACGTCCAGTTCCGCCGGCTGTCCGATCCGCAATTTCGCGAGCTGCGTCTCCTTAAAATTCGCATCGACCCATATCTCGGTCAGCGAGCGCACCGCCATCAGGCCCTGCCCGGCGCTCACGTTGTTCCCGGGGTTCACCTCGCGCCGCGTGACGACGCCGTCTATCTCGGCGACCACGTCGGTATAACTGAGGTTCAGCTTGGCCTGATCGAGGTTGCGCTGCACCTGGAAGACCTTCGACTCCGCCTGTTTGACCGCCGGCGCATCTTTGAGGAGCTGGTTGTAGATGCGATCGACATCCCCCTCAGGATCGCGCTTGTAAAAGTCGGCGACCATCTGCTTGGGCGTCTTGTTGAAGGAGTCGGTCACGCCGATCTGCGCCGCCGCCTGGGCCAGGCTCGCCTGTGCCTGGCGAACCGAGGAAAAGGTTTGGTCCAGGTTGGGCGGCACCTGGGTAAGGTCGTCGCCCTTCTCCGGAATAGGCGCAAGTCCCAGCGCGGCGCGAACCTGATAGACGCCTTGCAGCGCCTCTTCGACCTGCGCTTTGGCGACGTCGAGCGCTTCGGTCCACTGGGCCATCTCATTGGCCGACAGGACTCCGGTATTGCGCGCCTTGTCCATCCGGTCGTAATCGGATTGAGCCCGGGTCAGGGTTGCCTTTCGCGAGTTCAGCATCGCGACCTTCGACCGCAGCAGCGCGATCTGGTTCCCCACGTCCTCGATCGCGTGCTCGAGGTTGAAGCGAAGGCTTCGCATCTTTCCTTCCAGCGCTCGCGCCTCCGCTTGCGCCGTCACCAGGTCCGCCTGCGCCGCCGTGACCGCGGCCTGCGCGATATCGACCTGGACCTGGTACGGCTGCTTGTCGAGCTGCACCAGCAGGTCGCCCTTGCGCACTCGATTATTATCGTCCACGAAGACGCGCTGCACCTGCCCGCCCACGCGCGGGGCGACGATCGTCACGTGCCCGTTGACATACGCATCATCCGTCGAAACCGTGCCCCACGATCGGATGAGCCGAGGCAGACCCACAATCAGAATGACGAGCACAACGACACCCCCCGCAATCCAGCGCCACGGCATGCGGCGGTGCGGCGATCTCGTCGTTGGCGTTTCGACGGGTTGCGGCGGCGCTGCGGCGACCGCGGTATCAGACGATTTCGCAGTATCCATGAAGCTCCGTTCTCTTGGCGATGTGGCCGGGCGATCGTGTTCGGTCACATGTTAGGCCATTCGCGAAAGCTCGAACAACTGATTTCGCAAGAATCCTTCAACTGAGTCACCTTATCACAACCTTAACATTCGCACCCGCCGTCTCCGCTTGCGTCCTCCCCAACCTCTCTTACAATCCCCGCCTTCACACAGTCGTAATCGATTCTTAACGCCGCCGGGAGCCGCCGCCATGTTCAATCTCTTGCCCAAGGACACGGTCTTCTTTGACCTCTTCGAAGGCCTCGCCACCCACGCCGTCTCGTGCAGCGAACACCTCCGCCGCCTCGCCGTCGCCTTCCCCAAGATCGACGGCGAAGTCCAGCGCATCCGCCAGGAAGAGCACCAGGCCGACGACCTCGCCCACACCGCCCTCGACCGCCTCGACCGCACCTTTATCACCCCGTTTGACCGCGAAGACATCCACACGCTGGTCAATGAATTGGACAACGTCGTAGACATGGTCGACGCCGTGGCCAAGCGCTTCACCCTCTACAACATCAAGAGCATGGAGCCCGTCTTCGTCAAACAATGCGAAGTCCTGGTCCGCGCCACCGCCACGCTCAGCGAAGCCGTCCACCGCCTCCGCAAGAGCCGCAAACTCTCCGAGCTGAGCGACAAGCTGATCGAAATCCACCGCCTCGAATCTGAAGGCGACGACAACCACCACGCCGCCATCAGCAAACTTTACAGCGGCGCCGTCGAACCGCTCGAAGTCATGAAATGGAAGGAGCTTTACGACTACGTAGAGAACGCCATCGATGGCTGCGAAGACGTGGGCAACACGCTTGAACGGATCGTGCTCAAGAACGGCTAAGCGGCTTCGTCCGAGTCATCCTTCATCCTTTCCGTCTTCATCCTTCCCCATCATGCTCAACACGTTCCTCGCCGCCGCCGCCACCGCACCGACCACCGCCCCCGCCAGCGGGCAGGTGCTTTACTTGGTTCTCGTCATCGTCGTGGTCGCGCTGATCTTCGACTTCCTCAACGGTTTCCACGACGCCGCCAACTCGATCGCCACCGTCGTCTCCACGCGCGTGCTCACGCCGACACAGGCCGTCATGTGGGCGGCGTTCTTCAACTTCGTCGCCGCGTTCGTCTTCGGCACCGGCGTCGCCAAGACGATCGGTAAGGACCTCATCCACACCGAGCACGTCGACATCTACGTCGTCTTCGGCGGGCTGATCGGCGCTTGCGTCTGGAACATCATCACCTGGCTGCTCGCGCTGCCGACCAGCTCGTCGCATGCGCTGCTCGCCGGCTTCGCCGGGGCCGCTGTCGCGCGGGCCGGGTTCCCGGTCCTCAAACTCGCCGGCTGGACGCCGATCATCAAGTGGATCTTCCTTGCGCCGCTGGTTGGTTTTGTCCTGGGGGCGATCCTGATGATCGCGATCTCCTGGATTTTCAGGCGATCCACACCGCACCGGGTTGATACCTTGTTCCGCCGGCTCCAACTCGTTTCTGCCGGCGTTTACTCTCTCGCCCACGGCGGCAACGACGCCCAGAAGACGATGGGAATTATCGTCGCCCTGCT
>JAQGHM010000142.1 GCA_028291615.1 Phycisphaerales bacterium | reverse complement strand
GAGATCTCTTCAGCCGGCTGATCACGAATTTGGGTGGAACGACCGCTTGGAGCATGTTCCACGCAGTGATTTACGTGATTTATTCGCGGATCACGGGACTGTTGACGCCCGCGGTGCTGTTGATGGTATTTGCGTATCGGCCAGCCGCGGATGAGCGTCGACCACCGCCATTGCCGAGGTAGGTCGATAGGGGCCGGACGGCGGGCTAGAATGCAGTAGACGATCGCCTGGGGTGGCGCGACATTTGCTGGAGGATATACATGTTTCCTCGATACCATTTGGTCGTTGTTTCGGCGTTTGCTTTGATGCTGTGGCCGGCGATTGCTCGGGCGCAGTACCAAATTGATAACCAGGTTGGGCAGGTTGACAATCGCGTCAACGGCGAGCTGTACGGCAACGATGCGGTAGCGAAGGAGCGGGGGTATCAGACGCGGCTCTTGCCTTCGGAGGAACGGTATGCGATCTGGCGGTCGGGGGTGCTGCCGTCGGAACTGGAGATGGCGCGGCGTGCGGCGGGGCCGCTGACGCCTAATGGGGTTTTGGACTATCTGCCGCGGCAATCGGCGCTGCAGCGTGCGGCCGGAATGCCGGAGGCGCGGTTATTTAATCCGGGATATAACGTGGAAGGGGCGCGGCAGGCGGGGATGCGCATCGCGGGCAGTGGGCCGCAGCCCGGTTATCCGCAGACGTTGCAGCAGGGACTGCAGGCCAGTGGACGGGTGGCAGGGGCGGTGCCGTCGGCAGCGCCGGTGCGGCAGTCGTCAGCGCCGCCGCTGGTGCCTTCGCTGACGCCGGCGCTGGATCGCGAATTGCCAACTGGGCCGCTTTATGACCAGGTGCAGTACGATCCGAATGCGACGCCGGGAGCGAAGATTTTGTCGCAACGGCCGAAGGCGACGACGCAGCCTAGTTTGTCGGAAAAGATGCCTAAACCTTAACGATGCGGTTCGTTTCATTGCCGCGGGTTCGGGTTTGCCGTTGGTGGTGAGGATCTGGAATTCGTGGACGCCGTGGGGGAGGTTGCTCTTGTAAGTCCAGACGAGTTTTTTGTCGGGGGTGACTTCGAGCATTTTGATTTCGTTGGGTTTGGCGGCGCCGTAACTGGTGATGACGGTGTTGCCGTTGGCGAGGCGCTGCGCGCCGCACGGGTCTTTGAGCAGGGGGGTGGGGAGGTCGGCGTTGGCGAGACGCCAGAGTTCCTTGCCGTCCTTATCGACTTCGATCACGAGGTTGCCGTGGGTGCAGGCGATGAGGGTGTTGTTGTTGGGCAGACGGATGGCGGTAAAGGGCCAAGCTTCTTTGGGGTCTTCGGGGGTCTTGAATTCGCTGACGACTTTGCCTTGCGGCGTGTATTCGCGGACGGCCTTGTCGAGAAGGTGGGGGACGAGGTAGTTGCCACTGGGGAGCTTGCGGCTCATGCGCGTTTCCATGTGCGCGTTGGTCGATTGGCACTGGAGGGGGAACTCGACGAGGGTTTTGCCGGCGCGGTCGATCTCGAGGAGGCGGGGCTTGGGGCCGGCCTCGGTGGTGACGATGTGGTCGCCTTCGACTTGCTGGGCGCTATTCACTTCCGCTTGGGTGCCTTTCCAGGAGAAGAGGATTTTGCCGTCGCGGGTGAGCTCGACGATGCCGCCGCCGGGGAAGTCTTTGGATTTGCTGACGGCGAGGAGGAGGTTGCCGCTGGGCAGGATGTAGCCGTCGCGGGTGTTGTAGGGGAAGGAGGCGGTGATTGTGCCGTCTTCGCCGATGAGGGCGGTGGAGTTGCCGCAGACCAGGAAGGAATGTTTGATGCCGGTGTCGGAGGTTTGGACGCCGGCGGGATCGGCGGCGTGGAGGGTTGCGCTTAGGAGGCAGATGCAAAGACAGAAAGACAAAGGCAGACAAGAATGTCTGCCCCACCAATGGTGCTTTAGGTCCTGATCGAACATTGGTCCTACGCGCTGATCTTCATTGTCTTGCCAGCCTTGGCGGCTTCCTGGGCGGTCAGGATGACGTCGAGGGATTTGTACCCTTCGGTGCCGTTAATTTCGGGGGGCTGATTATGGAGGATGGAGCGGGTGAAGGCGTCGATGACGCCGCTGGCGACCTGCTTGGCGTTGGTGGACATTGCGCCGAGCTTGTGGAGTTCGCGCTCACCGTTCTTGTAATCGACGACGACGCCGTAGGTCGGGTCGGTGCCGAGCGACATGACGCCGTTCTGGCAGTAGAGGACGGTGTAGTTTTCTTCCTGGCCGTAGTTGGTCCACGAGAGGATCATGGATCCGATGACGCCGTCGTTGGTCTTGAGGTTGATGAAGGCGTTGTCGTCCAGGGCGATCAGGTTGCCTTCGCCGTCGCGCTTGTCGAGCGTGGTGATCATGCCGCTGACTTCGGCAAATTCCTGGCCGAGCAGCCAGCGCATGAGGTCAGCCTTGTGGATGCCGAGATCGCCGGTGACGCCCATGAAGGCTTGATCCTTGCGAAAGAACCAACTCTTGGCGGCGTCGACGCTCCAGCCTTCGGGCCCGGGGTGTTTGAAGGCGGTGCGGAAGCTGAGGACCTTGCCGAGGCGGCCCGTCTGCAGAATTTCCTTGGCGCGCACGTGCGGGGGCATGAGGCGCTGGTTGAGGCCGATCATGAGGTACTTATTGTTCTTCTTAGCGGCATCGATCATCGCGCGGGCTTCTTCGCGGGTGACGGCCATGGGCTTTTCGCAGAGAACGTGCTTGCCGGCGTTGAGGGCGTCGATCGTCTGCGGGGCGTGAAGAGCGTTGGGGCCGGAGACGACGACGGCGTCGATCTCGCCCATCTTGAGCAGGTCCTTGTGGTCGCAGTAGGACTTGACGCCGTATTGCTTGCCCAGCTCCTCGCATCGGGCCTGGTTGAATTCGGCAATGCCGATCAGGGCAGAATCCGGGTTGGCCATACATTCGGGAATATGACGCCGCTGCGCAATGGCTCCGCACCCGATGACACCGTACTTGACCGGCATGTCGTTTCCTCCGCGAAAAGGTAGCTGTTCAGGGGGTAACTTTTCGGGCAAGGGGGGTGGGATGTCAAGCGGGGATGGAGTTTGGGCGGCGCGCTGATGGGTATGCCGTAGCGATTCGACATTGGCGGCCGGGTTAACTGATCCTTAATATTTGACGTATGCGCTATCGCCACGTTTTCCTGCCCACGTTGTTGTTGGCGATCATCTTCGTGGCGGCCAAGGGGGTGCTGGTCTGGCGGCAGTTCGAGGCTGGGCCTTACTTTTCGACACTGGTGGCGGTCAGTGCGGAGGACATCCTGTTCGCGCTGGCAATCGGCGGCCTGGCGGCGGTGGCGCTGCGGGTGACGGCAAATCGGCCGCGGTTGCAGCGCGCGAGTTGGTTTATGTTCCTGGGATTATGCGCGCTCGCGGGGGTCTACGCGGTGGCCAACGTCGGTGTTATGCGCATGCTCGGTTATCCGCTGAACGCGCGCATGTTTGCACTTGCGGGGCGCGTGAAGGATTTGCGGTCGTCGCTCACGGAGCACTGCGATGTCGGACTGGTGATCGGCATGTCGGCGGCGGTGGCGGTGTTCGTGGCGGCGTCGCACCGGCGGTTGCGTGTTTCGCCGGGGCGTAAGTCGCGCGTGGCGCTCGCGGCGATCGCGGTGTTGTGGATGGTCGGCGGGTTTGTGCTCCGGGCGCAGCCTCTTCCCGATTCGTGGGTGCGCCGGGCGGGGAAAAGCCCGCATCGCGAGATGCTGGTGTCGCTGGCGACGCGGTTGTTGTTCGACCGCCGGGCGGAACTGGTGACGCCGTTTCCGGAATCGTACCTGAATGACTTCAAACCCGCGGCGCAACGGGGGCGACCGGCGCTGCCGCAGTTTGCGGTTCCGCCGCGCAATGTGCTTATGATCGTGCTGGAATCGACGGCGGCGAAGTACATGTCGCTTTACGGCTCGCGTTACGACACGACGCCCAACCTGGTCGCTGAATCGAGTCACGCGATCGTCTTCGATCACGCGTACGCGCACGTCGGTTACACGTTCTGCTCGCGCATGCCGTTGCTTTATTCGGCTTACCCGGGCCTACCGTGGGCGTTTAGTCCGCTGGCTGGTCAGACGATGCCGAAGGGGCTGGGCATGCTGATGAAGGAGCGCGGCGCGCGCACGGCGTTTTTTTCCGCCGCCGATCCGGAGTGGGACTCGCTGTTGTACGTCGCCCAGGACGCGGGACTCGACGACGTCCGCGGCCCGGCGGAATTGGGCGGGCGGATGGCCAGCTCGTGGGGGACCGAGGACGGCATCATCATCGATGGCCTGATCCGCTGGATTGACGCGGATCGATCGCGGCCTTTCTTAGCCATCGCGTGGACGGATCAGACGCACGACCCGTACACGCTGGCGGCCGACACCAAGCCGATCGATTTCCTCGCCGGCGCAAAACCGCCGTACGCGGAAAATCTGAACCGTTATCTCAACGCTGTGCGCCAGGCGGACCGTCACCTCGGCCGGCTCTTCGCGGCGCTGCGCGAGCGCGGTTTGGCGGACGATACGCTGGTCGTGATCACCGGCGATCACGGCGAGGCTTTCGGCGATCCGCACGATGTCATCGGCCATGGTGGTGGGTTGTTTGAGGAGAACCTGCACGTGCCGCTGATGTTCTGGAACCCGCGGCTTTTCCCAACGGGCCGGCGATTGCCGCAGGTGGGCGGGCATGTCGATATCAACCCGACGCTGGCGCACATGCTCGGCATCGAGCCACCGGCCAACTGGCAGGGAGCGAGCCTGTTCAGCCCGGATCATCCGGGACGGGTCTACCTGCTGGCGGACCTGGCGGGGTACCAATTCGGCCTGACCGACGGACATTACAAGTACATCTATAATTTCAGCGACGCCTACGAGCGCCTGTATGACCTGACACAAGACGCGGACGAACGGTGCGACCTCTCGGCGCAGCATCCGGAGATCGCCGGACAGATGCGTGCCCGCGTCTCGGCGTTCGTGCACGCGGAGGAAGAATTTCAAAAGGCCGCGGTGCCCGCCAGGCGCTGACGCTTGCGGGCATCATTATTTTCTTCCGCTCTCATCACCGCCTAATTATTCATCGATATGTTGAGCCTAGCCGGGCTTGGGCCTCACATCGTTTTCCGTAATTGGGGCCGGCCGCGCTCGGCTCTTCGTACAACCTGTTGATCACGGTTTGGGGGGCGGTCGATGCACCCCCCCCATTGCTCCTGCGCGCGAGCGCCCGGCGCCATCGATTTTGATATGGCTAAGTGTGCGCGCCGCAAGGCCGTGCGTTTCCGGGGATGGTCGCGTGTCGTTCGTCACCGTTGCTGTTCACCTTTGGATGGAGTCGCCCATGCGTAATGGATCGCCACGATGGTTTGAGGAACTTGAACTCCGCCGGCTGATGTCCGCCGACATCGCAACGATTAACGGTGCGGGGAACAATCTCGCGCATCCCGATTGGGGCAGTGCAGGCGCGGACCTGCTTCGCAAGGCGCTGGCGGCGTACACGGACGGCATCTCATCACCCGCCGGTGCTGCCCGGCCCAGCGCGCGGATCGTCAGCAACGCCGTCGCAGCTTCGAGCGCCGACATCCTCAATGATCGCAACCTCTCCGCCATGACCTACGCATGGGGGCAGTTCCTCGACCACGACATCGATCTCACGCCCGGCGGCGCAACGCCTGATCCGTTCAACGTGCTCGTCCCCACCGGCGATCCCTCGTTCGATCCGTTCTCCACGGGCACGCAGGTCATCCCGCTCAACCGCTCGGTTTACGACCCAGCTACGGGCACGTCGAGCGCAAACCCGCGGCAGCAGGTCAACGTGATCACGGCGTTCATCGACGGGTCGGTGGTCTACGGCTCCGACGCCACCCGCGCCGCCGCCCTTCGCACGTTCATCGGCGGGAAGCTCAAGACCGGGGACAACAATCTTCTTCCGCTCAACAGTGGCCTGCTCGCTAATGCCAACGACGCTCACATCTCTCCGGATGGCCAACTCTTTCTGGCTGGCGATGTCCGGGCCAATGAAAACATCGAGCTGACCAGCCTTCAGACGCTCTTCGTCCGCGAGCACAACCGCCTAGCGGCCTCGTTCGCAGCGGCCAATCCTTCGCTGACCGACGAGCAGCTATACCAGAAGGCCAGGCAGATGGTGATCGCGGAGATCCAGGCGATCACATACAACGAGTTTCTCCCGGCGCTGCTCGGCAACAACGCGCTGACGCCCTATCGGGGCTACAACGCAAGCGTCAACCCCGGCATCGCCAATGAGTTTTCGACGGCCGCGTTCCGGTTCGGGCACAGCATGCTGGGGGATGACGTCGAGTTCCTCGACAATAACGGCGTCGCGACACGCGACGCGCTGCCGCTCAGCCAGGCGTTCTTCAACCCGCAGGTCGTCAAGGACACAGGCATAGATTCCATACTGAAGTATCTCGCCTCCGACCGCGCACAGGAGATCGATACGAAAGTGGTCGACGGCGTGCGCAACTTCCTCTTCGGCCCTCCGGGTTCGGGCGGGCTCGACCTCGTATCGCTCAACATCCAGCGCGGGCGCGATCATGGTCTGGCGGATTACAACAGCGCGCGGGCGGCGTATGGCCTGCCGCGCGTCACCGACTTCGCACAGATCACCTCTAACCCGGAGCTGCAAACCACGCTGAGAAATCTTTATGGCACGGTGGACAACATCGACCTCTGGGTCGGCGGCCTGGCGGAGGACCACGTCGCCGGTTCGAGCATGGGGCAGACCTTCCGCCGGATTTTGACCGACCAGTTCCAGCGCCTGCGCGACGGCGATCGTTTCTGGTTCGAGCGGAACTTCTCCGGCAGCCAGCTCGATCAATTGCGCAACACGCGCCTCTCAGACATCATCAGCCGCAACACGCTGACGACCAACGTGCAGCCGAACGTCTTCGTCTTCAACGTCTCGATCAGCGGCACGGTCTATGAGGATCAAAACGGGAACGGCCGGCAGGATCGCCTGGAGCGGGGCTTGGGCGGGCGCAGCGTGCAACTACTGGATGGCGACGGGAACGTCGTCGCCGGCACCATGACTCTGGCTTCGGGCGCTTATAAGTTCAGCGGGCTCGACCTGGGCCAGTATCAAGTGCAGGTCTCAGGCGGCGACGGCTGGAACCTGACCACCCTCGGCGGCGGCGCGGTCACGGCAACACGCGGCGGTGAACTCGCAGGCGTCGATATGGGATATGCGCGGTCTGTTGTGGTGCCGCCTCCACCGCCCAATGGAAACTGCGGCCCGGGCGGTTGGCAGGGGTTGCCCAAGGTCTATGCCGGCCCGCGCAAGGCGGACGATCCACTGGCATAGCGGCTGTTCTTGACGCGTTAACTCACGATCCCTACTATCCAATCAGACGGGCCATGCCGCATCTCGGCATGGTCTTTTCATTCTCGGTATGCCGCGCGCGTCTCCAGCCTGAGTTTTATCATGAGCACCACCGCCACCGCCAAACCTCCCGTCACCCAGCTCAACTCCGAGCAGATCAATCGCTACAAGCGCCACCTGATCCTGCCCGAGGTCGGCATGGAAGGACAGAAGAAGCTCCTCAACGCCAAGGTGCTCTGCATCGGCGCGGGCGGGCTTGGGTGTCCGATCAGCCTTTACCTGGCGGCGGCAGGCGTGGGGACGATCGGCCTCGCGGATGTGGACGTCGTCTCGCCCTCCAACCTGCAGCGGCAAATCCTGTTTGGCGTCAGCAGCATCGGCGAGGACAAGGTCCACGCCGCCGCCAAGCGCCTCAAGGACGTCAACCCCGACTGCAACGTGATCGAGCATAAGACGGTCGTGAACAGCGGCAACGTGATGGACCTGATCCGCGACTACGACATCGTCATCGACGGCACCGACAATTTCCCCACGCGCTACTGCGTCGGCGACGCCTGCGTGCTGCAGAAGAAGCCGAACGTCTACGGCTCGATCTTCCGCTTCGAGGGGATGGTCACCGTCTTCGCGCCGCACTTGAAGAACCCAGATACTGGCGAACAGGGGCCATGCTATCGCTGCCTTTATCCCGAGCCGCCGGACCCCGGCTCGGTGCCAAGTTGCGCCGAAGGCGGCGTGTTGGGTGTGCTGCCCGGCATCATCGGCACACTGCAGGCTAACGAGGTCCTCAAGCTGATCCTCGGAATCGGCAAGCCGGCTATCGGACGGTTGGTTACGTTTAATGCGCTCGACATGGAATTCCGGAATTTTAAGATCCGCCGCGATCCGACGTGCCCGGTCTGCGGCACGAACCCGACGATCACCGCGCCGGTGGATTACGAACAATTCTGCGGCGTGCCGATCCTCGATCCGAAAAGTCTCGAGGAGACGAAGCAGGAAGTCCAAAACGCCAAGTCCGGCGCAAAGGGAGAGTCAGGACGCGCCGCCCCGGACCCCTCCCTCGACGCACGCGGTCTCCCCCCCGGTTACCAGTTCAAGCCCGATTGGGAAGTCACCCCGCGCGAGGTGAAGTCAAAGCTCGATAAGGGCGAGAAGTTCGTCTTGATCGATTGCCGCCTGCCCAACGAGTACCAGATCACGCACATCGAAGGCGCAACGCTCATCCCGCTCCAGCAGATCGGCCAGCACTTCGCGCAGCTCAAGCCGCACGCGGGCGAGGAAGTCATCGTCCATTGCCGCAGCGGTGCACGCTCGCTCCAATTCACCCAACTCCTCCGCCAGCAGGGCTTCAAGAACGTGAAGTCAATGGCGGGTGGCATCCTGCTGTGGAACAAAGACGTAAATCCAGGTGGTCCGCAGTACTGACCGCACCGGTTCTTTTCGAGCCTAAGTTTTACATCCCCCCGCACGTTCCCGTATCCTTGGCGCCGCAACCGCTGCCGATGACGCGCCAATACACTATTTCCGCCGACAAGATGCGCGAGGTCCTCGAGGTCTCGCGCCTACTCGCGGTTACCTCGGACCTCGACCACCTTTTGATGGAAATCGCCAAGGCGACGCAGGCGCTCCTCGGCGCGGAGCGCGCGAGCATCTTCCTGCACGATGGCGGCACCGGCGAGCTATGGACCAAGGTAGCGCTGGGCGCCAAGCCGATCCGCGTGCCCGCGGGCGCGGGGATCGTCGGGCACGTTTTCAAGACCAATTGCCCGCTGAACATTCCCGATGCCTACGCCGACGGACGCTTCAACCGCGAGATCGACCGCATCACCGGCTTTGTCACCCGCAACCTGCTGAGCGTGCCGATGATCGACCTCAAGGGCCGCCCGCTCGGGGTAATCCAGGCCGTCAACAAGATCGGCGGCCTCTTCGAGCGCGAGGACGAGGAGACGATCGAACTGCTAGCCGCCCAGGGCGGGGTGGCGATCCAGCGCTACCATCTGCAGGTGGATGCCATCCAGGTGGTCGAGCTCCGCCGCGAGATGGACCTGGCCAAGCATGTGCAGGAGTCGCTGCTTCCCAAGCACCCGCCGGAGTTCGAGCGGCTGCTTGCAGTCGGGTGGACCCGCCCCGCATCGATCACCGGCGGCGACGCGTACGACCTCTGGACGATCTCCGAAGGCAAACTCGGCATCTTCCTCGGCGACGCCTCCGGCCACGGCCTCGCCCCGGCACTGATCGTCTCGCAGGCGCGCACGCTCGCGCGGGCGCTCTCGGAGATCGACTGCGACCCGCGCTGGGTGCTCACGCGCATGAACAACCGCCTGGTGCACGATCTGGAACTCGGGCGGTTCGTGACGGTCTTCATGGCCTGCCTCGATCAGGGCGGCCAACTCACGTGGGCGAGCGCGGGTCACGGTCCGATCCTCTGCCGCCGCGGGCCGGGGCACGCGATCGAGGTGCTCTACCCCACCGCCCCGCCGATCGGCGTGCTCGATGACTTCGCCGTCGATCAAACCGAGGTCGTGTCGATGGAGTGCGGCGGCTTGCTGATCGTGATGTCGGACGGCATCTTCGAAGCCCAGGGCCCCGACGGCGACATGTTCGGCGTCGATCGCGTCGTGCAAATCCTCAACGACGGCATCAACGCCTCCCCCGAAGCCCTTCTGAAAAATGTGCGAGACGCCGTCGTCGTCTGGCAGGGGAAGGAAGAGCCCGTGGACGACCAATCCATCGTGCTGGTCCAATGCCGCTGATTTCTCTTCTCTGCCTACCGCCTACTGCCCTCTGCCTACTGCTCCCATAAAACAACCCCGCCCGGCGTCATTTGCATGACACCGGGCAGTATTGCTCTACTCCCGCGCGAAGCCCTCCAGCCGCGCGCGTTTTCCGACCGCGATAGAGCGAGGGGGTTTCCCGACTCACTTACTTTTCTTTTCGGCTGGCGTCGCGCGCGGCTTAACTTGCGGCGCGGGTTGGTCGGTTTACCATTGCCGGCATGAACGCAATACGTTGGTTGGTCGCGACCTGGCTGATGATCGCCCTGACGGGCTGCTCGACCTTCGACCGCGATTTCGAGGCGGCGCGGCAGAGCAAGGCGTCCGTGCCGTCCGCTTCGATTTGGGACGGCACTTGGAAGAGCGAGGCCGGGCACGGCGGTGGGCGACTCCGCGCGATCCTCACACCGACTGCGTCCGATACCTATCACGCCCGCTTTCGCGCCCAGTACTGGGGCATCTTCGCAGCCGATGAAGATGTTGACCTGCACGTCACCTCCACCGCGCCGACGACGCGGGCCTCAGGCGAGGCGGATCTGGGATTCTTCAAGGGAGGCGTTTACCAGTACGACGCGACGATCACCCCCTCCAATTTCGACGCGACCTACAAGTCGAAGTACGACCACGGCCAATTCGATTTGAGGCGGCTGAGGTGATGACGGCCCAATCACGACAACCGTCATCCTGAGGTACTCCAAAGGATCTGCGTAGATCGGAAAAGCCACTTGGCCTCGCAGTTCGGGGCCAGATCCTTCGCAAGCTCAGGATGACCTCCGGCGGCTTCATCGAGTGAGTGCCCACCCCTTTTCCGACGCCTCCAGCCCGATCGCGCCCGCGTACTGGTCGTAGACCGTCTCCATCTCCTTAATCGAGTCGAAGAACCCGACGATAAACGCAGCCGAGAACGAGTCACCGGCCTTGATCGCCTGCCCGGCGGGCGGACCAAATTCTTCGATCATGCAAACGTACCCGCGCTCGTGGCACCAGGCTTCGGTGACCACCTCCGGCTTGAGCGTCATCCCGGCGAGCCATGGGCCGTCCTTACCCGTCTTGGGATCGCGCAGGTGATACGCGCGGATGAAGCGGGCGGGGGTTTTGTCGCGGCCACGCTGATAGTTGAACTTCTCGTCCGGTGCGAATGACGCGGCAAACTCCGCGGCGGGAATCGCGCCGTGGTAGCTCAGGTAGACTTCGCTGAACGTATCGCCGCCCTTGTGCTTAATGTGCCCGGGCATGTCCAGTCGGAGGAATGGCGCGGCGAGATCATTGACGCTCGTGATCCGGTCGCTGGAGATGAAGTAACGCTTCCCCTCAGGAAAGACGATCGTCTGTTCCCACTTCGACCCGGCGTTCTTACCCGGAGCCGCCGTCCGATACTTCCATTCGGTTTTAATCGCCACGGAATCCTTACCGCGAATGATGGTTGGCGAAAGCTCCTTCGCCTGCGTGCAGATTTGCGGCCCCTCAATGCTGCGTTTGGCCGTCTTGCCGTGATAAGCATTGCCGAACTGGTAGACCATTTCCTTCGGCAGTTGCTCCCGGTACGCCTCGTCGCTGCCGCCTTCCATAATCCAGTCGACGATGTCGAGCCCAAAGCCGGCATCGTGAAATCCGGTCTGCTTGTCAACGAAGCTGCCGCCCGCGATGCCGGTGACGTAACCCTTCTTGTTGATGGCAGCCTCAAGCTGCGGCGTGGCGATCGTGATCCTCGGGTCGCTCTCCTCCACGCGAATTTCGCCGCGCGATACGACCGTCGAGGCGACGCACAAAACGCAGCAGGCGAACCACTTCATATAGGCGTCTCCAGTCACGACATCGGAATGCATTTCAATTGCTTGGTCGAGATCGGGCCGTGATCAGTGGAAAACGTGAGCGACGAGGAGTGACCCTGTTGCTGCGCCGCCCCGGTGATGTGGTGGCCGGCGGTCTCGTAGGAATCGATGCGCGCGCCTTGCTGGATCAGGAGCCGATGCTTGTCGGGGAAATAGGCGTATCGCATGCCGTTCTGCTCGCCGGAGGTCGTCGGATGACCAAACGTTGCCGGCCACCAACTTTCACCCGCGGCCGACTCGTGCTCCCACTCACGCGCCAGCGCGCCAGGAGCGGCGGTGTCCGAGCCGCTCAGCACGGCCGCCAACTCACAGCAGAGGCCATCAACGCGCGCCTTGAGCGCCTTGTCGGTAGGACGGCTGACCATCACCATGCCCGGCATCCACTGGATCTGCCCAGACAATTCCGGGCAGGCGAACTGGCACTGGGTGCCACCATTCGCTTCAAGCTGCCGGTAGAGCTCGCGGACGGCGTACTCGGGGACCTGATAACGCTGTGCAATTTCGGGAAGGACGTCTTTGGCCATGTGAACTCCTGTTGATAACGGAGAACTAATGTCCCACAGGTCGCTGGCTCTGTCACCGAAGAATTTCGCGCTCGGTGTTATGATCCCAAACATCATGAACACCTTCCGACGCCTCTTCGCGGTTATTCCACTCATCGTCCTCTCTCTCCCTGCATGGAGCCGGCCCCGCGTCGTGGCGTACGTGCCGAACTGGGTGGAGTTGACCACGTTCGCCGGGACGATCGATTACGCCAAGCTCACGCACATCAATATCGCATTCGAAAACCCGACGAACGACGCGGGTGACCTGTCATTCAACAAGAAGGACAGCCTGCTGATCGACAAGGCGCACGCCGCAGGCGTGAAGGTGCTGGTGTCGATCGGCGGCGGATCGGCATCAAGTGACAAGGCGCTGATGGCCCGGTACTTCAAGCTGATCGACGCGGAGCACCGCGCAGGCTTCGTCGCAAAGCTAGCCGACTACGTCGTCAAACACGATTTCGACGGGCTCGACGTAGACATCGAAGGTCCATCGATTAACAAGGACTATGGCCCATTCATCACCGATCTGGCTAAGGCCCTGAAGGCAAAAGACAAACTGCTGACGTCGGCGCTCTCGAAAGGATACGGCGGAAAAAAGGTGCCCGACTCCGCACTGGCCGCTTTCGACTTCGTCAACATCATGGCCTACGACGGCGCCGGCTACTGGGACCCCAAATCGCCCGGCCAACACTCCTCAATGGAATACGCCAAGGAGAACGTCGCCTATTGGCTAGGCCGCGGACTTGCGAAAGACAAAGCAGTGCTAGGCGTCCCGTTCTACGGCTACGGCTTCGGCGAAGCCTTCCGCAAGCGCGACTACACCTACGCCGCGATCATCGCCGCATACCCCGGCGCGGAGAGCGCCGATCAGGCCGGAAACACGATCTGGTACAACGGAATCCCCACGATCAAGGCCAAGGCAAAATACGTGGTAGACGAAGGCCTGGGCGGTATGATGATCTGGTCCCTGGACTACGACGTGAAAGGCGAAAAATCCCTCCTATCCGCAATCCACGAGACACTGCAAGCGAAGAAGGATTAACCACAAAGTTCACGAAGCCCACGAAGAAGAAACTCTCATTATCTTCTTCGTGCTCTTCGTGCTCTTCGTGGTTTATCGGCTTGCTTATTTCTTCGCTTCAATCGGCCGGATCTTGATGTTCCGGAACGACACCTGTCCATGATCGCCCTGCAGCGCCAGGTACCCCGTATCCGACTTGGCGAACTTAGCCATCTTGCCGAACTTGCTAGCCGCCACCCGCTTGTTGAAATCTTCACTGCCGAGCTGATATTCAAAGTATTTCACACCGTTCACATAATGTTCACACTTCTCCGGACTAAGGATCAATCGCACCGTATTCCACTCCCCCGCGGGCTTGGTCGCGTCAAGCGGCTTGCCCGTCTTCGGGTCGATCTCCGGTTTGTAGAGCTGGTACAGCCAACCGCAAAGCTGCGGATCGTGGGCGTCGCCATTGTCCTGAAGCTGCAATTCCGGCCCCGTCGCCCAGACGGCGCCGCCCTCGTCGGTGATGTGATAGATGATGCCGCTGTTGCCGCCCTTGGAGATGTTGTAATCGACCGAGAACTCAAACCAGTCGTACTTGTCAGCGGTGCACAGGTCGCCGGCATTCTTCGGATCGACGCACGCCAGCGTGCCCTCCTTCACCTGCCAGCCCGGGCGGATGTCGCTCTTCTTGAAGTTGTGCCAGCCGTTCAGCGACTGTCCGTCAAAGAGCAATTTCCAGCCAGCCTTCTTCTCATCCTCCGTCAGCGTGTTCGGCGCCGCGGCATTCGGCGGCGCAGCGGCGGCGGGTTTGTCCTCGGCGACAAGGAATCGCGCGGCGGGGATAAGGAGAAGCAGGGCGAAAAGGGCGGTAGTCAACTTGGTCATGGTTGGTCGCTCCAGAGATGGTTAAAGGGTGCGATGCGGCGCGCATTTTACTCGCGACGCAGCGGAAGATCGATAGCGCCATAGATAATCTATTCTTGCGGAGAAGAATCGCAATGATAAGCTTTGGAACCGTAATCCACAGTCAAAGGAGATGACCATGTCGAACGGAAAGACGAAATGGGTGGCGGCGTCGATTTGCCTGGCGATTCTCGGAACATCCGCGCGCGGCGAAGATGCGGCGGCCGAAGCCAAGATGGGCGTGATCGCCTCGGGCGCGATGAAGAAGATGGGCGGGTACCGACCGCACCAACTCAAGATGTCCGCCGAAAAACCCGCTGGCCTGAAGAAGGCCCCGGAGCTGGCCGCCCCGCTTTACGGCTCGATCGAATTCGGCGGCGCATCCTACCTCATGGCCATCGACGAACCTGAAGGGAAGGACGCCAAGCTCTTCGTCGACGCCAACGCCAACGGCGATCTCACCGACGACCCCGCCACCGTCTGGGCCGTACGCGAGATCGCGATGCCCAACGGAAAGAAGACCAAACAATACTCCGGTAGCTTCAAGCTCCCGCTGGCGACCGGCGACAAACCGGAAATGGTCAGCCTCGGCGCCTACCGCTTCGACAAGGACGATCCCCAACGTGCCCCGCTGAAGGATACTTTCCTCTATTACAGCGACTACGCCTACGAAGGAGACGTCACGCTCAGCGGCAAGACCTACCACGCGATGCTCACGGATGATCTGGCCTCGGGCGACTTTCGCGGTGACACCGGCGGAGCGAAGAAAGCGGCGGCCGGGCCCGCCGGTTCCGGCATCCGCCTGATGATCGACGTGAACGGCGATGGCAAGTTCGATTCGCGCGGCGAGATGTTCGACGCCGCCAAGCCGTTCAACGTGAAGGGCACGTCATGGAAACTCTCCGACATGACCGCGGGCGGGTCCTTTAAGATCGCCAAATCGGACGAGGCGGTTGCCGAAGTGCTCCCGCCGCCCGATCACTCGGTGGGCAAGAAAATCACCCCCTTCAAGGCGACGCGCACCGACGGCACCGCCGTCAACTTCCCCGCCGACTACAAGGGACGGATCGTGATGCTCGACTTCTGGGCCACGTGGTGCGGCCCGTGCATGGGTGAAGTGCCGGGACTCGTCAAGAGCTACGAGGAGTTTCATCCCAAGGGCCTCGAGATCCTCGGTATCTCCCTTGACCAGCCGAATGCCGCCGACAAGGTGAAGACCGTCACCGCCGACAAGGGAATGACCTGGCCGCAGGTGTACGACGGCAAATTCTGGAAGGCGGAAGTAGCGGATCTGTACGGGATTCACTCCATCCCAGCCGCATTCTTGGTGGACGGGGATACGGGGGCGGTGCTGGCGGAGGGAGGGTCGCTTCGCGGCGATCAGCTCGCCCCGACGGTAAAAGCGGCGCTGGAGAAGAAGGGCGGACCGAAGTAACGCGCGCCACCGCGCGATATTGGTGTTGGCATTTCACTTTGGCCCGGCGTGTGTTCACGCCGGACTAAGTGGCGCGCCGGTTACTTCTGTTCTACGACGTCAATCTCACTGTAGAACGTATTGCCGAATTCATCGTCCGATTCCGTGCGCGAAATATCGAAGAGCAGGTAGCGATACTTCCCCAGCGCTCCGGCCGGGTCGGCAATGCTCACGCCATACTGCCCGCCCCCTTCGGCTGCATGAGGCCGGGTATCAACGGTGGCGATCAGTTTCCAGCCAGCCTTCTCCGGGTCGGTCCCCTTCTTGGGCGCAGCGCTGAAATCTTTGGCCGCGCCGTCGCTGGCATACAGCTTGTAAACCTGCGGCCCGCGCGTGTTGGGGTGCCACGAGTAGGTGTTGACCTGCTTGATGTTAATCGTGCTCCCCAGGTCCAACGCAAGCCGCCCGCCCTCCGTGCCGGCGTTGAAGAAGAAGTTCTGCTCGGGCTGATCTTCTTCGCTGGGAAGCTTTCCGTCATTAAGCTTGTCCACGTCGCCCCCGTTGTCATCCTTCACCCCTTCGACGATCGTGAACTTCGCCTTCGCAGCGGCATCGTCCTTTGCCGGCGATGGGACAGTCTTGAACTTGAATTCGGCGGTTGCCTGCTCGCCGCTATTATGCTCGACGACAGGTTTGACCTCGGCGCGAGCGATGCACGCGGGAACGCATGTGAACAACGCGGCAACCAGAAAGTGGCGGCTCATGGTCATGGGTAGCTCCTTCGAAATGTTTACGAAGTCATGCTACACGAGACTACGCGAATTATCGAGAATCGCAGGATTGGGACGCCAGGCGTTTCGCTGCTGAAGTGATGCGAATGCTTTGATTACGTCCGGATCAAACATCTTGCCCGTGGATTCTTCGATAATGCTCGCCGCGTCATACGTGTCCCACGCACGCTTATAAACCCGCGGCGTCGTCAGCGCATCGTAAACATCCGCCAGATGAACGATCCTTGCCTCAATCGGAATCTCCTGCCCCGCGGCCCGATCCGGATACCCGCTGCCGTCGTGATTCTCGTGGTGGCTGCGGGCGATCTTGCGGGCGCGGTGAAAGAACGGCTTGGTCGATAGGATGTGTTCGCCGGCGGTCGTGTGTTCCTGAATCGCAAGCCGCTCGTCGTCAGTGAGCGGGCCGGGCTTCTTGAGGATATGGTCCGGCACGTGAATCTTGCCGACGTCGTGGAGGATGGCCGAGTAACCGATCTGCTCCGCCTCACGCGCGGCAAAGCCCAACTCCCGCGCCAGCGATTGTGAGTAATGCTGCAAGCGGCGGACGTGATCGCCGGTGTCCTGATCCTTGGACTCACTCGCCACTGCCAGCATGTAGATCGCATCCATGTTGGCTTCGTGAAGCTCCTGCGTGCGCTCGTGCACGCGGTGTTCGAGCGCGTCGTTGTAGTCCTTGAGATTCTCAGCCTGGCCAAGGATCGTGTTGGAAAGTTCGGCGATGATGCGATACTGATTCTTCAGATCCGCCTCCGCTTCCTTCAGCGGCGTGATGTCGGTCATCGTCAGCGCGTAATAGGCGCGTGCGCCCGTCGAGTCGCGCCACGATCTGCCCGAGATGACGACCGGAACCCTCCCGCCATCGGAGGTAGGCAGGTAAAACTCACCTTCGCGCGGCGCGTCCATGTCGGCAAGCGCCGCGGCGATGAAATCCCGCGCCTCCGCATCCGGATAAAGCGATTGGATGGGCTGACCCAGAAGACACCGCGCGTCGCGCCCGAGCATGGCGGCCGCGCGCGGATTGACGTGCACGATCCGCCCGCTGCGCTCGATCAGCGCCGCGCCGCAGGCAAGGGCGTCGAGCAGGTGGGCGAATTGGCTCACTTCGGCGTTCACAGTGCGGCATATTGTAGTCACGCCCGGCCGCGGCGCGGACGGAAGTTTCCCGCCGCGCCATCCCAAACCCCACTTGCCTCGGCGACTCTGGCGACATATTATAGCATGCACTAACAATCGGAGTCGCACATGGCGGACGCAGTGCTGGATCGACTGGACGAGTTGGCCGCCCGGATAATGGGCATGGAAAGCCGCCTGGGAGCGGTAGAGCAGGCGCTGGACTGGCGACGAGGCGTCCGGCCGTTGCGGGTCGAGAAGCCGCCGATGGCGGTCATGCCGCCGCCGTTACCCCCGACGATTATTCAGCCCGTCAACGAGCCTGCGATTGAGGCCGTTCTGCTGAACGCGGCGGAAGAGGTGCAGACTGTCCCGCTAAAGCCGGCGGTTGCCGGGTCCGGTCGAGCGCATTCGTCGCCGCGCCCCAGCCGCACACGCACGCCAGATAGAACTCTGGAGGCAACGATCGGCCGCAACTGGACGAGCTGGATCGGCGCGATCGTCGTGGTGCTAGGCGTGCTCTTCTTCCTCAAATACGCCTGGGATCAAGGCTGGCTGGCAATGTCACCCGCGATGCGCGTGACGACGGCGATCGCCACTGGCATCACCTTCGGCGCGGCGGGCGCATGGGTGCATCGGCGTGACATGCGCGTGTTGGCCGGAACCCTCACCGGCGCAGGCGTCGCCATCGTCATGGCCGCGTTCTTCGCCGGACACACGATGTTCGACCCGCCCGTCTTCTCCGCCCAAGTCGCAATGGCCGGCGTCTGCGCCGCCGCCGCCGCTGGCATCTGGCGCGCGCTGCGCATGAATGTCATGAGCCTCGCCATCATCGCGCTGCTAGGCGCTTATCTCGCGCCCGCGATCCTGCGCAGCGGCCGCGACGAGTCGCTCTCACTTATCGGCTACCTCGCCGCGCTGGCAACCGTCGGCTGGACGCTGGCATACCTCAAGCCGCGCTGGGGCGCGCTGCGCTGGTTCGTCTGGACCTGCACGTCGCTTTGGATGAGCGCGTGGGTGATCTGGTTCCCGATGCGCGGCCTGCACAAGCCGCTCGCGATGATCGCGATCGCGTACTTCTTCGCCGGCTTCATGGGCGAGGCCTTCCTGACGCTCCACCGCGCATTCCGAATTCGCGACGAGAATGACGAGAGCGCAGTGCCGGGCTTTGCCGGAGTCGTCGAAAATTCGCTGGCGACGCTATCGATGCTGACCACCGCCGCCGCCTTCGCTGCTTTCTACGCCCTCCTGCGCGGCACCGGACTGGGAGGCCCAGGGCTATTCCACCTGGACCCCGTCGCCGCCGTCGCGGTGGGCCTAGCCGCGCTGCACGCAATGACCGCGCTCGCAACCCCGTCGCGGCAGTTTGCGCGATCGAGCATCCTCCAAGCCGCGGCGCTGGTCACGATCGCCGTGCCGCTTGCACTGGGACAAGTCGCGATCACCCTCGCGTGGCTGCTGCTGGCCGTGGCGCTCGCCGCCCTTGGCTGGCGGCGTGAAAACCGCGCCGTCCGCGTCTGGTCGGTGCTCCTGCTCGCCCTGGCGCTGGCCCGCCTGTTCACCCTCGATCTCATGGACGCCTCGTTGCAGACCGTAGTCCTGCATGCAGGGGGCCAGGACGTGACGGCGTGGCTGATCCTTGCGTGGATCACGGCGGCGCTAGCGCACGGTGTCGGCTGGTTGATGCTCCCCGCGTCGAGCCAATCCACAGTCAAAGGGCCGTCGACAGGGGCAAAAGGCCTGGCGATGCTGGGAACGCTCGCCTTCGTCCTCGCCAGCGCCATGACGTGGCACGGTGTCGCCCTGACGTTGCTCTGGACCGTCGGCGCAACTGCGCTGGTAGCGCTCGCGCGCTGGGGCCGGACACTTGCCTACGCCGAGCAGGCCGCAGTGCTCTTATGCGTCGCCGCCATGAAATGGCTGACGCTCGACGGCCTGCAGACCATCGCCGCGGGATGGAATCAACCGGCGCTTTCGATGTGGCCGATCTTCAACTCAATGGCGCTGGCGGGCGCGTTGTTGGCCGCACTATTACTTTGGGTGAGGAGATGGCTGGACGAAGAAGTACGCCCAACCGTAGCCGTCGCGGCTGGGATCGTCGCCTTCGCGTTAGCCAACTTCGAGACCCTCCGCACCGTCGATTACTTCGCCGCCAATTTCGCCGATTTCGCCACGGCAAAGGTCGTAGCGCTATCAGTGCTCTGGGCCGTCATAGGCCTCGCAGCCGTAATCATCGGCTTCGCCAGGCAACTTCGCCCCCTCCGCTATGCCGCCCTCGGCCTCCTCGGCGTAACCCTGGCAAAAATCCTGCTCGTCGATCTCGCCCAGGTCAGGCCGGTCTATCGCATCCTCTCCTTCCTCGCCGTCGGTGGCCTGCTCCTCTGCGTCTCCTTCGTCTATCACCGTCACGCCGAGGAGCGGCGCGCGGCTTAAAGCATTATGATGGGCGCTTAAGGAGCTTACAGATGAAACGAAGAATATCGGCAGCAATGTGCGCCCTGATGAGCCTCGGCCTCGGTTGTAACCGCTCATCCAACATGAAACCGCAGACCACGGCCCCGCCCGTAAAAATGGCGGACGCGGCTTCCGACTTTCCCCAGCCCAAAGACGCGCGCCTGCTGATGCGCTTCTCCGCCAGGGGAGATCAAATCTACACCGTCAAAGCCGGCGCAAACGGCAAGCCCGAGTGGAGCCCCGCCACCCCCGACGCCAGGCTCTTCGACAACAAAGGCAAGGAAGTCGGCACCCACGGCAAAGGCCCCCACTGGACGCTAACCGACGGCGGCACCGTCATCGGACAATTGCCCCCAGCCAAGAAGGCCGTGCCCGACCCGTCGGCGGTCCCCTGGCTCGAGATCAACGCCAAGCCCGGCAGCGCCGCGGGAAGCCTGAAGGACGTCATCATCATCCAGCGCGTCAAAACCGCCGGCGGCATCCCATCCGCGACAGAACTGACCGAGACAAACATCGGCAAGGAATTCCGCGCGCCCTACACCGCCGACTACCTGTTTTATGTCCCGGCGAAATGATAGATTCTAAAATTCCATCGACTTAAAGGAGTTCCCATGCCCGTGACCGACGAAGACATGAAGAAAGCCCTAAAAGCCTTCCGCAAGCGAATGAAAATGACCCAACTCGACGAAGACTCCCGCCTCGGACATTCCCCCCTCACCGGCGCCAAAAGCAAGATCGTCTCCATGCAGCCGCCCGCTGGCTTCGGCAAGGAAGTCTGGGAAGAACTCGCCAACAAAGGCTTCCTCAAGCGCGACGGCGTCGGCTTCTTCGAACTCGTCCCCGGAAAATCCTTCTCCTGATCCCCCGACAACGATTGTCGAACACCCACCGTTTAACCGGCTCGCTCGCGAGCCGTGTCTAGTGCCCATGTTCCCGAATCGTCTAAGGCTTCCCCACCGGCGCCTCCAGCACAAACCGCATCAAATCCCGAAACTCGTCATCCTTCAAGATCTGCTCAAACCCCTCCGGCATCACGCTCTTCTGACTCACTCGCCGTTCCTTAATCTCCTTCTTCGGCACCACATCTTCCTTAGGCCCCGCGCTCAGCAGTTTCACGTACAGATCCGTCTCCTCCACCACCCGCCCCGACTTCGTATCCCCGTCGGCAGTTTCAATGATCGTATTCTCATACCCCGCCCCAATGATCTGATCCGGATCGATCACATTATTCAGCAGCAAATCCAGCGTCCCGCGCCCCACGCCCGTTAAATCAGGCCCCACCAGCACCTTCGCCCCCTCGCCATTAAGCTGATGACAAACCGCGCAATTCTTCATGAACAGCTCATGCCCCCGTTCCTTATTCACCGCCCCATTCATCACCACCGCCTTCTTCGCCTCAATAATCTTCTGCTTGTCCCCCGGCGTCGGACGATACGATCCCAACGTCGCATTCATCAATTGCTTTAGCCCATCATCCTTCGCCGCCAGCGTCGCCAGCGTCCGCCGCGCCGGAAGTGATATATCCCCCCCATCGATCCGCTTCTCCTTCACCGCATTGAGTAGCGCCTTAGCCCAAGCCGGCCGCCCCGCAAGCGTCTCCGCCGCAAGCCGCTGAACCTCCGCCGGAGTCGGCACCGCCCAGGACTTCAAGATCGCCGCCGCATCCCCGTCCGCCCCAACCTCCGCCAACGCCCGCAGCGCCTCCGGCTTTAAAACCTCTCGCCCCCACTCGTTGAAAACATTGAGCAGCGCAGCGTGAACCTCAGGTGACTTATTCCCCCGAAGCAATTTCACCGAAGCCGCCCGATCCATTTCCGGAGCCTTCGTATCCGCCAACATCTTCAGCGCACTGGCCACGCTAGCCTTCGCCCCCCACACCGTCGCAAGCTGCTTCGCATTCTCAACAACGTTCTTATTCGCGCTCTTCGCAAGCTCCGCCGCCAGCGCTTCCCCGTCCGCCGGCGCAGTCATGAAATTCTTGTGACCCGCAAGAATGCCGTCCAGCATCACCGCCGTGACCGGCTCATTCTTATTCGTCCGCAAAAACGTAAACAGCAAATCGACCATCTTCGCGTCGCCGCTCGTATACAGGCGCCGCGCAATCGAACGCGGGATCAGCGCCCCCGACGCCGCGACTGAATTGTGCGCATAAAATTCCAGAAACGGCTCCGGCGTCGCCAGCAGCTTCGGCTCCACCGCATACCACGTCAGTTGCGGCAGCATCGGATCGTCGCCCCCGCCCGATTGATCCAGCAGCGCCAGCAGAATACCAAGCGTATCGAGGCGTGAAAGCCGCCGCGCCGACTCCGCAACAGCCGCGCGCACCGCCAGGCTCGGGTCGCTTGCCAGCCGCCGCAATGCGACAAGTTCCGGGCCCCCCGCCTCCCCGCATTCACCGGCAAAACGCGCCGCCCAGGCGCGAACCGATTCATCTGAATCCGTAAACGCCGGATCACGATCTGCCCTCACCCGATTATTCCCCGCCTGCTGCGTCCAATACGCCGCCAGCCGCGTCTCCACCGGCTGCGTCTTGTCATTGAACAATTCCGCCAGCGCCTTGCGAAGCGGTTCCGAAACCGCCGCCTCCGCCCGATCCGGATACCGCTCATTCAAAATCCGCTGCGCATGCCGCCGCATCCACACGTTCTTGTCCTTCAGCGTCTCCACCAACTGCTCATTACTCAGCTTCAGCAGGTTCAACCCCGCCGGCCGCGACGCCACCGCCTTCCCCTTCTCCTTGCCCGTATAAACCACGCGCCAAATCCGCCCTAAGCTCCGATCCAGATCCGGTGCACGGCTGTTCTGGTAGCAGGGATACTTATCGTACCAATCCATGATCCACAGATTCCCATCCGGCCCGATCTGCGTGCTCACCGGCCGAAACCACCCATCCGTCGTGTTCAAAAATGCATCATCCACATGATCCTTCCCCTTGTGCAGATCCTGCCCAATAAAGCTGCTGCCATTTGCGACCAGCTTATCCTGATTAATACAATTGCCATGGATATTGCCGATGAACGCCGTCCCGTTGTACTCTGCCGGGTACGCCCCCCCCTGGTAAATCTGAATCCCCGCATAAGCCGCGCGAAAATGCTTGTGATCGTTGATGTGCTTCAGCAGGTCATATGCGTGCGGCCACCCCGGTATCCCGCCCTGCCGCACGTAAACCCCGCCCGGCACGACGTGCCACAAATGCTCCACCACGCAAGCGGACACAAACGCATTCCCCCGCCCATCCCAGTCCACTCCCCACTGGTTGCTGATCCCATCAGCCCACAGATCCACCGTATTGTCGCCCGGGTGATACCGCATCACCCCCGCATTGAACTTCACCGGCGCCCGCTCCGGCCGCTCCGGATCAGTCACCTTCGACTGCGTGAACACCCCATGCGTGAAATACATCTGCCCATCAGGTCCCCAAGAAAATGAATTCAAGAGCTCATGCCGATCCTCAAGCCCAAATCCCGTCAGCAGAATCTTCTTCGTGTCCGCCACGTCATCCCCATTCGTATCCTGCATGTACCACAGGTTCGGCGCAGCCCCCACGTAAACCCCGCCCCCGTCAATCTGAATCGCCGTCGCCAGGTTCAACCCATCCGCAAACACCGTAACCTTATCCGCCCGCCCATCCCCATCCGTATCTTCCAGCACCTTCACCCGATCGCGATTCTTTGCCCCTTCCTTGGTCGTATACGGATAATCGATTAACTCAACCACCCAAAGCCGCCCCCGATCGTCCCACGTCATCGACACCGGATTCACCACATCCGGCTCCGCCGCGAAAAGCCGAACCTCAAACCCCTCCGGCACGCGAAACTTCTTCACCGCTTCATCAGGCGAAAGATTAGGCGTAGGCGCCGGATCGCGCGGTAAGTCAGCCACCGCGCTCGTGGCGAGCATCAGCAAGAGGGCAAGCGTGAGCGAAACCTTCAGCATGTTCGTTCCTTCCGGTCTTATCTTCAAACCTACCCCCGCCACGCCCCAACTGTTGCAGCGTATCAATGTCGAGTATCCTAACCACCGTCGATCTAAAACTCATGTCCGCAAGGAGCCCCCGCACCATGAAACGCACACTCACCGCCGCGCTCACCCTCGCGATCGGCGCTTTCGCCGGCGTCGCACACGCCCAACAGGAAATCACCTGGAAAAAACAACAGCTCACCGACAAGTTCTACTCCGAAGGCATGGCCGCCGGTGACTTCAACAAAGACGGCAAGATGGACGTCGTCTACGGCCCCTACTGGTGGGAAGGCCCCGACTTCAAAGTCCGCCACCAGATATATAAGCCCACCGGTAAACAGGAGGAAGGCTCCTGGAAACCCGACAACGAATACTCCAAGGACGGCTTCTTCGCCTTCGTCTACGACTTCAACAACGACGGCTACCCCGATTACCTCGTCTACGGCTTCCCCGGCGAGTTCGCCAAGATCTACACCAACCCCGGCAAAGATGGACTAGCCAAGGACGAACCCTGGAAATCCACCATCGTCTTCGACGTCGTCGATAACGAGTCTCCCCAATTCGTCGACTTCGACGGCGACGGCAAGCCTGAAGGCATCTTCCACACCTCTGACCCCAAGATCATCCCCCCGCGCATGGACGAGGTCACCGACCCCAAGACCAACAAGAAATCCATGAAGGCGTCCAACCTCGGCGCGCTAGGCTACGCCACCATCGACTGGACCGATCCGTACAAGAAGTGGACCTTCCACCCCATCACCAAGCCCGGCGGCTGGGCGCGCTTCACCCACGGCTACGGCTACGGCGACGTCAACGGCGACGGCAAAAACGACATCCTCACCAACCGCGCCTGGTACGAAAACCCCGGCGACCCCGCCGCCACCCTCTGGAAGGAACACAAGCTCGACATGGGCTCCGGCGGCGCGCAAATCCACGTCTACGACGTCGACGGCGACGGCAAGAACGACATCATCACCAGCCACGTCGCCCACGGCTACGGCCTCGCCTGGTACAAGCAGGGCCCCAAGGACGACAACGGCGAGATCACCTGGACCCGCAACGTCATCCTCAACGACAAAAAACAACCCAACGCCCACGGCGTAACCTTCAGCCAACTCCACGCCATCGACCTCGTCGACATGAACGGCGACGGCCTCAAGGACATCGTCACCGGTAAACGCTACTTCGCCCACGGCTCCAAGGGCGACGCCGAACCCCTCGACCCCGCCGTCCTCTACTGGTTCGAGCTCAAGCGCAACCCCGCCGACCGCTCCGTCGACTGGATCCCCCACCAGATCGACGACAACAGCGGCGTAGGCACCCAGGTCATGGCCACCGACATCAACGGCGACGGCAAACCCGACGTCCTCGTAGGCAACAAGAAAGGCGCCTTCGTCTTCACTCAACAATCAAAGTAAGGCTCCAACCGGCAGCCTGTTGGGAACCGCCCGCCAGGGATCACCCCGGCGGGCGGTGCTGCGTTTGCACCGACCCCGTTCGTCCAAAGTTACGGATGCTCATCCGCCTTCAGGAGGTTTTCGATCTTCTTCGACACCGTCTCGCGAAGATTTGGCGAGTAGCCGACGTGGACGTCGCGCACGGTGCCTTTCTGGTCGATGATGACCAGGGTGGGGAAGCCTTGGACGCCGAACTTTTCGGGCAGGCCGGTGGCTTGGACCTGTGGGTAGTCGAGGCCCAATTCCTTGACGACGAACTTGGCATCGGCGAGGTCGCGGTCGGTGTTCATGCCGAGGACCGCGACGGGCTTGTCCTTGAAGTCGCTGGCGAGCTGCTTGACCTGTGGCATTGCGTACATGCACCAGCCGCAGCCGCGATACCAGAAATCCATCACGACGACCTTGCCGCGCAGGGATTGGGCGGAGATCGGCTGGTCGCTCAGGTCCTTGGCGCTCCAGTCGGCGGCGGGTTTGTTGAGGACGCCTGCCAGCCGCTTGGCCTCCTCCGCGGAGTAGCCGGCGTATTGATCGTGTTGCTCCAGCTTGGTCTTAAACTCTGTTTTAACGTCGGGGTGCTGAACTTTTCCGTCAGCGGTCGTCAGCGTTTTCTTAGCCGTCTCGATGATCTCCGCCGCCTTGTCGGGCTTCTCGTGCACGGCCTTCATTTGATCGCCGTATTGTTTGACGGCATCGGTGAAGGTGGCGTAGTCGCGCGCGAGTGCCTCGGCTTGATCAGCGGCGAGCGTTTCTTCCTTGTCGAGCTTCAGCGTTGACGTACCTCTGGAGTGGAAGCCGTAGTCCTGGGAGTGTTCGCCCTCGACGCGGGTGATGACGCCTTTGGCGGGATCGAAGTGATAGGTGGATTTATACGTGGTGACGTAGATGCGATTGGTCGGGCCATCCTGCACGCCTGTGAAGACGAATTCGCCCGCGCCGCCAGCGCCGGCGGGCGGTTGCGGGGTAAAAGTGGTGCGGTTGCCGGTCCACTCGACGTCGCTCTGCCACTCTTTAGCCGCTGCGGTGGCGTCGGCGGGGAGGCGCGGGAAGAGGACCGCGGGGGAGAAGGTCATCGCCAGATCGCGGTCCATGCGGTAGTGGCCGTCCGGGTAGAGGTCCAGAATGGCGGTCGAGACGCGCTCGGGTGCATCGCGGCCCTGGCGGCTGTAGGAGCTGGCGGATCGAGCAATGATCCGCGCCGAGCCGTCGGGGTTCTGGGCAACGACCGTGAAACGCCAGGTGGATTTGGAAGAAGAGTCGGAGGTGAGGGCGCCCCGTTCCTTGGAGGAACCTTCGCCGGAATAGTAGAGAACGCGGCCGACGGGGAGTTTGTATCGCGGCAGGTCGGCGGCGACGGCGGACGAGGCGAAGACGGCGACGGCGATGGCGACGAGGCGGGCGAGTCGAAGCATGAGGGCCTCCGCTGGTTGAAGGAAGTTGCGGTTCAGGATAGCGAGGCGTGTGTGGGGGATCAAAAGAATTTGGGGCGGAGCCGGCATGTTTTCGGCCGACAGGGTGGCTTCGTTTTGAAACTATGAAGCAAGCCTCGCAGTCGGGCGTTCGGGATACATTGTCGGAACTGTGTCTCATGTCCCAACAACGTTCGCCAGCAGCCGAAAGGAGGCTTGCCATGTATTACGTC
>JAQGHM010000024.1 GCA_028291615.1 Phycisphaerales bacterium | reverse complement strand
CCTCACCTTCCGCTTCCTCTTCGGCGCGGGCGAGGCCGGCGCGTACCCCAACATGGCCCGCATCCAGGGCGCTTGGCTTCCCGCCCAATCCCGCGCCCGCGCCGGCGGGCTGCTCTGGCTCTGCGCGCGCTGGGGCGGGGCGTTCTCACCCATCCTCTTCGGCTCGATGCTGCGCACCTTCAGCTCCGACCCATTTCGCCGCGCCGTCGCCGGAACCTTCCTCGAGCACGTCGCCACCTGGCGGCTCGGCTTCTACGCCTCGGGCCTGCTGGGCGGAGTCTGGGTCGCCTGCTTCTGGCCCTGGTTCCGCGACAACCCCGCTGACAAGCGCTCGGTCAACGCCGCCGAGTTCGACCTGATTACCGCCGGCCGCACCTCCGCTCCCCTCGCCGCGCACGACCGCGCACCGGGCCTCTTCATCGCCCTCTTCACCTCCCCCTCCCTCTGGGCCATCGCCGGCCTCTACATCTGCGCCAGCTTCGGCTGGAGCTTCTTCGTCAGTTGGATGCCCCGCTTCTTGAAAGACGTCCACGGTGTCACCTTCGCCAAATCAGAATGGATGACCGCACTCCCCCTCTTCTTCGGCGGCATCGCCTGCCTCGTCGGTGGCGTGCTCTCCGACGCCCTCGTCCGCCGCACCGACAACAAGCGCCTCGCCCGCGCCATCTTTCCCGTCAGTGGTTACTTAGTGGCCGCGGTCGCGATGATTTCCATCCGCTTCGTCCACTCCCCGCAAGCCGCAACAGTTCTCCTCTGCGTCGCCGCCGGCGCCTTCGACTTCGGCCAGGGCGCCAACTGGGCCAGCATCGTCGACATCGGCGGCCGCTACGCCGGCACCGCCACCGGCTTCATCAACATGGTCGGCAATCTCGGCAACAGCGCCCAGCCGTACATCGGCGCACTGATCTTCAATCACCTCGGCTGGAACGCCCTCTTCCTCGTCTACGCCGCCGCCTTCTGCGCCGCCGCCAGCATGTGGCTCTTCATCAACCCCAATCACCGCTTCTACCCAGAGCCGCACCCTCTACCGCAGTGCTTTGAAGTGCTGCAGGACGGCGCAAATCGACAACCCTCACATTCCGTGCAGCAAAGCCGAATCAAGATCAACGACTGACCAACCCCTTGATTGGACGGTCGATTCACCCCAAGCGGGCCGGGCGCGCCAACGCGGCGCGTCTTCATCCTCGCTTCTCGCTTCTGACTTCCCGCTTCTATTCTAATTTCTTCATCTTCAAATCCTTAAACTGAATATCCATCGTAAACCCCGCATGCAGTTGCAGCGCCAGCACGCCTTCGGTCAGCGCCTTGGGGCTGTCATCCGTCAGGTCCGTCGTCGTGTTGCCGTTGATTTGGTAGGTGATGTGGTTCCCCTTCACCGTCAACACGCAGTCGTTCCAGTCGCCCATCTTGATCGACTGCTTCAATTCCGCATCAGACTTAGCCAGCTTCTCGGTCTGCGGCTTCTTCGGGTCCCCATCCGCCGTGTAGTGCGTCTTTTCCCCGCGCTTGCTCATGATGCCGCGCCCACCGGCGATGTTCGCCTCGTCGTAGATGATCCCGGTGTACTTGTTATCCGCATCGGAGTCGGCCTGGTATCCGCCCACCTTAAACGTCTTGGGATCGACCAACTTCGAGCGGAATTGCACGCCCGAGTTCCCCTCCACCTTGCCGTTCACCTCGCCGAATTTGAAGCTGTAGCGCAGCTCAAAATCTTTGACCATGTCCTTGTAAACCAGGAACGTCTGCTTCGACTTATCCTTCGTCTCATGCCCGTGGATCACCCCGTCCTTCACTTCCCAATACTCCGGCAGCCCCTCCCAACCGGTGAGATCCTTGCCATTGAAGATCGACACGAACCCATCCGCCCCCGGCTTGTCAATGAAGACCGTCGATCCCGCCGGCTTGTCCTCAGCCGCCAGCCGCGAAACCCCGCCGCCCAATACCGCCACCGCAGCCAACAAGCCCGCCGCCGCCAGCGCATATCCAGTTCGTCGTTTCATTTCATTTTCTCCTTGATCAATGATGTTACCGATCTCTACCGCGCTGTCGATGGGATGTTGGTTCAACGCGGCTCTCTCCTCCTCTCTGTCCCCCCGGTGGGGCAGACTTTCGGTCTGTCGTCGCATGACCGAGTGGAGGCATTCCTGCCTCCCGAGGTCATGCCAAGTCCGCGGCGCAAATACTCGTGACAAAACTCCCCGCCGCGCGCATGATCATCCCCTCACCTCCAACCAGCAGGATTCCCATGTCCCAACGCGCCCCGCGCACCATCGCGTTCCTGACAACGCTCCTCCTCGCCCTCACCACCCATGCCGCCGCCCCGCCCCTCCTCGATCTCAAACAACTCGATCACGACCGCGTCCTAAAACCCGCCGCCGCCTTCCTCTCCGAAAAGCCCATCACCGTCACCGCCCAATCCTCCCCACGCTCCGCCGGCGGCCCCCACGACTTCTTCTCCGAAGGCGACTACTGGTGGCCCAACCCCGCCGATCCCGCCGGCCCCTACATCCAGAAGGACGGCATGACCAACCCCGACAACTTCGTCGCCCATCGCCTGGCGATGATCCGCTTAAGCACCCACATCGCCACCCTAACCGCCGCCTGGCGAATCACCGGCGAACAAAAATACGCCGACCACGCCTTCACCCACCTCCGCGCCTGGTTCATCAACAAAGACACCATGATGAACCCCAACCTCCAATACGCCCAAGCCATCAAAGGCATCACCACCGGCCGCGGCATCGGCGTCATCGACACCATCCACCTCATCGAAGTCGCCAAATCGGCGAGCCTGCTTCAGCAGGCGGGTCTCCTAGAAGGAAACGATCTCGACGGAATGAAAAAATGGTTCACCGACTACCTCACCTGGCTGACCACCAGCAAGAACGGCCAAGAAGAGATGAACGCCAAAAACAATCACGGCACCTGCTGGGTCATGCAGGCCGCCGCCTTCGCGAGTTTCACCGGCGACGAAAAAACCCTCGCCCTCTGCCGCGACCGCTTCAAGAAAACTCTCCTCCCCACCCAGCTCGCCCCCGACGGCTCTTTCCCCCTCGAACTCAAGCGCACCAAGCCGTACAGCTACTCCCTATTCAACCTCGACGCCATGGCCACCATCTGCCACATCTGCTCGACAAAGGACGACAACCTCTGGACCTTCACCACCCCCGATGGCCGCACGATGAAGAAGGCCATCACCTTCATCACCCCCTACATCCAGGACAAGACCAAGTGGCCCCACAAACCCGACGTCATGTACCACGAATTCTGGCCAGTCCGCTCCCCCGCCCTCCTCTTCGCCGCCCAAGCCTTCAACGACCCCGAATCCATCGCCCTCTGGAAAACATTAGAAGCCAACCCCACCAACGAAGAAGTAATCCGCAACGTCCCGATCCGCCAACCAGTGCTATGGGTGGATTGATAGCTTCCAAGAATTCCCCCTCTTCTTTGCGCTCTTTGCGTCTTAGCGGCCGTATTCTGACAGGCAACAAACCAGATCCCGCCGGAGATCGCGAGAATCACCATGAAACACTCTGCATTAAACCACGCACTACTGTTCGCCCTGCTCATCGTCGCAATCCCCTGCACCGCCGATCCCGC
>JAQGHM010000097.1 GCA_028291615.1 Phycisphaerales bacterium | reverse complement strand
AGGTCGCGGCCTGGGAGGCGGAGCGGAACAATGCCAAGGCCGCAGCCCGGTGGCAGTTCACGACCGCCGACGCCCGCGTCAAGCTCCGGCGGCTCTACCCGTCGATCCAAGTGTGATGGACTACTAGTCGATGGTCTGAAGTGGCATAGCGGGTTGTGGTCGCACATGATTCCTCCCTCTTGCGCGGGGTGTTGCGCGTTTGGGACCACGTTTGCGCAGCACGCGGGGTGGAATGTGGGTTATTCGGGTGGGAATGGGGAAAGTTATTTTTATTTCAACCAAGGGGAGGTGCGCGGCGAGACGTTCGTGAACTACTCTGCCATCCACGCCGCGACTGTCTCCAACTTGACCCGGACCACCCCTTGCTTGGTCATGTGAAGCTTCCGCGCCGCGGCGGGGGAGAGGTCGATTACACGGCCGGCGATGAAGGGGCCTCGGTCGTTGATCCTTACGATGACGTCCAGGCCGTTTTCCAGGTTGGTCACTCGGACGCACGTGCCGAAGGGGAGGACGCGGTGGGCGGCGGTCAGTTTGCGGCCGGTGTAGGTCTCGCCGTTGGCGGTTTTGCGGCCTAGGAATCTGCCGGCGTAGAAGGAGGCGATGCCTTCGCATTTGCCTGTGCCGTCCCAGGTTTCGGGAAGCGGCTTGGGGTCCGGAGCGGGTTTGGCTTTGGCGATGACAGGCTTGGGCGCGACACGGGCGCGAACGATTCTCCGCGCCACGGGTTGGGTCGTGGCGGCCCTGGATTTGTAGATCTTAATAGGGCGCGTGCTTGGCTGGGCGATTGCGATGATCGTCTGGGCGTCGGCGACGCTTGCGATGGGCGCACCCGTTTCCGGACTGCTTGCGCAGCCCAGACCGGACACCAGCACGATCGCTGGCGTGAGCCAGCATCCAGGGGTGAATTTAATCATGGTTCAGGCGACCTGCTCGTTGTCGTCGAATGATTTGTCCGCCGCATTGGCCATCTCGTCGATGGCTTTGAATTCGCTCTTGCTCAGGCGCCGGAAGATCTCGCCTACGACCATGAAAATCAGCATGAGCACGCAGAACCCGACGATGAGTCGGCGCGGGCGCGGGTCGTGGTCGCGCGGCCAGGGTTGGATCACCTGGGCGGCGACCAGCGCGTTGGTCAGCGCGTACGCCGCCAGGTAACTGAAGGTCAACGCGGTGAGCGCCAGCATGCCCAGCACGGTCAACGTGCGCGGGGGTTGCGGGGGCGTGATTGTGTCGGTCTCCATCACAACCCAGATTTACAATACAGGACTACACCGGGCCACTGGCGAGCAAGGCCGCGATGCTTAACTGAGGCTTTGACAAGGGGTAAGCGTCAAGCTCAGCGAGTGTAACCCACACCTGCCCGGCGGCAGGTGGGGCGGCAAGATTGGCGGTATAGGCGTCAAACTCGTAGCGGCGATGGGTGAGGGCGTGGCGGATGCGACCTAGTTGCTGGGGCTTGGAAATTGCAAAGCCTAGCCGCTGCGCGAGTTGAGAGGCGGAGAAGGGGCGGACGGGGGACTCGAGGGTCTTAAACTGCCAAAGGCCCGCCCAACGTCCCTTGGCCGGGCGCTGCTCGATCAGGAATTGCCGGCCGTGACGAAGACAGAGGACGTAACGGCGGTGCAGGGGGGTGGGCTTGGTCTTCTTGGGCAAGGGAATCCGGTCCTGTAGTCCGGCTGCGAAGGCTTGGCAGTGGGTACGGACGGGGCAGACGAGGCACTGCGGATTTCTCGGGACGCAGACCGTTGCGCCCAGTTCCATTAGCGCCGAGTTAAAATCACCAGCGCGACGGGTGGGCAGGATCTCTTCGGCGCGTTGCCAGAGTCGCAATTGCGTCGGACGATCGCGCGGGTCGGATTCGATCCGATCGATGCGGCACAGGACGCGGGTGACGTTGCCGTCGAGGATGGGCGTGCGGGCATTGAAGGCGATGGAGGCGATCGCCCCGGCGGTATAGCGGCCGACGCCAGGCAGGCTCAGCAGTTTCTCGACGTGCTCCGGTACCTGACCGGTATGGTCGGCCATAACTTGCCGAGCGCAGGCGTGCAGGTTTCGAGCGCGGCTGTAGTAGCCCAAGCCTTGCCAGAGGCGCAGGACGTCCTGTAGCTCGGCAGCGGCCAGGTCTGCAAGCGTGGGATATCGCTCGATGAAACGCAGGAAGTACGGCACTACCGTAGCGACCTGTGTCTGCTGTAGCATCGTTTCGCTGAGCAGCACGTGGTAGGGATCGGGCGTGGCGGATCGGGGAGAACCGGGCGCGACGCGCCAGGGGAGATCGCGGCGGTGGCGGTCGTACCAGCGGAGCAGGGCGCGCTGAAAAGTGGTGAGTTTGCCGTCCACGTGATGCGAATTCTAGCCAAACTCTGGCGCGATGGGTGATGGTGTGGATTAGTATGTAAAATTAACTCGACTTACCGAAATTTCTGGTTGCGAATCGCGTCTTAGCGTTATTAGAGTTGATTGCAGTGCCAACTGCGGCACAAAAAAAACCACGGCTTTGAGAGTCCACCAGGCTTAAGGATGAGCGCTTCTGGCACTCTCACCCACAAGGACGGATCAGCCATGCGACAGCCCCACATCGACGACTTCGTGCGATTAAACCAGGACATTCCAGAGCTGGAGCTCCAGCGCGGACAGTTGGGGGTTGTCCGAAGCACATGGTTCGCGCCGACGGTCGCGTACGAAGTGGAATTCGACGCGACCGGCGAAGGCCGACGCGCGCTGCTGCTGGAGCGGCAGGTGACGGTGGAAGAGATGTTCGAACAGAACGTCGATCTTCAGACGCACTGAGCCTGAACGGCTTTGAATAATGGACTGCGAGCCCGGACGGTGGATGCCGTTCGGGTTTTCTTTTTGATCCTTAACCCAGGAAGCGGATCAGGAGCACGCCGCAGTAGATGATCAGGGAGGAAATGAGGCAGAAGGCGGCGAAGAGGATGCCTTCGCCCTGCGGCTCGAGGTAGGAGTGGGAGGCGGGCGTGAGGCGATCGACGTTGAGGTTGTCGGCCGTGGATGAGGAGTCGCGGTCGTGTTGTTCCAAGTGATCGGGATGTAGGGTTGCAGGGTTCATGGTTGTTTGATGATGATAAGGACGCCGGGGTGACGGCGACCATTACCCTGTTGTGGGCTATGGGGAGGGCGTATGGGTTTTTGAGGCGGGAAATGGCGGGGCGACGTTAGACAATCCGGGTCGTCGCCTGATGCTCCGAATCCGGCGTGGCGACGCGCTTCAGGGCTTGATCGTACCGACTTCGGTTCGGTCGCTGGGGGAGGCGGAGGTGGACTTGCCGGCGAGGGCGGGTGGCGGCCAGGTGTAGGGGCCCTGGTTGTAGTTGCCCATTCGGAAGTAGTAGGTTGCTTCGCCTTTTTCGGGGGCTTCGAGGTTGCGCCAGGTTTGGAATTGGCTGCGGGCTTCGGGGAAGTCGACGGTGATGTCGTGCTTGCCGGGCGGGAGGGTCAGCGGGATGACGAAGCTGGTGCGGGGGAGCATTTCCCAGGTGCGGGTGTCGGCTTGGCTGGAGGCTTTGAGGAGGAGGCCACCGGCGATGAGACCGGCGGCGATGGCGGCGTCCTGGCCCTGGTGACGGTTGCGGGAGTTGCCGGCGCGGAAGGCTTCGTAGCCGCCGCCGGCGATCAGGCCGGTGCCGATGATGTCCTTGGTGGCGCGGATGGTGTCGATGTCCTGCCAGCGTTTCTCCTGGGCAAGGGCGAGGAGATCGACGGGAGGGAGGTCGTAGTTGGCGGCGCGGGGGCCGATGGGTTTGCCATCTACGGTGACGCGCGGCAGGGGGATGGGGCCGATCTCCTGCGGGCGCGGGGCGAAGCCGACGAAGGCGCCGTCGTACTCGCTGGTGACGCGCTTGGGGCCGAAACCGAAATCGACGACCAGCAGGACGTTGGACTCGGCGTTGCGGCGCTCGTCGGCGAGGGCGCGCAGCTTGGGGCGGAGCTCGACGACGCGGTCGAAGCTTTTTCGGGCGGCCTGGTCGTCGCCGAGGCGCTGCTGGGATTTGCCGAGCATGAGGTAGCCCAGGGCGAAGTCGGATTCGACCTTGCGGTACTCGTCGTCCTTGTTTTTGGATTCCCCGTAATCGCGCAGTTTGAAGAGGGAGTTCTCGAAGGCGGCGCGGGCGTTTTCGTAGTCGTGCCGCATGTAGTAGACGAGGCCAAGGTAGTAGTTGACCATGGCCTTTTCGAAGGGCTCGCCTTTCCAGACTTTTAGTTTCTCGTTGATGATGGCGGCGGCAGCGCCGCGGCCGCCGGAGTTGACGCCTGTGGAATTGATGACCTCGTAGGCGTTGAGGAAGGCGGATTCGGCCTGGTCGAGGTCGTAACCGGCGAGGGCGGTGGAACCGAGGCGGGCGTTGTTGAGGACGAAGTTTTCGTCGGTCTTGTCGGCGAGGGGTTTGAGCTTGGCGGCGGCGCGGTCGTAGTTGCCGTAGAGGTAGTCGTCTACGGCGCGCTTGGCTTGGCGTTCTTCTTTTGTGGCGGCGCAACCGGTTGCGAGAAGAAGGCAAAAGGCAAAGGGCAAAAGGCAAAAGGGTTTGGCGGTACTCATGGTTGTTCGTCGTTTCCACCGGCGCTTGCGCCCGTGCCACCTGTTAATCGAGGAAGCCTTTGACGGCGGACTTCTTCACTTCGTACTTGTCGGTCCAGAGGGTTTGGCCGGTGTTGATGTCGGTCAGGTTGTAGACGCAGAGATAGTAGGAGCTGCGGTGCTTGGAAGATTCGTCGGTGATCGAGGAAAAGCGGGCGGTCAGGGCGTATTCTGGCTGGACGCGGGTGGGGTCGGGGCCGGGGTCGAGTTCCTTGTCGCGGAGGTTGTACCAGGCGTCGCGGTTGACGACCCAGGTGAATTGGTTGGGGGCGCGTTCCTGTAGGAGTGAGCGGAGACGGGCGATGTAAGCTTCCTTCGCGCCGCGGGGGAGGACCTCGCCGATCATCTTGTTTTCGACGGGTTGGATGACGACTTTGAGCTTGGTCTTCTGGCTGAGGGCGGATTGGATCTCGGGATCGCGCAGGATCTTGGCGGTCATGTCTTCGGTCATCTCGATGAGGTTGGCGGAATCGAGGGCGGTGGTTTTGCCGTGGGAGACGGCGGTGTTGTTACTCGCGCAACCGGCGAGCAGCGTGAGGATGACGGTCGTCGCTAGAGTATTAGTCATGGTGAATACGAGGATGGAAGATAGAGGATGGAGGATGGAAAGAGGCACCATTGCCATCCTCTATCTTCCATCCTCCATCTTCGTCTTAATTTACCTTCGGACGCGCACTTCGTAGCGGAGGGGGATTTCGGTGCCGCCACCGTCGCTTCGGATGTCGTTGAGGCTGAAGGTGAAGAGGTAGTAGTCGGTGCCGCGGTTGGGGAGGTCCATGACCTTGCCGGTGAGGGCGAAGTCGGGCTGGATGCGGTTGGCGGGGGGGGCGGTGGCGCCGCGGCGACTGCCATCGCCTTGGCCGAAGTCGTCGCGCTCGCCGCGGACGGGGTCGAGCTCTTTATTGCGCGTGCCGTAGAACTTGTCGCGATTGGTGACGAAGGCGATGCGGTCGCGGCCTTTATAGGACATCTCGGTCTTCAGGCGTTCGAGGAAGATGTCGTAGTTGAATTGCCGACGGCGGGTGAGGTCTTCGAGGTTGGTGAAGACGACCGTCAGCTTACGGGAGGATTGCGTGACCTCGGGCAGGGAGAGCAACTCGGTGGCCAATTTTTCTGACGCTTCGACGACTTCGGATGATTGCAGCCCGCGGTCGCGCGAGTTGATGTCGGTGACGTCGGGGCGTTCGCGGTTGTATCCCTCGGGCTTGTGGTCCGAGGCACAGCCGGCGATGGCGGTGATGGCGGCTAAGCTGAGGGCGGCGATGGACTTGCGAAACGATGGCATGGTCGGCTCCTCTGATTGAAAAGATGCGTGCGTCCTGCCGTTTTTGTCGGCTAACTCTGGACGGGGCATTTGGAAATCGAAACGCCCGTTGAGTGAGACACGGAAAATCGTCCAAAGGCGGGCTCGGCGGTTAACCGACGTTCGGCTTTGGGGCGTGTCTAGGATAACGATAGCATGGGATTGGATTTGAGAACAGGCGGCGCGCGATTGCCCTTTATGGGGCAATCCTTTGCTGGCCGATGAGTGTCATACACTCTGCGTAGAGAAGGAGACGACACGTGCGCGGCATCGCAAAAGCATTGCTCGGGCTGGGGATGTTGACGGGAATGATCGGCGGGTGCGCGGAGAGCGCGCCGGTGGAGCGCGTGCCGGTGGTGGCGCCGGATGGTGATGTGCGGCGCGGGTATGACCGTCCGAAACCCCTTCCGGAACAATCGAGACTTTACGATCGGGATCTGCCGCCGGAGCCGCCGTTTGATGATCCGCCTTTGGTGAATCAGAAGACGCCCGAACAGGGGCGATTTGAGACGGCGTATCGCGGGGTGGGGCGGCCTCGGATCGCGGTGTTCGTGAATCGCACGCTGGAGGGAGCGGTCCTACCGGCGAACAAGGAAACGGCGGCGAGTGCGCGGGCCGAGGAGATGCGTAGGCCGGATCGCTATGGCGAGCCGCGATATGATCGTCCGTATTTGAAGCACGGTGAATATGACGAGGCGGGCGCGCGGTCCCTCGACTATGAGGCGATCGAAAACATCCTGACGGATTTCCTGGCGTGCCAAGGGACGATCGAGATCATGTCGCCGACGATGGCGCGGCAGCGGCTGAGCGACGAGCAGGTGAAGGATCTGCAAAGCGGTCGGCCGCAGGCGATGCGCGAGATCGCGCAGCAGTTGGATACGGACGTGCTGATCCAGGTGACCGCGCACCCGACGCGGCAGACGCAATATGGCTTGGAGTTTCGCCTCGTGGGCGAGGCGCTGAACATCAAGGGCGGGCAGCAGGTGGGGCGGGCGGTGGTGGATATCCCGCCGCCGCTGGAGAAGACGACGTTGAACCGGTATACGCGCTTCATGGCGCGGAAGCTGATGATGGACATGACGCAGTCGTGGAGCAGTACGGAGCCGGCGCCGCGCGCAGCGCCGACCACGCCACCGCCGGCGGCGGAGCCGGAGAAGAAGTAGATAACCACGAAGAACACGAAGGGCACGAAGGAAACACTTATGGTGAAGAAGAATTGGTTGGGTGTGGTGGCGGTGCTTGGGTTGGTGGCGGGTTGTGCGAATAATCCACCGCCGTATCGGGAGGGGCGGGCGGAGCGGTATGCGCCGCCTCAGGTGCAGATTTCGGGATTGAATGCCGAGGACTTGAAGCAGTCGACGGCGATTGATCGGCCGAGCACTTATCGCGATGCGGCTAGCTTGCTGTTTGTCACGGTTCCGCTGCGCAACACGGGCGACCAGGTGTTGCACGTGCAGTACCGGTACAACTTCGTGGACGAGCAGGGGCGGCCGCTGCCGGAGAACATCGCGTGGAACCGCAAGTCGCTCGAGCCGGGGGCGACGGAGCGGATCACGTTCAACAGCACGTCGCCACGGGCTGCGGATTTTCAGATGGATCTGCGGTATAGCCGGTAGATTGATGGGATCATGCGAGCATTGCGAAAGCCGCGACCCGCGATGGGCTCGCGGTTTTTGCGTTTAAGCGAGCGTGGGCGAATAGACGGCAGGCGGCGTTTTCGATAGGATATCTAGCCCCTCGCACTCGTAGCTCAATTGGATAGAGCATCGGTCTTCGGAACCGAGGGTTACAGGTTCGACTCCTGTCGAGTGCACTTTGTTTCGGAAACTGAAATTATCGCAATCAACCGGCTCGTGGGCCTTGGTCTCTTGAACCTAGCGCGATCGAGTTTATTGGGATGCGGCAATTAACTTCCATTGCGGTCGTCGCCGTTGTCAGCTTCGCGTCGCAGGCTCTCGATCGATAGGTGGTCCACCACCCGTGGTAACTGGCGTGCGATTGTGTCCAGTTGCTCGATCAGGGTCGCGGCCTCTTGGAGTTGTCCGCTGGCCGCACGGTTTTCAAGGTCAGAGACTAGGGTGCCGGCCGTTGTTGAGAATGCCGCCACCATCCCGAACATTTTATGAGCGGCACCGCGCAACCGCGGCGCGTCCTGGTCCAGGAAGGCTTCCTGAACTGCCGCCAGGTAATTCGGCAGTCGTGCGCGCAGCGTATCGCAGATGCTCTTAAGAATGACCGCGTCGCCTCCGCAGGCGGCCAACAACACGCGCGGATCGACCAGGCGCGGGGACGCCGGGGTGGGCCGATCACTTGGCGCAGGAGCAACTGCGCCACCCATGACGCGATCGATCGTCGCCCACAAATCTTCCGTCTGGATCGGTTTGGCGAGGAAACCGTCCATGCCCGCAGTGAGGCAGTGTTCACGGTCCTCTTTACGCGAACGGGCGGTCAGCGCGATGACGGGCAAATGCCGGCCCGTGGCCTGTTCTCGCTCGCGAATCGACCGGATCACCTCAAAGCCATCCATTTCGGGCATGTGCAAGTCCAGGAACAGGAGATCGAAGTCGTCGGCGTCCGCCAGCGTCGATGCTTGCCGTCCGTTGCTCACCACCCGCACGCTGTGGCCACGCTTGACCAGCAGTTTCTCCATGAGTTCGGCGTTGAACTCACTGTCCTCGGCCACGAGGACGCGCAATGGCGCGATGGCCGGCGGCGCCACCGGCGCAGGATCGGGGGACGGCCCGAGCGGCGCTGCTACGGCGCTGCCGCTGCTCGTCCCGCTCATGATCGAATAGATCGCCTCGAGCAACTCGTCCCGCTGGACCGGCTTGAGCAACTGGGCATCTACGCGTAACTCCCGCAAACGCGCGGGATTGCCCGGACGGTCACCCGAGGTGAGGAGAATGATGCGGCTGCCGGACAGTTCAGCTCTCTCGCGGATCTTCGCGGCCAACGTCAGCCCGTCGGTGTCGGGCATGCGCGCGTCGAGCAGGAGCAGGGCGTGAGGCTTGCCCACGGCGACGCCGTGCCACAGGGCGTCCATGGCCACCATTCCGTCCCCGACCGACGTCGGCTCCATCTGCCATTCGCGCAACCATTGCTCCAGGATGTGGCGATTGACGGCATTGTCATCGACGACCAGCACCCTCAGGTTGCGGAGCAGTACCGGCGGCGCGTGGGCATCGGCCGGCGGTTGATGCGCCTGCCGTCCGTATCGAGCGGTGAAGGAGAAGGTACTGCCCCGACCGACCTGGCTCTCCACCTCAATGCTTCCGCCCATGAGCGCCACCAGTTGGGCTGAGATCGTGAGTCCCAGGCCGGTGCCGCCGTACTTGCGCGTCGTCGACGTGTCTTCCTGTTCGAACGCCCGAAAGATCGTCGATCGCTTCTCGGGGGGGATGCCAATCCCGGTGTCGCACACGTTGAAGCGTATGCTGATGTCCTCGCCCGGCACCGATTCGGGGGCATCGACCCGCACGACGATCTCGCCGCGCTCGGTGAACTTGATCGCGTTGCCGACGAGGTTCAACAGCACCTGGCGCAGCCGGCCGGCGTCTCCGATCAGCGCGTCCGGCACGTCCTGCTGCACATTGCATACGAGCTCAAGTCCCTTGCGGTGGGCGCGTACGGCCAGTGCGCGCAGGGTATCGCATACCGCCGCTCGCAGGGAGAAGTCACCGGCGTCCAATTCGAGTTTACCCGCCTCGATCTTCGAGAAGTCGAGCAGGTCGTTGATGATACCGAGCAGGTTGTCAGCGGCGGATTTCACCGTCTTTAGGCTCTGCCGCTGGTCGTCGGCCAACGGCGTGTCGAGCACCAACTCGGTCATGCCGAGAATCGCATTCATCGGCGTGCGGATCTCATGGCTGACGTTGGCGAGGAACTCGTCCTTCGCCCTGTTGGCAGCTTCCGCCGCCTCCTTCGCCCGCAGCAACTCCTCTTCGAGCCGCTTGTCCGTGGTGATGTCGGTGCAGGTGCCGAACCATTTGTAACCGTTCCCCTGGCTGTCCGGCACCGCCACACCCCTAGTCTTGAACCAGCGATAGGCGCCGTCATAACGGCGGAAGCGGTGCTCGATCTCGTACTCATTTTGATGTGCCTCGATGGCGGCCTGCCAGGCTTGCTGGGTGCGGTCACGGTCGTCGGGGTGCAGCATCGCCAGCCAGGCCCCGCCCAGCAAGTCGCTCTCGGCGCAGCCCATGTACTGCTCGATCTGCGCGCTGCCATAGTCCATGAAGCCGTCGGGTCTGGCGGTCCAGACGAACTGCGGCAGCGCCTCGGTCAGGTTCTTCCAGCGCTGCTCACTCTCGCGCACGGCCTCCTGCGCCCGCTTCTGCGCAGTGATGTCCAGCATTGCGCCGATCATCCGGAGGGCACGGCCGTCGTCATCTCTTATGACATGACCCCGGTCGTACACGTCCTTGTACGATCCGTCGTCGCACCGGAATCGGTACTCGTCAGTCCACGACAGATCTTTTCCGTGGACGACCTCGTAGAAGAACGACTCGACCGCCGCGCGGTCCTCGGGATGAACCCGTTCCAGCCACCAGGCCGGGTCAGTCTCGTTCTGTTCGAGGACGTAGCCGAATAACGTGAACACGCCCTCGTTCCACCAGACCTTGTTCGTGCCCAGGTCCCAATCCCATATCGCGTCGTTCGTGGCCTTGGCTAACGTGCGGAACCGCTCTTCGCTTTCCCGCAGCGCCTCTTCCGCGCGACTCTGTTCGATGGCGATCGCGAGCGTGCGCGTGACGATGTCCACGGTGCGCAGGTCGCGCGGGGTGGGGCGCCTGGGCTGGCGGTAGTACGTGGCGAACGTGCCGAGCACCACACCGGTGCTGGAGAGAATCGGCGATGACCAACAGGCGCGGAGGCCGTGGGACATCGCCAGCTTTGCATAGGGCGCCCACAGGGGATCGCTGGCGATATCCGAGACGTAGACGGGCTCGCGGCGATACGCGGCTGTGCCGCACGATCCCGCAGACGGGCCGATGGCCAGCCCGTCGATGGCCCGGACGTAACTCTCGGGGAGGCTCGGCGCCGCACCGTGTCGGACATGAACACCGTCCGCATCAAGAAGAAGGACCGAAGCCAGCATTTCCCCTTGGGCTAGCTTTTCAATATACCGGCACAGGACCGTGAGCACGTCCCCAAGGGGTTCGCCCTGGATTATCAGTTCAAGGATCTGCTTCTGTCCGTCCAACAGCGTCTGGTCCTGCTTACGCTCGGTGACATCGCGGTAGTTGGCGACGATCCCGGCGACGTTCTGATCCTGCAGGAAGTTCTGGCCGATCGCCTCGATGTCCCGCCACGAGCCGTCGGCACGCTGTAAGCGGAACTCCGCCGTAGCCGGGGCGCCGGGCCGGCTCAGGATCGCGTCGAAGAAAGCCCGCTTGGCGCCCAGGTCGTCGGGGTGGACGATCGAATCGCGGAAGACGTTCCGGCCGATCCGGTCTCCCTGCGGTTGTCCCAGCAAACGTTCAATTGAAGGGGACTGATAGACGATCGTGCCCTGGGCGTCGAAGAGACTGACGATGTCCGAGGAATTCTGGACCAAGAAGCGGAACCGTGCCTCGCTTTCGCGCAGCGCCTCCTCGGCGCGCTGGCGCTCGAGCACCACGGCCGCCTGGTTCGCGCCCACGGCGAGGAGTAAACGGTCTGTTTCGCTGGGAAAGCCCGACTGCTGCGAGCCCACAACCAGCACCCCGCCCTCCCCGCCGCCCCGGATGCGGACTACGACCGGACGCACCGTCGCACCCCCCGCGGGGATCAGGACGGACGGCACCGAGTCGGCAGTACCATCATCCAGGAAGGGCGCCAGGGCTCTGCCGATTTTCCGGGTCTCCTCCGTCGTAGTCGGTCGTCCCGCGGCGCGGGCTACCTCGATTTCCTGCCCCTTTGTCTGCCTGGGCAGACGGACGTAAACCAAGTCCAAGCGCAGCGTCGAGAGCAGTGCATCCGCAAGGCCTTCAGCGATCTGACGCGGTTGGTACCCCGCCCAGACGGCGGGGAGCGCCGAAAGCGCGACCAGTTCCCGCATGGTGCGGCGAAGGACTCGGGATTCGTCGGAAACTGTTTCCACCGCTCACGGCACCTTTGAGCCACAGCCGTGCTCTTTTTCTTCCCCCGCCCGTTCACGCAGCTCGCGCAGGAATTCGTCGGGCGGCACGTAGAACGGGTTTTCCTGGTAGACGCCCCCGATGATCACCGCCGGGTGCACGCGCATCGCGTCCAAGATGACGGAGGCGCTGAACTTGCACACGTCGTAGGTGCAGCAGACCGGATCCTCGTACTTGCTGAACATGTTGTTGAGCCGGCACTCGTACTCGATGAGGTCGCGGACCCCCGGCCTGTCGAGGAGCGCCCACTCCATGCTGGCTACGAATCGGGTCAGGGGATACCCCTGCGTCTTCCCTTCGAGCAGTACCCTCTCGAACAACGAGATCTGCCGGTGCTGGTCGAAGTATCCCTCTTGCAGGTAGCCATCCTCCCAGTGGCGGACCACCAGTCGTTCCTCGCCCCCGGTCCCGTCGACATCGATTCCCGCTTGCTGCAAGCGCCGCATGTGGTCCTGCCGCCGGTGGGCGTCGATGAAGTGAAATGCGCGATCACCTTGCTCGAAGCCCTCCTTGATGAAGGGCAGGAGCACCCGGTACTCTTCATCCTTACTGTGGAAGAAGGCACAGATGTGCCGGGAGCGTTCGAGGACCGAGCCCGCCAAATGGACCTGCTTGTGGTGACTCATCGCGGATCTCCTTTCTGCCAGCGCCAGCAACGCGAAGGTTCCCGATCCCTTAGACTTTAAGATTCCCGTCAACCACGGGCATTATATCTTGGCCCATCCTTGCGGTACACCAAATTGACGCTCGGAAGATCGCCTCGATCGCTTTGGAAACGTCCATGCGAAAAGGCAGACCAAGTCTGCTTGGTCTGCCTGGTCTCACGCAACACGGCGGTGCGCAGCCGCCGTGTTGCCTGAGGCGGACTCGCGATCATTTGGACTTGGAGGCAAGGGTGGCGGCAGGCGGCTGGAAGCCGTCCGTCAGGGTCTTCATGAAGGCGACGATCTGGTTTTCTTCCTGGTCGGTCAATCCCAGGTTCCCAACCGTCTTGTCCAGGTTCGCCGCCACTTCAGGAGGTGGCCAGTACGTGACCTTCTCCCCTGGCAAACCCGGCGGCATGTGAGGGAACTTGTCGCGGGTGTTGTAGAAGTGGACGACTTCCTTGAGGCTCTTGAGGTAACCGTTGTGCATGTCGGCCTTGACGAAGTCCGGGCTCGGCCGCATGTCCACGTTGCGGCACGTCGCCACCTGGAACTTTCCGTCGAACTGAGGCGCCAGGGGTATCCAATCCGCGTTGGGGTTGTTCGGACCTCGGAGCATGGCGCCCACTCCCAGGTCGGTAAAGCTGACTCCTTGCGGGTTGGCGATAAAGCCGTATTTGTCGGGCTTGGTCTCGTAGTAAAAGGGTATGGCCAGGTTCTTGGGCAGGCCGAGATTTCCGGACGTCGTGTCCGTGAAGAGCGGCGCGACGGCGGCGGCGTTGGCCGCAGTAATCGTGCCGGTGCCATTTGCGGTCCCGTCCAGGTGGCAGGTATTGCATTTCCCTTTGGTGCGGAACAGCGCCCAACCCGCCTGCTCGTCCGCGCTCAAGACCTGCGTCGTGGGATTGGCCAAGGCGTAGTCAAACTTCGAGGAGAAGGGACTGACGCCCGAGCCGGATTCATATGCCGCGATCGACAGCCCGAATCGATCGAAGGCGGTGTTGGAGCGATCCCGGTCCTCCTTGCTCAGGTGAACCGGGAGCGGGTCGTTCGAAGGGGGTGGGCCGGGCGTGCGGGACAGTTGCTCTATGTTGTGCGGCCACTTTATATCGAACGACGTGGAACCCCAGACCGTTTCGAAGAGCTGCCGGTACGGGCGCGTCGAGATCATGTAAACCACGACGGCACTGTCGATAAAACCGTGCTCGACCGGATTGAGCGGCGGGCCCTGCGCCTGCTCGGCAGAGGGGTTTTGAAGTCTGTCTCCGGTTGCGCGCAGATCCCAGAAGTTGCCGCCGTAGAAGTCGTTCTGGGTCGCGTTGTAATGGAGCGCGCCGAAGTACGGCGCGTAAGTGTAGCTCTGCGGCTTGCGACCACTGTATCGTGAGTTGGGAAGCGTCGCATTGGCGTTGCGCACCGACCCTGGATAAGACACGGTCGTCTCATTCAGGATGGAAATGGGGCCGGTGAACCCGGCATACGGCATGTGACAGGAGGTGCAGGCCGTGTTCCGAAAGACCGAGAGTTGCCGGTCGTACAGCAGGAGCGTGCCCAGAGTTTGGATCTGTTGCAGGCGATGCCCTGAATCGTTCGGTATCGTTTTCGATTGCGCGAGCGCGTCGGCAAAGATTTTGTCGACCTCGCCCTCAACCCTGCGTAGCTCCTTGCCGACGGCGGTTAGCTCCTGATCCTGATCCTGATCCTGGTCCTGGTCCTGGTCTTTGTCCTTGTCCTTCGCCGGCTTACCCACGGTCGATCCGTTCCGCGGTTCTGCCGACCGCACGGCGGGCGAGGCGATGATCAACAATAACAGTCCCCCCAGTGCGCTGGCGCAATACAACAAGTGCGCTTTACTTGATGTCAGGCGTTTCATTGGAGTTCTCCTTCAGTTCATAGGATTTTTCCACTACTTGATGATGATGATCCTTACTGCCAACTTGGCTGTCACTGAGTTGATGCTGTCTCCAACGCTGGCGGGGCCCGAGCCCGCGCGATGAACAGGTCCGCGGGAAGGGTAACGGCGTGGGTGACGCGGAAGATGGCCGTCGTCGAATCGAGCCGCATCGAGTCACCGAGCAGTTTGAGGTGCTTTCAGTCGGGTCCAGCCCGGGCGTGGGCCGCGCCGCCTTCGACGATGGTCGTCGGGAGCGCGCGAGTAGCGCCCGTAAGTCGGTCCGTGCGACGATGGTGCAGTCCTGATGTTGATTCTGATTTGCCGTGCCGCGGGCGCAGACTCGGAGCAACGGCCGCGCCGCCGATTCCTCCAAAGCCTCTTCGAGCTGAGCCGAGCAGGAGCGAATCGCGGGGAACGACCCGTTACAATGAGATCACGCTGGCCGGTCTGCGCTGGGGAGGGTGCGCGCATGAGTCCGTCGCTTCCCGATGTGGCTCCCTCCGAGTTCGGCAAAGGCACACGACGAAATGATGTAGGGCCCGGCTCGACGCCTATGGGGGCTGTCGTCCGGAGCAGCAAAACGAGCGATGGTAGGCCGCTTGTTTTGCGCAAGACAAGGAGAATCACAGATCATTTTTGTTATTTTTGCTGTCTCTGAAAGGAGAGAGATGCGTTCAGCAGAGTCAGCCGGTGGCGCGCCCATTCGATCCAGGCGGGACGCGTGTCGACGGCGATCAGGTGGTCGAGGAGCTCGCGGACCTGCGCGTCGTGGTCGCCGCGGCGGAGACGAGCGCGGACCTCGTTGCCGAGGAACTCGGCGTTGTCGGATTCGAGATTGCGCGCTTCGGAGTATTGCGCTACGGCTTCGTCGAATTTGCCGGACGCTTCGAATACCAGGCCGAGGTTGTTGCGCGGTTCGGGTTGGTGCTGCATGAGCTTGGCAGCGTAGGTGAACTCCCACGCGGCGAGGTAGAGGTTTTTCTGGGCGAAGTAGACCTTGCCAAGGTTGTTATGGGCCGGCCCGAACATGACGTCGGCGGCGAGGGCGGCGCGGAGAAGTTTCTCCCCTTCGGTGTAATTGCCCTGGCGGATGGCGGTGGCGGCGCGGTCGTTGAGGGATCGGGCGCTGTCGGTGTCGCGGCGGGTGTCACGCCCGAGGGTGTGATACTCGGCGTCGGCGGGGGCGGTCGGCGGATGCGCGCTGGAGCAGCCGAAGGCGACGGTGATCACCAGGACGAAGGCAGTCGAGATCGCTTGAATCATGGCTGGAGACCTGTCAGTTTTTGGGGGGTGGCTGGGGTATAGATCAGATGAGTCAGGCGGATTTCGGCATTCCACGCGGTCGTGTTTGCGGGGGCGTCGGACGGGGTGAGGAGGCCGATGTTCGTGGGGCGGAGGTTGGGCGCGGCGGTGGCGAGGGCGTAGAGGAAGCGGACGGTTTGTTCGACGGTGACGGCGTGAAGGACCACTTCGGTCGATTGCTCCTGGTAGGGGCGGCCTTCGCGGGTGCGCGGGGGTTCGGGGGCGATGCGGATGAGGGAGTCGGCGGGAATCGCGGCGGTGGTCGCAGCGGACTCGATCAGGCGCGCGAGGTCGGGGGTGGCAAGATCTGTTGCGCCGGCGGTTGGGCGAGCGTCCCTGGAGAGTGCCGTCACCCGAGCGGCGAGGCGCTGGCATGTGGCGAGATCGTCGGCAGCGTTGGCGGCGGACGTGGCGCTGGAATCGAGCGATTGCCAAGCCCAGGCGAGTGCGATGAGGAGGGCCGCGACGATGACGGTGAGCGGCGCGTAGCGCTTTCGGAAGCGGTTCATCGTTGGGCCTCCTTCTGGGACCCGTGCGAGGCGGGGATTGAGCCGTTGATCGTGAAGAGGACGCCGTGGGGGGTGAATTCGGTGCGCGGGGCGGCGATCTGGAAGGCGTTGTTGGTTCGCAGGGCGGCGGCGAGGGCGTCGGCGTCGCCGTGGGAGCTAGCTTCGCCTTCGAGCGAGAGCTGGCCGTCGCCCAGGTGCATTTGGGTGAGGCGGTAGCGCGTCTCGGCGGGAAGGCGGGCGAGCAAGGCGTAGAAAGAGGGAAGGACTGAGGGGTCAAGGCGCGTTTCGCCTGGTGAAGCTTCGTCGGTTGCGGCGGCGGTGGTGCTAAGGCGGGTTTCCTCGCTGGCGAGGCGAATTTTTACGTCGGGCGGAAGGGGGCGGCCGGGGAGGGTGGCGCGGAACAAGTCTTCCTGGGCGCGGCGGGCGTCGGCTTCGAGGCCTGCGTAGTGCCGGGCACGCAGGAACGTGGCGGCGAGGACGCAGAGGGCGCAGAGGATCGAGGCCAGGACGAGGGCGTTGAGGGGACGGCGGATGGGGCGGTTGGGGTCGGAGGGGGCGAGCGCGCCTCGGCGGAAGTCGATCCAGGGAGTCAGGCGGCCCTCGGCGATGGCGCGGGCGGCGCGGGTGGCATGAGAGTGGATCGGTTCGTTACTGCAGAGGGGCGTGATCTCGAGGCCGCTGATGGAGCGGAGTTTATTGAGGAGCGACTCGTCGACCTCGATTGCCGTCAGGCGAAGGGGTGTGGGTCGGTGCAGTGTGGCGGCGCGGAGGTAGACGGGGAGCGTGCTGGCGTTCTCGTCGGTGAGGACGTGCCAGGCGATCGGTTTGTGGTCTGCCAGCAGGAAGAGTTCGATTTCGGGGCCTTCCTGCCAGAGGACGGCGTCGGTGTCGTCGAGGCTGCCGAGCAGGTGCTGGAGCGCGAGGAGGATGAGTGGGCAGGCGTGGTGGATGATTTGGCCGTGCGATTCGAGGGATTCGATCAGGCCGGCGAGTGGTTGATGCAGAGCGGCGACGGCGAAGAGGTCGCGGGCGGCGGGAGAGAAGTCGGCCGCGAATTCTTCGGCGGGGAGGGGAAGGCGCTCTTCGAGGAGGTAGACCAGTTCCTCCGGATCGGTGGTGCCCGCGTTTTCGAGGAGGACGGGAAGGCAGGAGCGCGACGGGACGGCGAGGATCGGCTCGCCGGGCGGGAGGGACTCAAGGGAATCGGCTTCGGCGAGCTCGGGGCCGTGCGGCCCGGCGCGGGCGATGCGCCAGCCGGTGGTGGAGGGGGAGATGAGGCGGGTTGGTTGCATGTTATCCGGATTGCGGGAGTTCGAGGGTGACGATTCGGCCGTCGATTTTGAGT
>JAQGHM010000062.1 GCA_028291615.1 Phycisphaerales bacterium | reverse complement strand
CGCGTGAAGATCGTCGATCCGCTGAGTCGGGCGGAGATTGGCGTGGGGGCGGACGGGGAACTTCTCATAGCCGCGCCGTCGATGTTTCGCGGGTATTTGAATGAGAGCGAGCCGAGCACGGTGGATGGATTCTTTTCCACCGGCGACCTGGGCCGCCTGGATGAATTTGGGAATTTGACGATAACCGGCCGGCTAAAACTGCTGATCGAAGTCGGCGGGTTGAAGGTGAACGTGCTGGAGGTGGAGGAGTTGCTGGCGCAGCATCCGTCGGTGGCAGAGGCGGCGGTGGTGGCGATCCGGGTGAGCGAGACGGTGTCGCGGTTGAAGGCGGTGGTGACGCCGCGGGATGCGAATTGTCCGCCGGTGCCGGAAGAGCTGCGGCGATTTCTGCGCGAGCGATTGACGGCGTATAAAGTGCCGCGGGTGGTAGAGGTGCGGGCGTCGCTGCCGCGCTCACCGTCGGGCAAAGTTCTCCGCCGGCTATTGGAGACTCCGTGATGTTGGTTAGCAGGCTGATGGTGCCGGGGTTGCTCCTATTCGTTGCGGGCGGCTGTGCGCAGCATGCGAAGGAGAACATTCCGACCTATCCGCTCACCGACGCGGCGTCGAGCGTGAAGTTGGTTGCGGAACACGCCAAACAGGTGCACAGCCTGACGGGCGAGGGGCTGATCACTTTGAAACGTCCCGATGGAGAGAGCGTGCATCTCGACGCCGCGATGGCGATGCAGCCACCCGAGCGGGCGCGCATTCGGGCGTGGAAATTTGGCCGCGGCGTCTTCGACCTGACGGTGACGCCCGAAGGCGTATGGGCGGTGATTCCGGAGGATCCGAAGCGGAAGGAACAGATCACGTCGGCGGGGGTGAGCGCGGCGAAACTGGCCAAGACTTGGTCGGTGCTGTCGGGTGGATTTTTCGATAGCCCCGGTTTGAGCAGCGAGATCCGCGGATCCAAGCTGCTGGTGCGGCGGGTGACGGCAGGTGAACCGGTGGTTGTCTGCGAAGTCGATCGACAGACGCTTACGCCGCGGAAGTATTCGATGCTAGATGACAAGGGTGTGACGCGATTCACGCTTTCGCTGGAACAATACCGCCAGTTCGGCCCGGTGGTGTGGCCGACTAAACTGACGGCGATCAGTGAGAGCGGCACGGTGGAGATCGAGCTGCGCGACGTGGAGATCAATCCGGAACTGGAGGCAGCGGCGTTCGTGCCGCCGCGCCGCGCGGAGAAGCTGCCATGACCAAGCTCCTCGCCTGGCCGGCACGCCACCCGCGGGCGGCGCTGCTCATTTCGGTGGCGCTGGCGCTCTTGTCGGTGTTCGCGGTCAGCCGCATGCGGCCCGATGCTTCGCTGGAGAGCATGATGTCAAGTGGCGACCCGGCGGTCGCAAAGCTGGTGCGCGTGTTGAACGAATTTCCAGTGGCGGAAGAGCTGCTCGTCATGGCGACGATCCCCACGTCCTCGGGCGACGCCGGCGACTCGCAGAAGCTGCTTGCATTTGCGGGACGTCTTGAAAAGGAGATCCGCAAATCTCCCGAGGCGTCGGCACTATGCGGCGAGATCAGTTATCGCGCGCCGCCGCAGATTCGGGAATTCGTCGAGAAGGTGATCGTTCCCAACGGCCTGTTCTACCTCGACGACGAGGCATTCGCGGCCGCTCGCCAGCGGTTGACGCGCGAGCAGATGGCCGAGCAACTTCGCCGGCAGGAATCCAGGCTAGCTGTGCCGGGGCCCGGCGTGGCGGCGATCGCAAAGGTCTTCGCCAAGGACCCACTCAGCCTGCACGAGTTTGTGATGGACCGGATGACCGGCGGCGGCAGCCCGTTCAAGCTTCAGCCGAACTCCGACAACGCGTTTATCTCAGCGGACGGGCGGAGCATTTTGATCCGCATCGCCGGCACGCGGCCGCCCAGTGACCTGGAGAATGCGAAGCGCATCACCGCCGCCGTGACCGATGTCGCGAAGGCAGTCAATTCAGACGCGCTGGAGATCGACGTCTCGGGCTCTTACGCGATCGCCGCCGCCAGCGCCAAGGCGATCCGATCGGACATGATCGAGAGCGTCTTTTCGTCGATCGCATTTCTCGCGGCGCTGTTCGCCGTCGCGTATCGCCGGCCGATACGATTGTTTCACCTCGGCTTCATCCCACTGGTGGTCGGGATCCTGTACGGGTTTGCGGTCTACTCGATCTTCACGACATCGCTGACGCCGCTGACGGCGGTGATCGGGGGCATCCTTGCGGGAATGGGGATCGACTTCTGCATTCAATACCTCGCGCACTATGAGCTGAGCCGGTCGCTCGGCATGGATCCGGTGGCGGCGACCGAGCACACGGTCGGCTCACTTTGGCCGGCGATGGTGGCGGCATGGGCAACGTCGATCGTCGGGTTCGTCGCGGTGAGCTGGTCGAAGGTGCAGGCGCTGCGCGACTTCGCGGTGCTCGGCTCGCTGGGATTGACGGGTGCGTTCATCGGCGCGCATTTCGTTCTGCCGGCATTACTGGCGCTGCGCGACCGGCGGGGCGTCGCGGCGGGCGATACGATCTCGTCCCCGCGCATCGATGTTGGGCCGTTGCTGCAATGGATTCGCTCGCGGCCGCGCCGCTTCGTGGCGGCGTCGGCAGTGGTGCTGGTGCTCGCGGGCATCGTCGTCGTCACAAAGGGGAGTTGGCTGACGCTCGAATCGGATTTGTCGGTCATGCACCCGCAGCCCAACGCGCCGCTGACGGCGCAGCAGCGCATCGTCCAGCGCATGGGCGGATCGCCGGGGTCGCTGATCGTCTACCTGCAAGCCGGATCGCCCGATGCCCTCGTAAGCCTTTCGCACCGCGTGCAGGAGCGGCTGCGTTCGAGAGCCGCCCGCGCCGCTGGCGTGAGTGGAACTTACGGCCTGTCGATGCTGTTGCCCGACCCGGCGATCGTCGCGAAGCGCCGCGCCGAGATCCGTCCCGAAGAAGCCGACCGCGTGGTCGCCGACTTTCGCGCCGCCGTCGCCGAGACTAGCTTCGCGCCCGCCGCGCTCGAGCCGTACGCCGAATTCCTGAAACATCTGCTGACTGACGCCAAGCCGCCCGCGCTCGCCGATGTGCTGGCCCGGCCGCAGCTGGCGAAGACCGTGCTGGCGAGGGACGCGGTCGCCGGCCGCGCCGCCCCAACCGAGGCGATCACGTTGGTGTTCGTCGACAACCCGTTGGAAGACGCCGCCACGCGCGGCAAGGTGATCGAGGCGATCCGCGCTTCGCTGGAGGGGCTCGACGGTGCGACGCTGACCGGCCTGAACGTGATCAGCCACGACGTGCAAGCAACGATCCAGAGCGATCTCCCGCGCGTGACGACCTTGGCGATCGGCATCGTGCTGCTGTACCTCTTCGCGCAGCTTCGCACGTTGCACGAGCCGTTGCTGGCGCTCTTGCCGATGGCGTTCAGCCTGATCCTGACCCTGGCGGTGATGCACCTCTTCGGGAAAAAGCTGAACATGATCAACCTGGTGACGATCCCGTTGTTGATCGGGATCGACGTGGATTACGCGGTGTTCGTCGTCAATGCTGCGCGACTGCGGCGCAAGTCGCCGCCGGAGATGTTCGAGGTGCAGCTCGCCTCGAGCTGTCATTCGATCATCGTGTGCACCGGCGCGACGTTCCTGGGATTTGGCTCACTGATCTTCACCAGTGTGCCGGCCATTCGGTCGCTGGGCCTTGCCGTCGCGGTGGGTGTGTTCACCTGCCTGATCGCAACGATTTTCTGCTTGCTGCCGCTGGTAGCGCCGTTACGCAGGAATGAGACTGCCGACGCAATTGCTACCGCCGAAGGGGTGACACAATGCTGATGGCGGCAGGCATTCCGGCGATCGCGTGCGCAGGGCTGGGGGCGCTGGGGTACGTGTCAGTAGCGCCTCGCTCCAATTTCTGGGGCCGAGTCGTGCATCGCGGCGACGCGGCCGGACAGCCGTGTTACGCGCTGACGTTCGACGACGGGCCGTGTGACCGCGCAACGCCGGCGATCCTCGATACGCTGGGCGAGCTGAACGCCAGAGCCACGTTCTTCGTGATCGGTCTCAACGCGCGGCGATTCCCAAACGTGGTGCGCCGGATCTTCGACGAGGGACACATCGTCGGCAACCACAGTTTCAATCACTCGCACTTCGGCGTCATGCGCGCCGGCTGGTATTGGGATCGGCAGATCCGCGACACCGACGCGCTTCTCCAGGAGATCATCGGCGTCAAGCCTGCGTTGTTTCGCCCACCCATGGGCGCGCGACAATTCCACATCACCCGCGCCGCCCGTCGCCACGGCCACACGCTGGTCACCTGGAGCCGGCGGGCGCTCGACGGCTTTGCTACCACGCCAGAGCGCATCGTGGCGCGGCTATCGGATCGCACCCTTCCAGGCGACATCCTGCTCATGCACGACGGCGTCGAACCCAACCTGCGGCGCGACCCCACCGCATCGATCGCGGCGGTGCGGCCGCTGATCCTCGCCCTGAGGCAGCGCGGACTCGAACCTGCGCCGCTCGATGAATTAATCAAGGTTTCCGCGTATGCCGGTGCGCTGCAGGTTCAGCAATCCGCCTGAGCGACGGCGGCGTCCTTGCGCTCGGCGACAAATCGCATAATCGAAATCGTGAGCACGAACGTCAGCACCGACATGACAAAACCCAAGAGCAGCGCCCCCAGGCTCCATTCCAGCAGCAGCGGCTTGAGCATCGCCCACCAGCCCGCGCGCCGCGGGTCGTAATCGGCATACGCGGGCAGGGAGCCGTGCAACATCAGGTGCCCCAGCGCGATCGCCATCCCGATCAATAGCGGTCCAACCGGCGGTGTCGAGAGATGTGAGCCTATAAGCACAGGCAGGGGATGCAGGTGCAGCCGCCGCGCGGTGTAAAGGCTCAGCAGCGATTGCAGTCCGTACGCCGGCAGGTTGGCGATGAAGACGCCCACCGCAAGCCCGGCGGCGATCTCCGTGCGCGCGACCTCGCTCTGTCGTAATTGTCGCCACGCCCGCGCGGGATTCAGCCAGTTCCAGAGTCCGCGCCAGAAGGGTTCACACGCGACACGCGGCGTCGAATCCGGCCACCGCGGGTGCCGCGGATACGGCAAGAGCGCCCGCATGAGGAGGAAGAGGTGCATCCGCGCACCGCGCAGCGTATCCAGCCCCGGTCGAAAATGACTCACGCGCTGCCCCGTGGGCAGGTATCGGCAGGTTACCGGCACCTGCTCGATCGCGCAACCCGCCCAACCGGCGCGGGTGATCACCTCGGTCTCAAAACCGTAGTGGCCGACGCTGCATCGCACCGCCGCGATCAGACCCAGCGGATAGACGCGAAATCCACATTGACTGTCATCCACCCGCACCCCTGATTCGAGGCGGACGAGCAGGTTCGAGACGCGCCGTCCCATGCGGCTTCGTGTCGGGTAGCCATCAATCCGATCATCCCGCCGTCCCACGATCAGCGCGTTGGGATGGGCCGTGGCGGCATTAAGCAGCGACGGAATTTCCTCCGGATCGAGCTGACCATCGGTGTCGATCGTAATGGCGTGGGTGAAACCCGCCGAGATCGCCGCGGCAAATCCGGTGTTGAGCGCGGCGGCCTTCCCGCGATTGCGCAGATGCGTGAGCTGAGTGGTTTGCGGGATGCCGGTGGCGAGCAGATCGGCGGTGCCATCCGTCGAACCGTCATTGACCACCATGATCGGCAGATCCAATGCTGCGATGCGCGCCAGGATATTAGGCAAAGTACAGGCGTTGTTATACGTCGGCGCAATGACGACCGGACGCAGCGCACGATTTTGTGTTTCCTGAGGAATTGTCACGTGTTGGGCCGCCCTCGCAATGCCCGCGCGGAGCGTGCGGGGGAAATGATTGATCGCAAGTTAGCACCTGCTGCCGTAGCCGTCAAATTCGACATCTTATTCGCCGCTCCCCACTATGTTTGATCCTCGCGGTTTACGCCACGGTGAATTGGCGACGGTCAGCCCCGAAGCCGCGCGAAGCTCGGCGTATCCTTCGTCATAGGCGCGTTTTAGTTGCGCGGTGGCTTGGGCGCAGGCCGCCTCTTCGTCACCGTCACGGCTCACGTGCAGAGGTTGGCCGAAGTTCACCCCGTACCGCGTCCGCCGCAGGGGCAGCCAAGCTTGTGGCTTGGCGAAGGCGCCTGTCGCCAGCACTACGCATGGGATGATCGGCACGTTCGCCAACCGCGCCAGCCGGGTGACCGAGGCCTTAAATGCGCCGCCCGCCAGCAGCGATGATTCCGCAGTGCGAATTTGCCCCTCAGGGAACATCGCCACCGTCCGTCCGCGCTCCAGCCGCTCCAGGATCTTGCGGGTCGCCGCCGGGTCGCGCCGGCCGCGATCCAGCGGGAAGGCGTTCATGCCTTTCAGAAACCAGCCCGACATCGGATTGCGAAAAAACTCCACGACCGAAACGAAATCCAGCTTACGCGGCGTGCTGGCCATCAAACAGGGAACGTCGTACGGGCTGAGATGATTAGGCGCCAGGATCATCGCCCCCCTACCTTTCAGGCGATCGGCGTGAAGCACCGTCGGCGATGACGACAGCCAAAACACCGGCCGGCCAACAAAGCGAATGAGGTTATAGAACATGTCGGACATGATCAGGGAACCGTCGAATCGCAGATTCCGTAACGTTCGCGAAGCTCCGCATAAAGTTTTCTGAAGGCAGAGACAAGCGCGGCGGAAAGTGCGTCGCGGCTCGCTCGCGTCGATTTCGCCCCGGCAGGGGGATAAATCGGTGGCCCGTATGCCACCCAGATTTCCGCCCGTTTGAATGGAAGCCACGGGCCGACCCGATTCAGCTTATCCGTGCCGAGCATCACGCAAGGGACGATCGGGACGCCGCTTCTCAACGCAACCGAACAGCATCCCTTCTTAATCTTCCCGCCGCGAATCGCTGCCTGCGTGCCGTGGGTCACGCCACCCTCTGGGCAAATGCCGACGGCGCGGCCTTGGCGGGCCCGCTGGATCGCCATCCGAATGGAGGACACCGGAATCCCCTGACGGTTAACCAGGAAGGCGTTGCATGCCCGAAGGTATGCCGCGATGGGCCGATATTTGAAGAATTCCTTTCGCGTCATCCAGTCGATCGGCCGCTGGCTGAGCACGCTGGCGCACATTGGTTCGAGGTGGCTGAGGTGCGTCAGCGCGAGAATGTAGCCCCCCTCACGTTCGGCTTGGTGCGCGTTCAACACGTGGGCGCGCATGGTGCAGAGGAACGTGAATCTCCCCGCAAGGCGGCTGATGCGGTACAACAGGTCCATTCGGGCAGCGTTTTTAACCGCGCCCGTAGCGAACGCAACTTAGAACTCCCCCCGGCGGTTTGGAATAGATGAACGGCTGAGACGTTAGGACGATATTCCACTCGCGTGCGTGGGGGAACAGAAATTTTTGACGGCCATGGAAGAGAATGCGGCCCACCGGCAACAGTACGATTGAGATCGCGGTACGCCCGACACCCCAGCCGGTGGCGGTCGTGCCAAGCGATGTCGAGTTGCTGCGGCAGGTCGGGCACGGCGCGCAGGATGCATTTCGTGAGTTGGTTAATCGCCATTCTCGCTATCTATATGGAATCGCCTCCTCGCTGACCGCAAACTCCGCCGACGCGGAAGACGTGGTGCAGGAAACGTTCGTCGCCGTGATCAATTCGAAGTTCCGCGGCGAATCGGCGGTGCGCACCTGGCTGGTGCAAATTCTGATCCGCCGCGCCGCGATGTTGCGACGGTCGAAGCGACGAGCGACGGCTTCATTGACGCCCGGTTCTGCGGATGATGCGACGGCCATGGCGGCCGGCGGATCGGGTGGCTCGGACGCGCGGCTTGACCTCGCGGTCATGTTGGAGGCGTTGTCGCTGGAGCATCGGCAGGTGATCGTGCTCCGCGAATTAGAGGGCATGAGCTACGAGGAAATGGCCACCGCGCTGGACGTGCCACGCGGGACAGTCGAATCGAGATTACACCGGGCGCGGAATGAGCTCCGCGAACGTTTCAAAGGATATCTGCAAAAGCCGTGAGTGCGGTGCGGACGTTCGCGATCGGGAAAGGACCAGCAGCCATGACGTGTGAAAAGGCAGCACAGGTTCAAGCCTATTACGACGGCGAACTAGACGCCGCGCGCTCCCGCGCGCTCGAGGCGCACCTCGAAC
>JAQGHM010000045.1 GCA_028291615.1 Phycisphaerales bacterium | reverse complement strand
TACAACCTGCACATCCTGGTGCGCTTCGAGCTCGAAAAGGCGATGCTCACCGGCGACCTCAAGATCGCCGACCTCCCCGCCGCCTGGAACCAGAAGATGAAGCAGTACCTCGGCGTCGATGTCCCCGACAACACCCGCGGCGTCCTGCAAGACATCCACTGGAGCGGCGGCGCCATGGGCTACTTCCCCACCTACACCCTGGGCAACCTCTACGCCGCCCAATTCTTCGAACAGGCCAACAAGGACTTGGGCGACCTTGAACCGCAATTCGCACGAGGGGAGTTCACGCCCCTGCTGAACTGGTTGCGCGAGAAGATCCACAGCCAGGGCAAACGCTATCGCGCGCCGGAGCTAGTCCAACGCATCACCGGCCGCCCGCTTTCGGCGGAACCGCTGCTTAATCACCTGCGCCGAAAGGCACAAGAGCTATACCACGTCTAACGCTCCCCGTATGACGGGCGTCCCTCCCGTGCGAGGAGCGTTGAAACTTACTGAAAATCGGAGTTCAGCTCAGCACCACACGTTCAGCACGGGCGAGACGCCCGTGATACGAAGCAGCTCGACAGATGATCATCCACCATCCCCACCGCCTGCATCATCGCATAGCAAATCGTTGACCCGACAAAGTTAAACCCCCGCCGCTTCAAATCCTTACTCAGCGCATCCGACTCCGCCGTGCGCGCCGGCACCTCCGACATGCTCTTGAAGCCGCTGACCTTCGGCCGCCCCTCCACGAACCGCCACAGGTACGCGTCGAACGAGCCAAACTCCTGCTGCACCACCAAAAACGCCCTCGCGTTCGCGATCGTCGAAGCGATCTTGAGCCGATTCCGCACGATCCCCTCATCCGCCATCAACCGCGCTGCCTTGCGCGCGTCGTAACGCGCTACCTTCGCCGGATCAAACCCATCGAAGGCCCGCCGATAATTCTCGCGCTTCTTCAGGATCGTCTCCCAACTCAATCCCGCCTGCGCCCCTTCGAGGATCAAGAATTCGAAAAGCACCCGGTCATCATGCTGCGGTACGCCCCACTCCGCATCGTGGTACGCGATCATCAACTCGCTCTTCGCCCACGCACAGCGGATCTTCCCTGACATTTTGATCCTTCCCGCATTCGCGTTCATTCGCGTGAATTCGCGGACACCTTATCTTCGCTCCGCCGCGGGATCGCCGCTTCCAGCACCGCCAACTCCTCGCGGTGCCGCGCCAACTGCGCCTGCAACGTGTCCACCACCTCCGCCGGCGCGCCTTTCAGCGCCCGCAAGGCGTTCCCGTACCGCTCGATCATCCGCCGCTTCGCTTCTGCCAGCTTCGGCAAGAGAAACTTCAGCGACAAGAACGCCAGATACTGATTGTCCGGATGAACCGCGGCGAGGCGCACGCTCCCGCCAAGCCGCTCGATCAACCGCGCAAGCTCCGCGGCATTGCGAACGCTCGTCTCCGCCAACTCCTCAACCCGCCGTCGCGTCTCGACCGTCGCCCGCGTCAGGTACGGACTCCCCTGCTGCATAAATCGAAAGACGCTCCCCTCTTCCGCCTCAAGCAGACCATACAGCACATCCAGCACGGAAGCGGAAGTAATCATCGTCGAGATAGTAGGCAGAGGTCCACCCTCAAAGCCCGCCGAACTTGCCCGGTGGGTTAAGGCGCCGCGCTCACGGTAACGACCGGTTTGGTCGCCGGCGTCGCCGCCGCGCCGCCGATCCCCTGCATCCGCGCATAATGCCGAGTCAGCGCACTCACCGGGCTCGCCAGCACCAGCATCAGCACCAGCGCCAATCCCGACCCCGCCGCCAGCGCAACGCCCAGCGGATGCCCAGCAAAAGCAGGCTGATCCGCTCCCGCCGGCTCCAGGTAAATCGCGCGCAAAACGCGAAAATAGTAAAACGCGCTGGCGATCGAGTTCACCGCGATCACCGCCACCAAAATCCACCATCCCCCGCCGTTGTTCATCAGCACCAGCATCAGGTTCAGCTTGGCCACGAACCCCGCGAACGGCGGCAAACCGATCAGACTGATCATGCACGCCATCATCGCGTGCGCGAGCACCGGGTTTCGCTTGACCAGCCCATTGAACGCGCTGATGTCTTCGCTGCCGGTTGCGCGATACACCAGCGCCGCCACCGCGAACGCACCCAGGTTCATGAACAGGTAAACCGTCAGATAAAACAGCAGCACCTGCGCCGGAGCGTTCACCCCGCTGGCCGCGTCCGTCTGATGACCGTTCAGGTTAAACAACAGCGACACTGCGCACATCATGTACCCCGCATGCGCGATCGAGCTGTACGCGAGCAGGCGCTTGATGTTGTTCTGCGCGAACGCCGCCGTGTTCCCCACGGTCGCCGTGATCGCGCCAAGGATGCCCACCGCATACGCCAGCGCCACCAGCGGCTGCGCCGCGCGATACTCCATTGCATCCGCGAACGTCATCAGCACCCGCAGCAACAGCACCAGCCCCGCCCCTTTCGACGCCACCGACAAAAACGCCGTCACTTCGACCGAAGCCCCCTCGAATACGTCCGGGCACCAGAAGTGAAACGGCACCGCCGCGATCTTAAACCCCACGCCCGCGATCAACCCGAAGAACGCGATCGTCAACAGTGCCGGATGCGCGTGCGCCCCGCCTTGCACCTGCCGCGCAATCGCTCCCAGATCCAGCGTCCCATACATTCCATATAAGAACGTCAGCGCGTATATCATCAGCGCGCTGCATCCCGCGCCGAAGAGCACATATTTCAGAGACGCCTCCGCCCCCAGCCGATGCGTCTTACGAAAGCCCGCCAGCACGTAACTGGGCAGCGACGCCAGTTCCACCGCCATCACGATCATCAGCAGGTTCGTCGTGGATGCCATCAGGCTCATCCCCAGCGTCGCCCCGATCAGCAGCGTAAAAAACTCGGGCCCGTCCCCCTCGCGCATCTCGCTGGCTGTCGTACTCCGCCAGAGGAACAGCACGCCGACCGTGAAGACGATCAGCATCGCCTTCCACAAAAGCGCAAACGAATCCGCGATCAAAATCCCCCGCAGCGGCGCCCTCCCCGGCGCTGGCACCCCCACCCAGAGCAACGAGATTAGCGCCGCCGTCAACCCCGCCAGCGCCACCAGGAAACACGCCAGATTCCGCCGCCGCGCGAAGAACGGCGCCAGCAGCAACCCGACCACCGTGACGATCAACCACCCTTCCGCCACGAACGGCCCAAGGTCCGTCCACCCCGGAATGTAAGGTCGACCAATCGCAGCGGCAACAATGTTCATCAGTATCGTTTAGCCGGCCCGCTTGCGGGCCGTGTTTACCGAAACAACTTGAAAAGCGTCTCCACCGTGGAATCCGTATAGGAAAACACAAATAACGTTGGCAAAATCCCGAGCAACAGCGCCATCACCGCCAGCGGCCACAGGACCACCTGTTCGCGCGAATCCACTTCCTTGAAACCCCGGTACTCCGCCCGCTCGGGCCCGAAGTAGACTCGCTGGATCGTCCACAACATATACGCCGCCGTCAGCACCACACCGAGGCACGCGGACACCGCAAAGGGATAAATCTGCCGCGTGCTCGCCGCCCCCGACTGGATCAGAATTGACCCCGGCTTCGCCGCCTCGAACGACCCTAGCAGCACCATGATCTCCCCGATAAATCCGCACAATCCTGGCAGCCCAAGGTTCGCGAAAATACCGATTGCCGACAACCCGAAGTAAACGGGCATGGTGGTCGCCAGCCCGCCGAACCGCGAGATTTCCCGATGATGCGCCCGGTCGTACGCCACCCCCACGATGAAGAAGAGCATCGCGCTGGTGATGCCGTGTGCGATCATCATGAACAGCGCCCCGTTGGCCGCCGTTTTAGTCATCATCGCGGCTCCCAAAACGACAAATCCCATGTGCGAAACTGACGAATAAGCGACGAGGCGCTTGAAGTCGGTCTGGGCCATCGCGCACAGCGCGCCGTAGAGGATGCTCAGCACCCCGACGAACGCCACGATCATCCAAAGCTCGCGCCCCGCGTCCGAAAAGAGCGGGTATGCGACCCGGAAGATCCCGTATCCCCCCATCTTCAGCAGCAGCGCCGCCAGGATCATGCTCATCGCCGTCGGCGCTTCCACGTGCGCGTCCGGCAGCCACGTATGAAACGGCACCGCCGGCACCTTGATCAGGAAGCAGATCATCGCCAGCACGAAGAACCACCGCACGACGTCCATCGACATCGAGCCGTTCGCGATCGCCGCCTTGATCAGCAGCGGCAATTTGACCAGGTCAAAACTTCCCAACCCGGTGGCCGCGTCCTTCGTATAAAGATGCGTCCCGATCAGCACGATCAACAGCGCAATTGAACCCACCAGCGTGTACAGGAAAAACTTGATCGCCGCATACTCTTTCCGCGGCCCGCCCCAGATCCCGATCAGGAAATACATCGGGAGAAGCGTTACCTCGAAAAAGACGTAAAAGAGGAAGAAATCGATCGCCAGGAACGTCCCCAGGATTCCGGTCTCCAGAAACAGAAAGAGCGCGAAGTACCCCCGCGTCATTTTCTCAATGTTCCACGAGGCGATAGCCGCCAGCGCGCAGATGAAGGTCGATAGCAGCACCAGCGGAAGCGACAGCCCGTCGATTCCAACTTTATACTTGATATTGAAGGCTGGAATCCAATCCCCCTCCTGCACCATTTGCACTGCGCCGAAATTGGTCTTGAACGTGATCAGCAGCACCAGCGAAAGCGCCAGCGTCACCAACGTGGTGGCCAGCGCCGTCCAGCGGGCGGCGTCGCGATTCTTCGCCAGCAGCGTCAGCACCGCCCCGCCTGTAGGCAGGAAGATCAGCAGTGTCAGCAGGTTGTTTTGCAAAAATTGCATCGAAGTGATGTTGTCTGGGATTACCGGCCGGTTGTCGAGAGCACGACGATGATCGCCCCCGCGAGAGACAGGGCCACCGCGACCATCAGGGCCGTCACGTACGTGCGAATCCGACCCGTCTGCGGTGCGCGGGCCGCTGCGCCGATTTCCTGCACCATCTCGGCCGTTGCGCTGACGGCGCGGTCGAGCACGAACTGATCACAAAGTCTCGCCAGTACCGCGCCGCGACGCACCACGCGCGCGCTGAGGTTCACCAGGGCGTCGATGACATACCGATCTACCACCGCAGCGACCGTCGCCAGCGCCATCGTGCACGCCACCACCACGCCCGCGTACATTTCGTCGAAATACATCGCACGATAAAGCCAGATGTTAAGCCACCGCAGCGGCGGTACCCGCAGCAGCGCATTGGGGATCGTCAGACCCTTCGAATAGACCAGTATGCCCAGTCCAATCCCCACCACAAACGCGAAGGAGACGTACTTCAGGGATCGCTCGCCTAAGCGGTAAGCGTCCGACGCGATTGTGCTGGTATCGCCGTGGGCGTAAGCGCCGGCATTTTGCCACGCTGTCGAAAACCCGGCGAAATGGGCAGGCTGGGCGACCTTGGCGGTGGGGTTGGCGACGGCCGGTGGACGCAGGCGCGGGTCGAAGTAGTTGTTCGTCTCCTTCGCCGCGCTCTCAATCATCTGCCGCGCGCCCAGCGCCGTCCCGCCGATCACGCTCAGCACCGACAGCACCGCCAGCGGGATGTACATGACCGGCGTCTCCCGCGCGCGATCGTAAAGCTTCTGATTCCGGGGCCTGCCCGCAAAGGTCAGCATCCAGCAGCGCGTCATATAGAATGCGGTCAGATAAGCGACGATCGTGGGCAGCCAGAAGAAGAGCCAGTAAGCGGTGTGGCCGCCTTCTTTTGTGGCCAGCCACGCGAACGCGCCTGCGTGGTGCAGGATCAGGTCTTTGCTGAAGTAACCGGCGAAGCCGATCATCGTGTCGCCGACGGTCACCCCCACGCCTGCGATCGCGAATACCGCCACGCCAAACGTGATGGCGGTGTAGGGGATCTTGCGCCAAAGTCCGCCAAATTCGGTCAATTCCTGCTCGTGGTGCGCGGCATGAATGACGTTGCCAGCCCCCAGGAACAGCAAGGCCTTGAAGAATGCGTGGGTGATCAGATGGAAGAGGCCGCCAACCCATGAACCGATACCCATCGCAAGGATCATCAGCCCGAGTTGGGAGAGCGTGGAATACGCAAGCACGCGCTTGATGTCCGTTTGCGCCATCGCGATGAGCGCGGCGATGGTCATCGTGACGCATCCGATGATCGCGATGAACAGTTTCGCGTCGGGCGTGAGGATCGGGAAGATGCGGCCGACGAGGTAAACACCGGCAGCCACCATCGTTGCGGCATGGATCAGCGCGCTCACGGGTGTCGGGCCTTCCATCGCATCGGGGAGCCAGACGTGCAGGGGAAACTGGGCCGACTTGCCGATCGCGCCGCAGAAGAGGGCGATGCCCATCAGCGTGAGCATCGTGGTCGTCACGTGGGGAAAGCGCGTGAACTGCGGTTCGGCTTTCTGGAGGCTTCCCGAAAGTTCGGCCGCTCCGGCTGACCCCTGAACCATCGGCAGGATCAGGACTTGGCCGCTTTGGGCCATGCCGGCGTTGCCCAGCGATCCCCAGATGCCCGGAAATGTCGCATTACCAAGATGACAGAAGAGCAGGCCCAGCCCGATGATAAAGCCAACGTCGCCGATGCGGTTGGTGACGAACGCCTTGATCGCCGCGTTGCTGGCGGTCTTCTTCTCGTACCAGAATCCGATCAGCAAGTATGAGCAGAGGCCGACGAGCTCCCAGAAGATGAAGAGTTGAAGCAGCGTTCCCGAAAGCACCAGGGCGAGCATCGAGAAGGAGAAGAGGCCGAGATAGGTATAAAAGCGAGGGAAGCGGCGGTCGTCGGCCATGTAGCCAAGCGAAAAGACGTGTACCAAAGCGGCCACGAGCGTGATCATCGAGAACATCACGACCGTCAAACTGTCTACATAGATCCCGATTTGTAGTCCGCCCGGAAGCCAGTCGTACGTCTTAAGGATCGGCTGGCCACCAAAGCCGAAGGCGCGGCCTTCCGCAACGTCGAGCGAGAGCCAGACGATCATCGCCGCGAGGCTGCAGACGAAGGAGGCGGAGATAAAGAACGTGCCGACGATCCCCGCCAACGGGTTTCCCATACGCTTGCCGACGAACGCCAGGATGGCGAACGAGAGCAGCGGAAGCAGCGTGGCGATAAGTAAGAGGACGGCGACGGTCATTTCAATGCAGTAGGCAGTAGGCGGTAGGCAGTAGGCGGAAAATTCTTCTCTGCCTACTGCCTACTGCCTACTGACTACTATCCTTTCAGCGTTTGCGCTCGTTCGACATCGATCGTGTTGAAGTTGTTGTAGTAGTTCAGGAAGATCGCCAGCGCCACGGCGGCTTCGGCGGCGGCCAGGACGATCACGAAGATCGCGAAGACCTGGCCGTCGAGCATCGGCTTGTGATCGGGAGAATAGGCGTAGGAGAAACGGTTGAAGGCGACGAGGTTGATGTTGGCGGCGTTGAGGATCAGTTCGACGCCCATCAGGATGCCGATGGCGTTGCGCTTGAGCATCATCGATAAGAGACCGCAGACGAAGATGAAGGCGGCCAGCACCAGGTAGTGGTTCAGGCCGATGATGGGGCTGCTGGAGATGGCGAGGGTCAGCTCCATTGCCTTGCCTTTTGCGAGAGGGTGGCGGCGCCGCGGGCGACGGCGCGTTTGTCATCGCGCTTGCGGCTTTTAGCGAGGTAGGCAGCGCCGATCATCACGACCAGCAGGACGACGCTGGCGAGTTCGAACGGCACGAGGTAATCGCCCAGCAACGCCTGACCGAGCGCGACCACGGGGTACTTCTGCGTTGTGTCGAGCGTTTGCGGGCGGAAGTCGGCGCTGCGGATGGCCATGACCAGGGCGGCGAAGAGGATGATGCAGGCGGCGATGGCGACGACGACCTCGCCGGCCTTGGGCTCGAAGCGGCTGAAGGGGGACTTGCTGGTGAGCATGACGCCGAACACGATCAGGATCAGGGTGCCGCCGACGTAGACGACGAGCTGCACGGCGGCGAGGAATTCGCTTTCGAGCAGGAAGTAGAGTCCCGCGACACCGACCAGCGTGAAGAGCAGGCAGACCGCAGTGCGGACGATGTTGCGCGAGAGGACGACGCCCAGCGCCGACGCGGCTGAAATGCCGGCGAACAAATAAAAGAGCACCGCCGGAACGGTCTGCGCATCAACCGACAACGCAAGGATGGAAGCGATGCTGTTCACGCCGGCTCCGGGATCGGGTCGGGGTCGGTCAGGCGCTGCTTGACGGTGCGTCGGGTGATGAAGGCGTAGCCGACCCAGAGGGCGATGGCGCTGACGATGCTCACGCCGATCAGCGCCAGGATGACTTGTACTACCAATGATGTCGTCGCGCCGCCCCTGGCCCAATCGCTCCAACTGCGCGGGTTGTAGTGAAACCAGGGGAGCGGATTGTCGATCAGTCCGGCCTGGTGCCACGACGGAACCAGCAGTTCCCACAGCGCCGCCCCGAGCAGCAGCACACAGGCAGCGGGGATCAGCACCTTCACGCAGACGTACAGCACCTGATCGATGCGCGGCCGCGGGAGCGTCCAGCGGATCCACATCTGCACGAAGACGATCCCCAGCGCCTTGGTGATGAAGATGGCGATGGCGATGAGGTTCAGCACGATGAGCGAATTGCGGTGGGCGGCGGGGTCGCCGATCCATTGGCTGTAGTAATGGCCAATGATGCCGAACGGATCGTTCCAGCCGCCCAGGAAGAGCGCCGTCTGGATGCTCCCGACGATGAACATTGCGGCGTACTCGGCGAAGAAGAAGAAGGCGAAGCGCATGCCGCTGTACTCGGTATGGAATCCAGCGACCAGCTCGCTCTCGCTTTCCGGCAGGTCAAACGGGGCGCGCTTGTTGCTGGCGAGGCTGGCAATGAAGTAGACAAAGAACGCGCAGAACACGAAGGGGTTTTTGAAGACGATCCAGGTGTGGATGCCGCCCCCCTGCAGGTGGCCCAGCTCGACGAGGTTGAGCGTGCCCGCGGCCATCACGCCGATGATGATCGACAGGCCCAGCGGAATCTCGTAGCTGACCATCTGGCACGCCTCGCGCATCGCGCCGTAGATCGCCCACTTGTTGTTGGAGGACCACCCGGCGAGGATCACGCCCATCACCTCGACGCTGAGGACCGCGAGAATCCAGAAGACGCCGGCATTGAGCTTGGGCTCGAAGGTGAGGTTGGGGCCGAACGGGAGCGCCAGGAACGCCGCGAAGACCGGCGCGAAGCTCAGGTACGGCGCGAGGCGGAACAAGACCCGGTCTGCGGCGGCGGGCGTCAGGTCTTCCTTCAGGATCAGCTTGATCCCGTCGGCGAGCGACTGCAGAAGCCCGATCGGCCCGACGCGGTTGGGCCCCGGTCGGCTCTGCATGTGGGCGCAAACCTTCCGCTCCCACCAGATCGAGAACATCGCCAGCAGCAGCACGCTGGGGACGAAGACCATCGCGATGAGCGCGACGCTTGCGGTGACCTGTTCCCAGACCAGGGGCGGGCGGCCGCTGACGATCTCGAAGAAGGTCTTCTGCCAATCAGCGGCGGCGGCCAGGACGGGGTGGGGCGTAAGAGCGTTCAGGATCGACATCGGTTGGTTCGGTTGGTCGCCGCGCAGGCGCGCGAGCGGTTGTAGTGGTCGGTCCGGCGGGTGTCAAGAAAAGACGAATACGAGGATGGAGGATAGCCGATGGAGGATGGCAAAACGCCGCGGTCTTTCGCCATCTTCCATCCTCCATCCTTCATCCTCGCTTCAGATCTCCCCCTTCCCGCAGAGGCCCCTTCCGATTAGCTTCCCCGGTGTGTTCAAACCGGCCGCGCTGATCCCCCTGCTCCTGTTGTTCTTCTCCGCCGGGGGCTGCGCGACCATCCGCGTGACCGACCCGCCGCGCTCGGCGACCGAGCAGTTCCTGATGTCGCAGGCGATCACCGCGGCGCTGCGGCAACTGAACGTCGACGCCCTGCGCGACCGCAAGGTCTGGGTCGAGACCGGCTACTTCACCGGGGCCGAGCAGGTGATCGTCAACGGTGAGGTCCGCCAGCGGCTCTTCACCACCCCCGAGCAGGCGTTCGCGGCCGGCGAGCTGCGCGAGCGGCTGCTGACCGGCGGGGCGCGGATCGTGCAGGATCGTAAGCTCGCGGATGTGATCGTCGAGGTGCGCAGCGGCGGGATCGGCATCGACCGCCTGGAGAACCTGATCGGCGTGCCGGCCTCGGTGCTGGGGGGCGTGGGAGTCGGCGGCTCGTCCAGCGCAAACCTGCCGATCGCGATCCCGGAGATCGCGCTCTACAAGAACACCCGCCAGCGCGGCTTCGCCTCGGTCTCGTTCGTCGCCTACCGCGCGGACACGGGGGAGTACCTCACGTCGTCCGGCCCATACATCGGCCGGACGATCCGCGATGACTTCTGGCTCTTCGGCGCGGGACCGCGGACGGTGGGGAACATTCCGACCACGGAAGCACCGAGATAGTCTCCTCGAAGCATCATCGTCGCGAAATTGAAGCGGAGAAGGTCGATTGGCGCTTGAGGGGAGTGAGCCACTCTCTGGAAAACGGTGTCAGACAGCGACGGGGGCCGCTGCCGGCAACGACCTGTTGGCGATTTCTTCCTTTGCTTTGGCGATGAAGGCCTGGACGGGCAATTGGCCTTTGTCCCCCTCGGTTCGATGGCGCACCGCGACGACATTGCCTTGCTGTTCCTTTTCGCCGAGGACGAGCATGTAGGGAGTTTTTTCCATGGTCGCGGTGCGGATTTTGGCGCCGATTTTTTCGCTGCCCAAGTTTGATTCTACTCGTAATCCCGCCTGCTTAAGCAGGATCGCCACTTGGTTGGCGTAGTCGTTGGATTTTTCGCTGATGCTTAGGACAGCTACCTGGACGGGGCTTAGCCAGAGGGGGAATGCGCCGGCAAAGTGTTCGATTAATACGCCTATGAACCTCTCCATGCTGCCAAAAGGGGCGCGGTGGATCATGACGGGTTTGTGGGGGTGGTTGTCGGGGCCGACGTAGCTTAGGTCGAAGCGCTGGGGGAGTTGGTAGTCGACCTGGACCGTGCCGAGTTGCCATTCGCGGCCGATGACGTCTTTTACTACGAAGTCGATTTTGGGGCCGTAGAAGGCGGCTTCGCCGGGTTCTTTGGTGAAGGGGACGCCTAAGGATTCGGCGGCGGCGAGGCAGGCCTTTTCGGCGGCGTCCCACTGCTCAGGGGCGCCTACGTATTTGGCGCTGTCGGGGTCGCGGAGGCCTACGCGCACGCGGTAGTTGTTCATGCCGAGGGTGCCGAGGACGATCTTGACGAGTTCCAGGCAGCCGAGGACTTCCTGTGCGACTTGCTCTTCGGTGCAGAAGAGGTGGGCGTCGTCCTGCGTGAAGCCTCGGACTCTGGTCATGCCGCCTAGTTCGCCGGATTTTTCCCAGCGGTAGACGGTGCCGAACTCGGCAAGGCGCACGGGCATCTCGCGGTAGCTGCGCTGTTCGCTGGAGAAGATCTTGATGTGCATCGGGCAGTTCATGGGCTTCAGCAGGTAGCCGTCCACCTCGCCCTTTTCCATCATGTTGGAGAGCTGGGCGCAGGAGCAGCCTTCCTGCGAGAGTTTTTCGACCAGCTCGCGATCGACCAGCGGTGGGAATTGGCTTTCGCGGTAATAGGGGTAGTGGCCTGAGGTGCGGTAGAGGCCGAGGCGGCCAATGTGGGGGGTGAAGACCTGCTGGTAGCCTTGGCGCTGGAGGTGTTGGCTGATGAAGTTCTGGAGTTCCTGGCGGACGATGGCGCCCTTGGGTTTCCAGAGGACGAGGCCCTGACCGACGGCGTCGTCGATGGCGAAGAGGCCGAGCTGCGGGCCCAAGTAGCGATGGTCGCGCTTCTTGGCTTCTTCGAGCAATTGCAGATGTTCGTCGAGTTGTTTTTTTTCGAAGAAGGCTGTGCCGTAGACGCGCTGGAAGCGATCGGACTTGACGTCGCCGTGCCAGTTGGAGCTCGCGACGGACATGATCTTGAAGCCTTTGATGCGCCCGGTGGAGGGGACGTGGGGACCCTGGCAGAGGTCTTCCCAGTTTTGGTCCTTTTGGCCGGTGGCGTACCAGGAAAGACACTTGGCGCCGCCGGCGGCGGCGCGCTGGGCGTTGTCGATCTTGTACTTGTTGCCTTCGGTCTCGAGGCGCTTCATGCCTTCGTCGAGGCTTAGCTCGTAGCGGGTGAAGGGGCGGTCTTCCTTGACGATCTTTTCCATCTCGGCTTCGATGCGCAGGAAGTCGTTGGAGGAGATGGGGGCGTTGAGGGCCATGTCGTAGTAGAAGCCTGTGTCCAGGGGCGGGCCGTAGGCGAGCTTGACGTCGGGCCAGAGTCGCTGGATGGCCTCGGCCATGACGTGGGCGGTGGAGTGGCGCAGGACCATGAGCGCGTCGGGGTCGCGGTCGGTGAGGATGGAGACGGTGTGGTCGCCGGTGAGTTGGGTGGAGAGATCGACGACTTTGCCGTCGACCTTAGCAGCGACCGCGGCTTGGGCGAGGCGCTTGCCGATTGAGTTAGCGAGGTCGAGGACGCTCGCGCCGTCGGGGAGTTGTTTGATGCTGCCGTCGGGAAGGGTGATGTTGGCCATGGTTGCGAGGTCGGAGGTTAAGGTTCAGGAGTCAGGGATGGGGAATATAAACAAAATCGCCC
>JAQGHM010000042.1 GCA_028291615.1 Phycisphaerales bacterium | reverse complement strand
GAGGAGGTGGAGCTCGACCGGCGCGCCGCTGAAGGAGGTGGCGTCGCCGGGCGGGAAGGTTGCGCCGGGGTGTAGATGGTGGGAGAGGTCGTATTCAATGTCTGTGGCCTCGGCGGTCATCAGGCGGGTGAAGAGGTGGTTGAGGACGGTGAGGAGGGGGGGGCGGGAGCGGAAGTTGGCTTGGAGGTCGATGACCTGACCCTCGGAACATTGAACTTTGAAACGCTCGGAGCGTTTCAGGAAACGCTCGGGTTCGGCGAGGCGGAAGCGGTAGATGGATTGTTTTACGTCGCCTACGCAGAAGAGATTTGAAGAGAGTCCTGAGTTCTGAGTGCTGAGTCCTGAGTTGGAGGAGAGGCATTCTCTGCTGACGAGGTGGAGGATCGCGTCCTGGACTTCGTTGATATCTTGATATTCGTCTACCAGGACGTGGTGGAATTGCGTGTGGTAGCCGCGGGCTACGCCTGAGGGGCGGAGGCCTTCGGCGTCGGGTTGGCGGAGGATTTGGAGGGCGAAGCGTTCCAAGTCATTGAAGTCGAGGCGGCGGGTTTGGTCTTTGGCTTGGCGGTAGCGGTGGGCGAATTCTTCTACGAGATCGAGGAGGGTGTTGGCGTGGGGGGCGATGGATTGGAGGCCGGCTTGCCATTCGTGGCGGGAGAAGCGGGCGATCTCCGCAAGTGCGCCGTTCTTCATTTCTTCGCGGACGGAATCGATCACGGCGACGGCGAGGGTTTTGCCGGGGACGTCGCTCTTGATCGTGGGGAGACGGGGAGCGGAAAATCCTTTGATGGATTGGGCGAGGGTGTCGAGGCCCTTGGATTCGAGTTGGTCGCGCCAATCTTCCAGGGTGGTCAGGAGCGTGGTGAGGTAGTCGGTGTATTTGGACAGGCCGTCCATTTGCGCGACGCTGGTGATGGCGGCCGTGCAGCGGCTGTGGAGTGCGGTGAGTTTGTCGGTGACGAGCTTCACGAGTTCGCGGCCGGCTTCGGATTTCTCAAGTAGGCCGGTGGCAGCTTCCTGGATTCGCGCGCGGGCGCGGGTTAACCAGTCCTGCGGCTCGACGACGCTGCCGAGCATTTCGTGGATGCGGACGATGTGGGGGATGAGTTGTTCATCGTCGCCGTTTGCATAGAAGCGGACGAGGCGGCCGAACTGGCCATCTGTGTCGAGCTCGTAGCGGTCGGTGAAGAGGTCGCGGGCAACCTCGATGCGGAGAAGTTTGCCCTCGTCGCCGTCGAGCATTGAGAAGCCCGGATCGAGGCCTAAAAGATGGAAGTTCTGGCGGAGGAGGCGCGAGCAGAAGCCGTGCAGCGTGCTGACCTGGGCGCGCTCGACGAGGGCGAGCTGGCGGACCAGGCGCGGATCGTCTTCGTCTGCGCGCCCGGCGAGGCGCTCGCGAAGAACAGTTTCGATGCGGTGCTTCATCTCGGCTGCGGCGGCTTCAGTGAAGGTGACGACGAGGAGTTGATCAACGTCGCAGGGTGGTTCGGCGTCGCATACTAGGTGAGCGCAGCGGGCGGCGAGGACGGCGGTCTTGCCGGAGCCGGCGGCGGCGGAGACAAGTAGGGAGTGGCCGGTGGTTTGGATGCCGGCGAGTTGTTCTGGCGTCCAGGTGATTTTGGGTTTGGAGGCGCCGATCATTTCGCGCCCTCCTCGACGACCTTTTTCAACACCTCTTCGCGACCCATCGGGTCGAGGTGTTTGTAGCGGTTGATGGCGGGATCGAAGCGGCAGACGGGGCGGAAGTCGCAGTTGGGGCAGGGACTGACGCCGCGAATCTGGAAGGGGTGGAGCTCGATGCGGCCGTCGAGGATGAGGTCGGCGAGTTGGCCGATGCGATCGCGGACGTGGTCGATGAGGGCGGTGAATTCGGCGTTGTCGGCGACATCGGTGCGGCCCTTGTTGCCGTGGCTGCCGTCGGTTTTGAGGTAAGCATTGACGACTTCTGAGGCGCCCTTGGCGCAGTTGCCGTCGAGCGATTTGAGATGGCTGCCTTCGAAGATGCCGCGCGGCTTGATGCGGAGGTCGCGCAGGGCGGGGTCTTCGCAGTCGGCGTCGTCGGGGTGTTTGACGTCTTCGAGTTGGCGGAGGAGTTTGATATAGAAAGCGGCGGCGGGCGTCATCTTGCGGCCGGTGAGTTTTTCGCCGTTCTCGCGGAGCACGAGCAGGTAGGTCAGGAGCTGAAGCGAGAGTCCGTGGTAGACTCGATCGAGGGCGAGGCTGTTGCCGTGGAGCTTGTAGTCGATGACCGCAAAGGCGGCTTGGTCGGCGACGATGTCGACGCGGTCAATCTTGCCTTGGAGGACGATCTTGCGCTTGGCGGGGGTCTGAATCTCAAGACCGGGGAGCGCGGCATGCGAGCTGCCAAAGGTGAGCTCGGCGAACGCGGGAGCAAACTCACCGCGGCGTGCGGCGGCCTCCTGTGCGGCGGTGACTTCTTCAAGCGTTTGCTCGATGCGCTCGAGTAGATACCGATTTCGCGCGGTGGAGAGCATGATCTCGCCGCGGAGCTGTTGGCCGACGTCCTGGGCGACGGTGTGAATGAGCATTTTGCGGCGAGCGGCGGGGAGATCCTGCCACTTTTTGTTTTCGCCAAGCATGGTGGCGACGATTTTTTCCAGGACGTGGTGGAAGACGTTGCCGAGGTCGATGGCGGAGACGGCTTCTTCGTCCTCGCGCTGGCGGAGCTCCAAGCCGTAGCGCGCGAAGTGCTTAAAGGGGCAGGCGGCGAAGGCCTCGATGCGGGTGACGCTGGCGTGCAGCGGGGCGGCGAAGAGCTTCTGCGCAATGACTTTGGAAAGCTGCGCCTGATTGGCGTAGGAGAGTGCCTTCCAGGCGCGGAAGCGCATGGTGTCGATGCCGTCTCCGGCAGGGGGATGGGTGGCGAGCCAGTGGTAAAGCGCCGGCATCGATGATCCATTATCGTCGAGCGTTCTGACCCAGTTCATCAGCGCGACAATGAGTTGGCGCGGAGTACCGATGGCGTCGATGCCAATGGCGTCGCCGACAGTGGTGGGCGTGAGGGTTGGGAAAAGGCTTTGCAGGCGACGCCAATATTGCGAGGAGCCGAGCGGTTTTCCGCCAGCGTCGGTGAGGGAGCGGGTGACGATCAGGCGCTGCGACGCGCGGGTGAGGGCGATGTAGCCCAGGAGGTTTTCGTCGAGGAGGCGTCGCTGGGTGTCGGGGTCGATCTCGATGCGGCGATTGCGGAACTCACGGCGTTCGGCGTCGGAGAGGACTGACGTTTCGCCGGGCATTTTCGGGAAGACGCCTTCATTCAGGCCGATGACGAAGACGACGCGCAGGTCCGGGCAGCGGGTGCGATCGACCTGGCCGACGAGGATCTCATCGGTGGTGGGGGGCGTGATGGCTAGCTCAAATTGTTCCAGGCCGGCTTCGTAGATCTCGACAAAATCGGCGAGCGTGGCTGCCTCGTCGCCCATGAGCGCCACCATCTGGTCGAGCAAGTCAACGAGATGCGTCCAGACCTGGGCGTGCTCGTCGCGCTGCTCAAATTTTTTCTGGCCGTGTGATTCCTCCATCCACTCGGCGAGACGCTTGCTGATGTTGAATGTTTCGAAGAGCTCGAAGACGGCGAGCACGATCTGGCGGAGGTTGAGGTTCTGCGCAGAAACCCTCTTCATGAAGGGCGTCAATCGACGGACGAATGCGCGACGAAGCGCGTCGATATGGTCCGCTTCACTTGCAGCGGGCGACGTCTCGTCCTCGGCGGTGAGCATCTGCCGCGCGTAAGCCCAAGGCGCTTCCTGAGACCAGGCGGAGCCGCGCACGCGATGTTGGAGCACGTAGTTTTCGAGCTCGTCGGCCCCGTCGTCCGTCATGCCGCAAAGACCGGATTTGATCACGGTCATCACCGCATCGTGCGGCCAGCCGGATTGCGCGATCGACAGGCATGCGCGTAGGAATTGCAACAGCGGGTGGTGGCCGACCTGCCGGCGGCGATCGACGAAGTATTCGATGTCATGCTCGCGAAAGCTGGCGGAGATCAATTCGTGATACGGATCGAGGTCGCGGCAGAGGACGGCGATCTCGCGCAGGCGCACGCCCTCGCGCCAAAGGGCGCGGATGCGGCGGGCGATGGCGTCGACTTCGGCGCGGCGCTCGCTGGCCTCGATCATCTCGATGCCGTTAGGTTCTTCCCGCGCGATCGAGAATCGCCACTGGAGCTGATCCTCGACGCTCGCCAGCGCGGGCGCGGTGAAGCGATGCACCTGCGGCAGGACCACCGTCTCTTCGACGATCACCTTTTCCTCGACGAACGTGAACCAGAGTCGGCGGTAGGTTTCCTCCATCGAATGGAACCATCCCAGCTCGCTGGGTTGAAGGTGCGGGTTGGCGAGCAGGGGGCTCTTGGAGTCCATGAGCAGCATGATCTCGACGGATTCGCAGACCTTGCCGAGCTGTGCGAGGACCCGGCGCTCGTATTCGGTGAAGGAGGCGAAGCCATCGACGTAGACCTTGGCGCCTTTGAACCTCTGGCTCGCTGTCATGCAGGACAACACCTGTGAAAGGCGCTGGTGCCGATCAAGCCGGTCCTGCCCGAGGTAGGCAGTGTAGGATTCGTAAATCAGGCGGAGATCGTGCATCTTGTCGTAGAGCGTCTGTTGCTCGCCAGTGCGGGCGACAATGCGTGACAGGTCATTGACGAGCGCGCCAAGGTCTGCGAGGTCGCGGCCGTTGCGCTCGAATTCGGCGAACGTGGCATCGAGCTTGGTCGCCAGGCCGGATTGTCTGGCGGCCTGTGCGAAGAAGCGGAGTTGCGGCTGATGCTTGCGGAGCAGGTGGCCAAGGATCATCTGGCGGCCAAGCGCGGTGACTTCGGGAATGGCCGCGCCACCGCATTCTTCGAGGATTTCTTCACCGAGGGTGTCGAAGGAAAGCACGCGGGCGCGGCAGAAACCGCCGAGCTCTGGGGCGCAGGTGAGTTGCCGCTCGGTCATGAACGTCGCCTGTTTCGGCACGATCCAATAGACCGGCGGCCCGAGCGGATCGGCGCGCAGCGCTGCGACGACGCCCTCAAAGCAACGCCGTGTCTTCCCGCTCCCCGCGCGGCCGATTACCAGACGAACAGCCATCCCTGAACAACCTCCGAACGGCCAAGCTTATCCGGCAAAGAGTCGCTCGCAAGCCGCACGCGCGCGACATGCTTGACGCCGCGCCCGCTCGACCTAACATCAGCCCATGCCCCGAACGATTACGCACCCCGCACTCGCGCCCCTTAAGGCGCGCTTTCCCGAGATCAAGCTCCAGGTCGGCGAGTTTCGCGACATGGTCACGGTCGTGGTGCCGCGCGAAAGCATCCGTGAGGTTGCGCAGTTCCTACGCGACGAACCTGCCCTGCAATACAACATGCTGGCAGAGTTGAACGGCGTCGATTATCTCGGATTCCCCGGTGCGCGACATCGCTTCGCCATCAATTATGGCCTGACCAGCATCCCATATAACAATCGCCTTTGGTTGAAAGTCTTTCTCGATCCGACGATGGAGACGACGCCCAAGACCGCGCTGCGCGACGACGAGGTTCTGGAGAAGGGGGATCCGGGCCTGAAGGTCGAGAGCGTCACCGCCGTGTGGCCCGGCGCCGAGTGGATGGAGCGGGAAGTGTACGACATGTACGGTCTGATTTTCACCAATCATCCCGACCTGCGCCGAATCCTAACCTGGAGCGATTTCGGCTCGTATCCGCTGCGGAAAGACTATCCGCTGCGCGGCGTGGGGGAGCGCGAGAATTACAAGATCGTCACGCGCGACAGCGCGTGATGGAAAATATAAAAGCGTAAAGACATAAAACATAAGGGGAACCGACAGGATCCGACGCGCAGCGGGGCTGACGATGACCTATGAGGAATGGGAAACTCAGGTGCCCGTGCGACAGGTGCTCAAGCCGGAAGTAGTCAACCACCGCGTAGCCCTCTGCACCGAAATCGCCAAATTGACTTGAAAATGATCGCGAATGAACGGCGGACCAATCGCCGACCCAGCCGTCCGGCCTGACCTTAGTTTATGTTTTACGTCTTTACGTTTTGTATTAATCGATGTTAGAACCGATCACCCAACGCCGTTACCTCATCCCCTTTAACGCTGCGCGCCTTCCGCTGCAGTTTACCGACGTACTGGTGATCGGTGGCGGCGTCGCCGGTCTTCGTGCGGCGATCGCGGCCGCCGACGCCGGGGCTGAAGTGCTGCTCCTCACGAAAGACACTGTCGCGGAATCGAACACCTGGTACGCGCAAGGCGGCATCGCCGCGGTGCTGCAGCCGCTCGATTCCTACGAATCCCACATCCACGACACCGAGGTCGGCGGCGCGGGCCTTTGCGACGAGAAGGCCGTGCGCATCGTCATTGAGGAAGGGCCCAAGCGTGTTCTGGAACTGCTCGAATGGGGGGCGAATTTCGATAAAAAGCCGGGAAATGCCCACGATCTCGCCTTCACGCTGGAAGGCGGACACTCGTTCGCGCGGATCATCCACGCCTACGGCGACGCCACTGGCAAAGAGCTGGCGCAGACGCTGATCCGCACGGTTCGCTCGCGCGAAAACATTCGAATCTCCGAAACCTCTTTCGCAATCGATTTGATCACAGACGAGGAGGAAAGAGCGACGGGATCCCTTTCTTCGTCTCCAGCTCCGTCGCGATGTCTCGGCGCCATCGCGCTGATCGACTCGCAGGTACAGATCATCTGGGCCAAGCGCACGATCCTGGCGTCGGGCGGCGCGGGGCAACTTTATCGCGAATCGACCAACCCGCGCATCGCTACCGCCGACGGTCATGCGATGGCGTATCGCGCCGGCGCGGTCGTGCAGGACATGGAGATGGTGCAGTTCCACCCGACCACGCTGTACGTCGCCGGCGCATCGCGCGCGCTAATCACCGAAGCGGTGCGCGGCGAAGGCGCTTATCTGGTCGATCGGAACGGCTACCGCTTCATGGGCGATTACCACGCGTCAAAGGAACTGGCGCCGCGCGACGTCGTCAGCCGTGCGATCGTCGAGCAGATCCGCAAGACGCATTACACGCACGTTTATCTCGACACGCGCCATCTGCCGGCTGCGGAGTTCCTGGTACGCTTCCCTCAACTCGCCAAGTTGCTCGAACAGTTCGAGATCGACCCCGCCAAGGACCTGATCCCGATCCACCCGGCCGCCCATTACATGATCGGCGGCGTGGACGCCGACGACTACGGCCGCTCCTCGCTTCCCGGCCTGTACGCCGTCGGCGAGGCCGGCTGCTCCGGTCTTCACGGCGCAAATCGACTCGGTTCCAATTCACTGCTGGAAGGATTGGCATTCGGCGCGCGCGCCGGCTTGGACGCTGCCCGCGGCGCCAAAGAAAACAATATCAAGTTTCCGATACGGTTGGACCATAAAATCCCCCCATCCACTAAAACCGAATTAGACATTACAGACGTTAAAAGTTCCCTGCGTTCGGTCATGTGGCGCAACGTCGGGATCGAGCGCGACGGCCCGCGCCTCGAGGAGACGCGCGAGATCATCGCCTTCTGGGCGCGCTACGTGATGGACAAGGTGTTTGTTCCCAACAACTTGGGTTCCGCAGCCGCAGTCGCGGGGTGGGAGGTGCAAAACATGCTCACCGTCGGCGCGCTGATCGCCAACGCCGCGATGAGCCGCACCGAGTCGCGCGGTTGCCACTACCGCCTGGATTATCCCGCCACCGACAACGTGCACTGGCGCCTGCATTTGCTGTGGAAAAGACCGATTGAAACGCCTATACCGGATCCGATCGGCTGAGCGTGCGCCCAAGTGGTTAAAAACGTGTGGAGTTACAAGATCGTTCTTGACAGGCTGAGCTAAAGTCCGGTACGTTAGTTTCATAAGTTTCCCGTCTGTGGGTAGAGCTGATCAATCTTTGAGGAGGTAGAGTCATGAGAGTTTCGTTTAAGGCTGCTGTTGCTGCGGGACTCGCGCTTAGCGCGATGGGTGCTTCCGCAGCTGTCGAATCGTATGGGACCCAAGCTGTTCCGATCGCGACTTTCAACTACGCAAGTAACGCGAACGGCAGCCTGGTCAACCAGGGTGTGGCTTCGTACAACAATTTGGCGAACCTCGGTTCGCTGACGCTCACCATCACCATCCGTGATGGCGACACCGCGCTGGGCAATTTCGACTTCAACGATCTATCGATCGGGTTGAACGGCTTCGACACCGGCATCAAGCTGAACACACCGAATACCGTTGGCAATACCGGCTTCCCGGACAATGCCATTCTGCAGCTTGACGTTTCGGGCGCCCCCACCCAGAACGCCGCTGCGATCCTGGCCTCCATCAAGGCGGCGGGCGGCATCGCCAAGTTGACGATTTTCGACAACGATCTCGATGCGGTTAACCCCCTCCTCGGCGCCAATGCCGGCGACGTGATTGCGTTCCCCGGTGGCGGCACTCTTCCGGACGCCGTCCTGCAACTTCGCGAAGGACTGATCCAGGACACGGGCAACCTAGTCCAGGTCGCGGGCCCCGAGAACGGCCTTGAATACGCCCAGGTCGCCGCGGTCACCGCGGTTCCCCTCCCGCTCGCCGCCTACCTCGCCCCCCTTGGCGCCGGCCTCGCGGGCATCTACTCCCGTCGCTTCCGCCGC
>JAQGHM010000031.1 GCA_028291615.1 Phycisphaerales bacterium | reverse complement strand
GATGGAGTCAACCTCTGGATCCATCTTCCGTCCGGCTTTGACGCCAGTGAGGTGATCGAACGCGCCGCCGCGCTCGGCGTACTCGTTGCTCCCGGTGAAGTGTTCTATCTCTCGCCGGGCCACAGCGACGTCGTGAGGTTCAATGTCGGTTCGGTCGAAACTGAACGAGTTTCGGTCTGCGCTGAGTTGCTTGTCAAAGCGATTCAACAATCCGGGGGCGCCCGTTCGACCGCAATTCACGTCTGACAGCTGCCGTGTCCTTCACTTTTCCTTGACGAATTCTTTCCACGCGCGCGTCATCGCGGCAGCGTCAAGGTCTCCCGTATAGGCGATGAGTCTGTGCCGGATGATCTCGGTCTTCCCTTTCTCAATCTGACGGCTGGCCGCGTTTCTGTTCGGCCCGAAGCCCATTTGTGAGTCCACTCTCCACGGAACTGGAAATCCGTAGTTGCCCGGATGATCGAGCACTGCAATATGGGCCATATCGTCGCGCCCATCCACCTGATCCGCGAGATCGATCCACTTCGCGCGTTGCTGTTCGGCTGCGAGGTTGCGTTGTCCGGCTTCATTGACGATTTCAGCGCGGCTTCCCGGCTTCCAGGGCATGCGCACGAACAATCCGCCGACGTAATACTGCCCCAGGGTAACGTCGGCCTTCGCTTCGCCCTTCCATTCCAGATCCAGCACATATCTGCCGCCGGTCTCCGCCATCGACCAATTCTGCGTTTCGGTCATGAGGGTCTTCCCGTCTTCGCCGAGCATGTCATAGACAGTCTGCCACTTGACCTGCCGTCCCGTCGGTTGGACGATACTCGCCGATACTCTGCGATAGTAGTCGCCCTGCCACTTCATAAAGAAATCGCGGCCGTTCACCAGTTTCAAGCCCCAGAAGATCCCCGTTTGATGAAGGTGATGGGACGGGCGATATTCCGTGAGCACGCCTTTCCCGTCGGGCGCGACAATCGGATGAAGATAGGCGCGATTGTCGGGCGGCGCATTTTGCGTCAGGATGGGCTCATTGCGGCCCTCACGATAAACATGGATGGCTCCGGTCGTCTCATCCTGTTTCAGTCGAAGCAGCGTGCCACCGCCCGCCGGAGACTGCCCCGAAACAGTGGCCAAGCACAATGCGAGAGCCAGCACGCAACCCGAAGCCGCGTTATACCGCATCATTCTGCATCCTCCTCATGGCAGCGAACCGACGGCCGATTGCCTATTGAAATCGGGGAGCGTCACCCTCTGGCCCTCATGCATCGCCGACTCGTGAGCTCAGATGCCGGCGCAGGTCCAGTTCACCGATTGATACACATCCGGAAACGACGCGCGGCGCTCGATGATACTGGAGACGAACTCGTGTACCAAGTGCGGGTGCGACCCGCCATGGCCACCGCCCTGGACGAACGACAGGTGGGCGTGCTCGTCGTCGTACACGCCCTTGGTGGTGAAGCGCTGGATTGGCTGGGGAAGGAGCCGCGCGTAATCCGGCACGCTCACGCGCTCGGGCTTCTCCCCGGTGTGGATCACCGGCTCCTCATTCTCAATCTGAGCCCATTCGAACGCGGTTTTGTCTCCATAAACGTCGAAGCTTTCGCGATACTGCCGCGCCGTCTCGAACAGCGACCGGGTCACCTCGAAGGACACCTGTTGGTTCCGCACCTTAAACAAGGCGCTCTCCACGGCGAAGGGCGAGCCGTACTTTGCGATCAGGCCGTCCGCGATCCTTCCCGAGCCGAAGCAGGACACGTACTCGGCCTCGCCGCGGACCAGCGCCAGGCAGGGACTCACGGCGTGCGTCGCATAGTGCATGGGCGGCAGTCCTTCCCAATACCCCGGCCAGCCCGCCATCTCCTGCTGGTGAGATCCACGCATAAATTGAATCCGCCCCAGTTTGCCGCTGTCCCGCAGCTCGCGCACGAACAGGAACTCGCGGCTGTAGATTGCGGTCTCCATCATCATGTAGTTCTTTCGCGCCGAGGCCGCGGCGTCTACGATCTCGCGGCATTCCTCCACCGTCGTCGCCGCCGGCACCGTACAGGCCACGTGCTTGCCGGCCTTCAGCGCCGCGATGCTTTGGGGCGCGTGCAGGTGGATCGGCGAATTGATGTGCACGGCGTCCACATTGGGGTCCTGAATAAGATCCTCGAAACGCTCGTATCGTTTGCCCACCCGGTACTGCGCCCCCACCTCATCCAGCTTCTCCCGCGTGCGCTGGCAGATCGCGTACATGTTCGTGTTCGGGTGGTTCTGATAAATCGGAATGAATTCCTTGCCGAATCCGAGGCCTACAATTGCGATGTTTAGCTTGTCCTGACCCACTGGTCTGTCTCCTCCCGGAGTGTTCGCATCCTCTACCGCTTCGCCGCCGTGGACACTTTGCCGGGTAATGCGAAAGCCACGTACTGATCGCCCGACTTGGTGCGCTGCTTGCCTCCGCCCCCACACGCGATCACGACGTACTGCTTGCCGCCGGCCTGGTACACCGCTGGAGTTGCGATCCCGGCCGCGGGCAAATCGGCTTCCCACAGCAGCTCTCCTGTCGTCTTATGGAACGCCCGGATCTTCTCGTCCCGCGTCGCCGCTATGAAAACCACCCCGCCTGCGG
>JAQGHM010000028.1 GCA_028291615.1 Phycisphaerales bacterium | reverse complement strand
GGCTGAGCATTACAAAGCTTCGACGAACCGGTCGTCGAGTACCGCACGTGCCCGATCGCCGCCTTCCCCGCCAAATCTTCCTTCAATATGCGTGGGGTAAAAACCTGACTCACCAGCCCCATCCCGTTATGTCCGGATAGGTTTATTCCGTCTGAAACGACTATGCCGGCGGATTCCTGGCCTCGGTGGTTTTGCGCGAAGATTCCCTGGTAACAGATGGCGGAGGCTTCGGGAGTGCCCCAAATACCGAATAATCCGCACTTTTCCTTCTTTTCATAGTCGTCGTACTGGGACAGGGAAATGGACAAGCGATCTCCTTAAGTGTTTCCGCTGTAAGGGACTACGAAATCAGAACGCCAGGGTTTGCGGGGAAAGGCGCGGGCGACGCCCTGCCACGGTCAAACATAGTAGGGAGGGGGATGAAGGTCAACCGAAGACTCGTTGTAACCATTTGGGCTGATCGGAGTCTTTGTTCAAGAATGATTTGCTCGCGCGCAAGTCGTGTGTCAGGATGAGTCTGGTTATTTCCCACCTTGGCTGGCATGCCGGGCTGGGCCTACCATTAACTGATCGCCAGCCTGAGGGCGACCGATAATTGGCTAGCGAATCGCGCGCGCGTGGGAGACGGAGATTTATGACTGGTTTGAGCATCATTATTCCAGCCCACAATGAAGGCAGTGTAATCGCGCGAACACTGCAGTCGATTTTGAAAAACCGCCTTGACCGGCCTGTACAGATCGTGGTGGTGGCGAACGGTTGCACGGACAATACGGCAGAGGTCGTCCGCGGCTTTGCCCCGCAAGTCGAGCTGATCGAGACGCCGGTAGGCAGCAAGAGCAACGCGCTCAACCTTGGCGATCGCATCGCGAAGTATGACCTTCGCGCGTACCTCGACGCGGACATCGAGCTGAGCGATAACGCGCTGCAACAAGTGGTTGATGCCTTTAAAGATCCAACGGTCCGGCTGGCGATGCCGCAGGCGCGGCACACCTATCGTGGGAGCAATCCGGTGCTGGCGGGGTACTACCACCTCTGGCGGTCGATGCCGTACGTGCGCAAGGGGGCGATGGGCGGGGGCTTCTATGCGATTGACAAGGAATTGCGGTCGCGTTTCGACGAATTTCCGACGCTGACGGCTGACGACAAATTCACGCGCAACGTCGCCAAGCCGAACGAGCGGCGCGTCGTGCAGGGATGTTACGCGACGGTGACGATGCCGCAGACGTTCGGCGACCTGCTAAAGGTCAAGACGCGATGGACCTACGGCAACCTGGAACTTTCTTCGCTTCGTCCTGACCTCGACCAGAACGATAAGCACAAACACGAAGGGGCGTTTGGATATCTCTTCTGGCGGCCCTGGCTTTGGTTGAACGTGCCGGCGTTTGTGTTCGTCTTCGTTTACGCGCAGATCGCAGCGCGGAAGCGCTTTGCGAAGCGGCAGTCGACCTGGGAGCGGGATGACAGCACGCGACCCTTCACACCGACACCGGCGGGGACGACGGCGCAGCAGGCGGCGTGATCAGCCCGCCGCACGGACTAATCACCGCATCGTACACGCGATGGCAGTAATCCACGCCGCGATGGACGCCCAAAGTGATGAGCGGCAGAGCAAGGTGGCAACGCCCATCCGCTTGGACAGCCACCACCCAAATGTGGGTAATGAGAACGACAAGGGGGTCAAGACATTCAACCGAAGCAAGGCCTCTTGGCGTCCAGTTGCGCAACCGCCAAAAGTGCCAAGGTAAGCGTGAGCGCTGTCGGCGGCAGTATACACAGCGTACACCGCGCCTCCGATGGAAATGGCGATAGCCATTGCGACTAAAAGCCAACGACTCGGCGGTCGTTGAAGTGTGATCGGTGCATAGTCGAGTGTACGTTGCACGGCGGTATACCGGATCAAATCATGCGTCGCGTCAATCACCCGCTGACTCTTGGCCCCGGACAATGGCCCACCAACCAAGATCGTCGTGTCCCCATTTAATACCTAATCCATGAGCCACTGTTCGCAGAAGTTCCAGTTCGCTGGCGGCGGCGACTTCTGTAGCGGTTTGCTATCCTGTGGACGGACCACCGTCAGACTCACAATGCAGGAGAATTGCTTCATCGGAGAAATGCTTCGGACGAGGTTCGGTGTTGTTCGGACTGCGAGGCTCGCCGTAGAAACGAAGCACGCCTTTAGCCTCATGCTGGTAAATGCCGAGGAAGCGGAAACCCTTCAACTGAGGCATGTCGAAGTCAAAAATGTCGATCTCGCGCGGCTCGTGAGTGGCGTTGACTGAATACTTTGCGGTGACGTCACCGGGGGAATCTGCGGACTCGACCGTCCAAACCACCGATTGATCGGCGTGAAAGTCATAACGCACAAGTTCGCCGGATGGCGAACGGCCCGCCCATCGTCCGATGATCTGTTCGTCCACGATTCAACCTCCTGCGTCGGCGCAGTATAACGGTCGCTGTCCTGGTACCCCGCGTGTTTGGTCATATTCCTACCGGCCAAGCCGCCGTCGAACGAGCGGAGCCCAATCCTTTGCGATCCAGTCATCACCAAACGGATAGACGCGGTCGTACTTCCAACCCGACATGGATAACGCGCCTTCGATCCACTTGCCGCGCTCAGCGTTGCTCGTGTGAATGATAATCGGACAGCACGGAATCAATTCCTCAAGCAGCTTGGCGACATCATATCCCGAACCCGGATCGTCCAAGTCTGACGGCAGTCGGTTCAGGTCGTTGTCGAGTGAAATGATCGACGCGTGTTCAAGGCACTCCGTCAGATCGGCGATCATCGCGCGAGCACTCCGCCAGATCCGAATCGGCAAGTCAGGTGCAATGGCCGCCGCAGCCGCTTGGAACTGGCGCACCCGATCGTCGTTGTCCTCAAGGATACAAATCATGGCCGGACCGCCCCCGATAGGTTTCAACTGCAAATCTTCCTCGGTGCCGCAGTATAGCATGCCGTGCGCGGCAACTAACTCATGCTTATCCGGGTCGGTGCTGATTCGCGAGACACCTTGATTGCGACTCCGCATGCCCCGACACTCGTCCAAGCATGTTGCTTGAGGGTGTGATTAATCTCGATAAGCCGGCGGGGCTTACGTCCGCGCGCGCGGTGGGGCGGGTGAAACATTTGCTGCCGCGGGGGACGAAGATTGGGCATGCGGGGACGTTGGACCCGTTTGCGACTGGGGTGCTGTTGCTACTGGTGGGGAAGGCGACGAAGTCGTGCGAGCGGTTGATGGGGGAGCGGAAGGGGTATGAGGCGGTGGTGAAGTTCGGCGGGCGCTCGGCTACCGATGATCTCGAAGGGCCGATTGAAGCGATCGAGATTGCTCAGGCACCTGAAATGGACGCGGTGCGCGCGGCGGCGGAGCGGTTTGTCGGGGCGATTCAACAGCGGCCGCCGGCGTTTTCGGCGATGAAGGTGGGGGGGCGGCGGGCTTATAAGCTTGCGCGGCAGGGGGAAATCGTTGAGTTGCAGCCGAGAACGGTGACGGTTTATTCGCTGGAACTGATGGAGTACGCTTGGCCGGTGGCGCGGCTGCGGATCGAGTGCGGGCGCGGGACGTACATCCGTGCGATCGCGCGGGACCTGGGGGAAGGGCTGGGGGTCGGCGGGTATCTGACGGAGTTGCGGCGGACGTTCATCGGGCGGTTTGACGTGCGGGATGCGGTGTCGCTGGAAAGAATTTCTGTGGATGGGGTGGAAGCGCATCTGAAATTGGTGGAATGAGGTACGGCAATTGCACGCTCATCAGCCAAGGAGTTGAACCATGGCGAAAGCGGACAAAAAGACGCGCGGACGGACTTCAATTGGGAAACCTTCCAAGTTGGAGAATCCGAACCCGACTCATCCGAATGTGAAGCAAGTGCAGATGACGGAAGTGAATCGCGGGCAGTCGGCGGGGGGCGGCGGGAAGCACCGCGGCGACCGGCGCGACATGAATAAGACGTACACGGGAAATACGCGGCATGCAGCGCGGGGGAATACGCCGCGTGCAAATGTGGCGACGCGGAAGGATTGATGTCGTATTGTCGGCGCGAAACGGACGCGGCGCGCAAGCGAGCCGGCTAAACGGGAATTTCATGCGCGGAAGGGGAGGGCGGCCAGGTGCGACAGCATGAGGATGGCGAATCCGACGCCGCCTACGCTGTGGCTGAAGGGCCATTCCATTCGGTTGGAAAGCTGGAAGCCGAGGTAGACATCGATCAGTCCGATGACGGCGGCGAGCGCGAGGGCGGTGGGGATTCGCCGCGCCCAGGGGAGGGCGGTGGCGGCGGGGAGAAACAGGAGGGCGAGGATCATTACCACGCCCAGGGCATTGGTCCCCAGGAGCAGCACCACGCCCAGCATCGAGAGGAACAGGACCTGCCACGCGATCGGGTGGAGGCGCGCGAGTTGGGCTGTTGTGGGTGACTGCGCCAAGAGAAGCCAGCGCCGCCAGAAGAGGGCGCAGAGCAAGGCCGCGATCAGGACGGGGACGATGACCAGGCGCGCATCGTCCGGGGTGACGGCAACGTCGATGCCGACGAAGAGGTTCTGCATCTCATTCACATGAGCGCCGCTGTTGGCGATGATGAGGAAGGAGATGCTGACGCCGGCGACGTAGAGGCAAGGGAGCAGGCTGTCGAGCTTTCGGTGCCGCGCCCAGGCGAGGAGCGCCAATGCCAGCGCGACGGCGATCAGCGCCGGGGGCAGCTTCGGCCAAGCGTAGCGCAGCGACAGGGCGGCACCGATCGCGACGACCTGCGGGACCGCCATCGCGACCAGCGCCTCGCGGCGGAGGAGGACGAAGGTTCCGGTGACGCCGGCGGCGATCGCCAGTGCAGCGGCGGTGAAGAGGAGGGGGTAGAAGAAGGGGTCGGGGAGCATGAATTAGTCCTGAGTCTCAAGTCCTGAGTGTTGAGTGGGGGCGCCCGATGTGGCGAACTCGATGTGAGACGGCTCTCCGGCGTCCGGCGCGGCGTGGAGGTGGGCGACCTCGTCGGCGAGGAGGGCGAGTTCGTCGGGGTCGTGGGTGATCAGGACGATGGAGAGCCCGGCCTGCCTGGACTGGCGGAGCGTCTCCACGAGGAGGTCGCGGGAGCGGAGGTCGAGGCCGTCGGTTGGTTCATCGAGGAGGAGGATCTGCGGGTCGGTTGCGAGCACGCCGGCGAGCAGGATGCGCTGTTGCTGGCCGCCGGACAGGGTGCGGAAGGGGCGGCGGGCAAGGTCATCGACGGCGAGGGTGCGCAGGCGCTGGAGGATGGCGTTTTTGCGTCGGCCGACCCAGCCGAGGAGCGAGAGGGAGGACGACGCCATTGATGCGGCGTCGAGCGCGCTCATGGGCCAGGAGGGGTCGATGGTGCGGAGTTGCGGGAGATAGGCTAGGCGGAGATTGGGGGCGCGGCGGAGGGTTCCGGTTTGGGGTTTTAACAGGCCTGCGATGGCGCGGAGAAGCGTGGTTTTTCCCGAGCCGTTGGGGCCGAAGATTCCGAGGCAGCGGGCGGGATGGAGGGCCAGGTGGTCGATGTGGACGACGGGGCGTTTGGCGTAGCCGAGGGTGCAGTTGGTGAGTTCGATTAGCATGATTTTTGATGGGTCAGAACTACAGGGCACGGCTGAATGTTCTTCAGTTGCGCCAGCGTCATCCTGAGAGAGTTTCAACGACCGAAAGGATCTGGCGGGCAGTGACGGGCCTCTACTGCCGGCCAGGTCCTTCGCGGCGCTCAGGATGACGTTTGACGCAGCCTGAATCGCCTGGGAAAGCGTTACGGTTTGGCGGGTTCGACACCCGCGGCTTTAGCGGTCTCGATTAATTTGTCGACGTCGTAACGAAACAGCTTCTGGTAGGTGTCGGCGTCGGGGAGGCCCAGGACGTGGTCGGGGAGCGTGATCACCTTGGCGCCGGCCTGATCGGCAACGTAGCGGGCCAGGCGTTCGTCGCTGTAGGTTTCGCAGATGACGACCTTCACGTTCTGCTGGCGCATCTGCTCGATCAGCTTTTTCACGTAGGCTGCGCTGGGCGTGATGCCGACTTTTTCCTCGATGGTGCCGACGATGTCGATGGGCACGGCGTCGGCGAAGTATTCCCAAGCCTTGTGGAAGCTGACGACCTTCAGGCCGGCATATGGCTTGAACTTCTCGCTGAGCTCACTGCGCAGTTTCGCCATGTCGAGCACGAAGGTTTTGGCGTTCTCCTTGTAAAAGTCGGCATTGGCGGGATCGGCGGCGGCCATGGCCTTGACGAGCGTGACGGCCATTCGCTGGGCGGCTTGCGGGTTGAGCGTGAAGTGGGGGTTGCCGTAGGCGTGGACGTCGCCTTGGTCGCGGCCGATCTTGCCGGTGGGGACTTCCTTGAGCTCGATGCCGGCGCTCATGTCCACGTTGCCGGGTTGGTCGGGATTGACGCGCGGGTTGCGCGCGCCGCGGAGGAGGTTGTCGCGCCAGGGTTCGGTGTCGAGGCCGCTGTGGACGAAGAGATCGGCCTTGTTGAGCTGGACCATTTCAGTGGGTTTGGCCATGACGTTGTGGACGTTTTCGGGACCTTTCATGACGGAGTGGACGTCTACCTTGTCACCGCCGATTTGCTTGGCGATGTCGGCGTAGTCGGTGGCGGTGGTGACGATTTTCAGGTTGGCGAAAGCTGGTGGGGAGAGGAGAAGGGACAGGAGTAAGATCGATAAAAATTTCATAGGGAATCCTGAATTGAAGTTTGATGTTGGTCGGCACGGGCGGGACGCCCGTGATACGTTAGCGCATGGCCCAATACGGATGGGGCGGATGAGCGCCGTAGATGAAGGTGCATTGGAAATAGAGGGTGTCTTCGGACTTCACGTCGCCGCCTTTGTGTTGGTATTCGAGGCGGAAGCGCAGGAACTCGCTCCAGTACCAACTGACGTAGGGGGAGACGCCCCAGACTGCCTGCTGGTCGTCGAGAGGGTTCTCGGTCCAGTCGAGGCGGACGCCGGCGTAGTAGTCGCGGTTGATCTGCTGCTGGGCGAGCAGGTAGGCGCCCAGCGCGTGCTGGGTTTCGGTGCGCGAGGTATCGACGTCGCCGTAGATGGCCTCGGCCATGAAGAGCTGGTTATTGAAGCGGCCGCTCGGGTCGGTGTGGATGAGGGTGACGTCTGCGCCGAAGAGGTTGACGTTCTGGCGGTTGTCGTTGTTGTGCTTGCCGGTGAGGTACGTGCCGCCGACTTCGAGGTTCCAGTCTTTGCCGATGTCGGTGTTCCAGATGACATGGACATTGAGGGCGGGACTATCGACGAACGCGTCGTTGTTTAGCACGGCTTCGCCGCCGCCTTCGCCGGAGATGATTTCGGTGACCACTTCGACGTATTGGCCGCCGACGTATTTGGGCGGGATGACGTAGCTGAGGCTTAGGCCCGAGTCATTGAGGGATTCGGGTCCGAGGAAAGCCTGATTGACGAAGTTGTTATCGACGGTGGGCCAGTCGTGACTATGGAGGATGTTCTGGCGGCCAAAGCGCAGGTGGAAGCGTCCGAGCTTGGCGGTGAGGTTGGGGACGCCGAAATCGTGAAGGAAGATGTAGGCTTCCTCGATATCGATGCCGGTGTTGACGGGTCCATCTATGTCGGCCTTGCCGCGGAAGAAGAGGGGGTCGCCGATGTCGCGGGAGACGGGGAGAATGACGACGCCGTCGGCGCGGGGATCGACGGCCGCGCGGAGGTCGAGCTCGACGCTGCCGATATCGAAGCGGTTGCGCGCCGGGTTGACGTTGTTGGTCGAGATGTTGCCGCGGAAGTCCCCGACGACCGCGAGGTCCGGATTAAAGCTCGCGGGAATACGTTGCGTTTGCGTGATCGGGTTGCGCGAATTGATGTCCTTGAGGATGTCGCTGGTGACCTTGTCGACGTCGGCCGGGGTTGGAGTGGGGTCGACGGCTTTATCCTTGAGTTGTCGCTCGAGGCCGGAGATCCGCTCGTCGCGGGCTTTAAGTTCGGCTTGATGACGTTTTTCGGATTCGTCCAGGCGCTTCTCGAATTGGTCCAATCGCTCGTTGGGATTGGTCGCCTGGGCGAGCACGGTGCTTGCGCTCCACGGCAATAGGACGAGGCATAGAAGGCGTAAATGCTTGCGCATGATTAATGTCCTTTAGTCTTTGAGAGATGGGGGAAATGACGGCAGAACCCGAGGGCGCGCGGGGACGCGCGTCCGTGGATTACGTCAGGCGGAAGTGACTAAAGGACGGGCGGCCCGCGACAGCCGATGCGCACCAGCACGCGCTGGCGCGCCAGCGGCGGGGTCAGCAGCGTGAGGAACGCGACGAACAGCCCGAGGCAAACCAGCAGCGGAACCCAACCGGCATCCAGCTTGGGCAGGTGCAGTTGGGCGCAGAGTTCGCAGTCGTCATCGGAAGGAATCGGTTGTTGTTGCTGATCGGTGCGAGCGGCTTTCGCCTGGGCGTGCTCGAGCAGGTGTGTGCGCAGGTGCAGGGATTCCAGCAGTCCGGTGCCCAGGGCAACGAAGCCGATCAGGAGGAGGATTGCAGTGAAGCGGCGCACGACGCGGAGGATTGTGCGCCGGGTGATGCGGGAAAGTCAAACCGCTGGTTGGCTGGGGATGACCTTGGTGGCTTTGAGGCCTTTGCCGGACTCTTCGGCTTCGTAGGTGACGATTTGGCCTTCCTTGAGGCTTTTGAAACCGTCCATGTTGACGACGGAGAAGTGGACGAAGACGTCAGCGCCGCCGCCGTCGTCCTGGATGAAGCCGAAGCCCTTTTGGTCGTTGAACCATTTGATCTTGCCGGTGGCCATGGGGCGCAATATAAGGTGGAAGCGGGCTCAGCCGCAAGCGAATCGCGCCGCGTTGCGAAATTCGGGAGTGGATTGGCGGGGGCGCGGGGGTTCTCTATAATCCGACGTTTCGACGATTTGTGAAAGGAAGCTCGCCTTGTCCACTGCCACCCCGTCTCTCCACATTGCCGCGCCGGCTGCCAGCATTCGACATTTTTTGCTTCGCCGGTTGCATTCGCTGACCGGGCTGGTGTTTGGCGGGTACATCGTCGTGCACCTGCTGGTGAACGCGACGATGCTGCAGGGGCAGCGGCCTGACGTTTACCAGGCGCAGGTGAACAAGATCCACTCGCTGCCCTTCCTGCTGGGGATCGAATGGGTCTTCATCTTCCTCCCGATCATCTTTCACACCGTCTACGGGATCTGGATCACGTTCGCGAGCCAGCCCAACGTGTCGGCTTATCCGTACAGCAAGAACGTTTACTACGTATTGCAGCGCATAAGCGCGATCATCATTGTGGGGTTCATGGTGTTTCACGTGCTGGGGATGAAGGGGTTTTTCGGGGAGGTGCTGGAGTTTCGATATGGGCCGGGGCAGGCGACGGCGACTACGGTTCGGCATATCAATGCGCATTGGACGGTGGCGTACCTGGTTTATCCGCTGGGGATTTTGGCATCGTGCTATCACCTGGCGAACGGGTTTTGGACGGCAGCGATCACTTGGGGGCTGACGATCAGCCAGGGGGCACAGCGGCGGTGGGGATGGGTGTGCGGTGGGTTGTTCGTGCTGACGTTCGCCTGCGGATTGACGGCTTGGATCACGGCGTTGTCGCTTAAGGGGATGGCGGTGCCTCAGTAAGGAATTGACGGATGGATCAGCAGAAAGCACTTATCGATCAGTTTGAGGCGGGCATCGGGAAGACCAAGGCCGCCATCGCTGGATTGTCGCGCGACGAATTACTGGCGGTGCCGGTGCCGGGTAAGTGGTCGATCCAGCAAGTGGTGATTCACCTGCAGGACGCCGAGGCAGTGTCCATCGACCGGATGAAGCGTGTCATTGCGGAGGAGAGGCCGCCGCTGCTGATCGGGTTTGACGAGAACCTGTACGTCGCGAATTTGTCGTATGCGGAACAATCGGCGGTTGAGGCGGCGGAGATGGTGGACCTGGGGCGGCGGCAATTCGTGCGGGTGCTGCGGCGGGTGCCGGATTCGGGATGGGCGCGATTTGGCGTGCACAACGAGCGGGGGAAGGTGACGTTGCTGGAACTCCTGCAATATTTCACGCATCACCTGGAGCATCATCTGAAGTTTGTTTACGAGAAGCGGTCGAAACTCGGGAAGGCGTTGTAGCGGAGTCCGAGTTCTAAAGGAATATTTCATGGCAGTGGCATCGAATAAGCGTGTGATCGTCGTCGGTGGGGGACTCGCGGGGTTGGCGGCGAGCGTGAAACTGGCGGAGTTGGGGGTGGCTGTCGATCTGTTCTCGATGGTGCCGGTGAAGCGGAGCCATAGCGTCTGTGCGCAGGGGGGGATCAACGCTTGCAATGACATCGCGCGGCAGCAGGGATATAGCGAGTGGATTCACTTTGACGAGACGGTGCTGGGCGGGGATTTTCTGGCGGACCAGCCGCCGGTGCTGGAGATGGCGAACTGGGCGCCGAAGATCATCGACCTGCTGGATCGGATGGGGGTGCCGTTTAACCGCACGGCGGAGGGGCAGCGGGATTTGCGGCTGTTTGGCGGGTCTCTCTTCAAACGGACGTTCTTCGCGGGGGCGACGACGGGGCAGCAGTTGTTGTATGCGCTTGATGAACAGACGCGGCGATATGAGAGCGAAGGGAAGATCAACAAGTACGAGTTCTGGGAATTCCTCTGGCCGGTCGTGCACAACGGCGCGTGCGTCGGCATCGTGGCGCAGGACATGCGGACGATGCAGATCCGCGCGTTCCGCGGCGATGCGGTGGTGATGGCGACGGGGGGGAACGGGCTGGTGTTTGGCAAGTCAACGATGTCAGTTATCTGCACGGGCGGGGCGTTGTCGCGCTGCTATCAGGCGGGGGCGCATTATGGCAATCCGGAGTTTATCCAGGTGCATCCGACGGCGATTCCGGGGGAGGATAAGTGCCGGTTGATCAGCGAGTCGGCGCGCGGCGAGGGTGGGCGGGTCTGGGTGCCGCGCAAGGCGGGAGATACGCGGCCGCCTAATTCGATTCCGGAGGCGGAGCGGTTTTACTTTTTGGAAGAGCGGTATCCGAAGTACGGTAACATCGTGCCGCGCGACATCGCGACGCGCGAGATTTTCCAGGTTTGCCAGGAGGGGCTTGGCGTCGGCGGGGGGAACATGGTCTATCTCGACCTGCGCGACAAGGTCAAAGAGATTGGCCGCGAGAAAGTGCTCGCGAAGCTCGAGGGAATTCTGGAGATCTACGAGAAGTTCGTCGGCACTGATCCGCTCGACGAACCGATGAAGATTTTCCCGGCGGTGCACTACTCGATGGGCGGATTGTGGACGACGTTCACCAAGGACGAGAAGACGGGCGGGCTGAAGTTCGGCGATCCGAAGAACATGTCGACCAACATTCCGGGGTTGTACGCGATGGGCGAGGTGAACTTCGCCTATCACGGGGCGAACCGGCTGGGGGCGAACTCGCTGCTGTCGTGCATCTTTGATGGGCTCTTTGGCGGGACTTGCATTCGGAATTACATCGCGGAGGCTGCGCCGGTGGCGGCGGCGGATGTGCCGCAGGAAGCGTATGACGCCATCGTCAAGCAGGAGAAGGAGCGTCAGGATTGGCTGGTGAACAATCAGGGGGACGAGAACCCGTACCTGCTGTGGCAGGAGATGGGGAAGTGGATGACCGACACGTGCACGGTCGTGCGGCATAACGAGCGGCTTGAGGAGTGTTTGAGACGGCTGCAGGAGTGGAAGGCGCGGTACAAGCGGGTGAAGCTGTCGGACACGGGGATGTGGACGAACCAGAACCTGTCGTTCGCGCGGGCCGTGCGGGACATGATCCTGGAGGCGGAGGCGATCCTGAAGGGCGCGCTGGCGCGCAACGAGAGCCGCGGGGCGCATTACAAGCCGGCGTTTCCGGAGCGCGACGACTCGGTTTATCTCCGGGCCACGCTTGCGGAATACGACGCGGATGCGGACGAGGCGCGGATCCTGTACGGCGCGGTGGATACGAGTTTGGTGACGCCCCGCGCGCGAACGTACGGCAAGCGCGAGAGCAAGGCGACGGACACAGCGCCGACCAGCGCCACGCCGAGTGCGGCAGCGGCGGCAGTTACGGTGGGGGCGAGGTAAGCAGGCGCAGCGAGCGGCCGCATCATCCTTTTTTCTTAAGGTCGGCGAGGATCTTCTCGGCCTTGGGTTTGTTTTCCTGGACGAACTTGTGGCACTCGTCGGGCATTTCCTTGAAGAGCGTGTCCTCGCGCTCGGAGATGAGCTTGAAGTTTTGGACGACGTTCTGGTACATGGCGACGGCAAGCTCGACGTCGTTATCGTCAGCGAGCATCTTGCCGTAGTGCCAATTGACCCAGGCTTGGGCGTAGTTGCTCATGTCCCAGGGGAAGCCGGGTTTCCAAGAGGCGGTGCGGTTGGCGTTGGGGTCGAGCTTCTTGTCGATTTCCTCGAAGCGGGTTTGCCACTTTTTCAGATCTTCGTGCTTGGGGTATTTCTTGACGAGCGGCTCGAGCCGGCGGAGGGCGACGGCGACGTTGATGGAGATCGGGCCTTCGGGCTGGCGCGTCTTGATGGCCTCTTCAAGCATCTTGGCGTCCCACTTGGCCCACCAGTAGTCCTGGTCTTTGAGGTCGCCGGTGGTCTTGTCTTTCCCCTCGTCGGCATTGAGGCCCTTTTTTTCTTCGGCTTGGGCAGCGAACGCGAAGGTGGAGAGACAGACGAAAAGTATGAACAGCCCGGCGAGCGATGGCGAGCGTTGCATGAGGCCTCCCGTGGGAATGAGTTTAGGTTCCAGCAAATAAACGCGGGAGACTAGTCTAATATTTGCGGGTGGGCTGCTGCAACGGCCCTGTTCAGGGTCAGGAAATGAAACAGAGCCCGACGCGAACGGCGCGTCAGGCTCTGTTTCACAGAATTAGATGCTGCGTCAGGTCAGGGCTAGACCCGGGGACGGCGGACCACGCCGGCGAGCAGCGAGACGATGAAGAGGACCAGGAAGATCCAGAAGAGGATCGTCGCAATGCTGGAAGCGCCGGCGGCAACGCCACCGAAACCGAAGACAGCAGCGATGATCGAAATAATGAAGAAGACAGCGGCCCAGTACAACATAAAGCCTCCCAAGTCAGGTTAAGACAACTCACGCTGGCCGGGCTCCCTCACGGGGGCGACTGTCGGTCACGTGTTCGCCATACCCTTACGCAAGATCCATACCTTCCCGAACGAACCGGGGATTTCCGTATTAAACGGCTGAGTTGTGGCCATTTCGTCGTAGTCGAACAGCCATTCATGCCATTTTCCCGGCTCTGGGAAGGTAAAGGTGACGTGCTGGGCTTCGGGAGCGAAGTTGAGTGCGATGACGGCGACACAATCATCCGTCCATCTTTTGAAAATGATGAGGCGGCGATCGTTGTCGACAAGCAGGGGGGCGATGTTGTTGAACTGCAGAGCCGGGCATTGGTCGCGGAGGTAGGCGAGGGTGGCGTGGTGCTTGTAGAGAAGCTGACCGGCCGGCTGGGTCATGTGATCCCAGGGGAGCTTGCTTTGGTCGATGGTCTTGACAGCGGCGGCGGAGAATTCCTGGCCGGAGTAAATCATCGGGATGCCCTGGGCGGTGAAGAGGGCGATGGCGGCGAGTTGGGCTTTGCGCAGTGCGGAGTCGGCGTTCATGGCGGGGTGGCGCAGGACGTCCCACGCCAGACGCTCTTCGTCGTGGCTTTCGATGTAGTTGATCGGTTGTGAATTGTCAGAGTAACCGCTGCCGGTGTGGGAGATGAGGGACATGAGCTTGTCCATGTCGCCGCATTTAAAGCCGTCGCGGTCGGATTCGGTGAGCTGACAGCGGAAGGCGCGGCAGAATTGCCAGTGCCAGGAAGCGTTCACCTCAGTGTGCTGGACGACGGCGGCTGGGTCATTGACGAGGATCTCGGCGATCAAGAGGACGCCGGGCTTGGTCTGGCGGGCGGCCCAGGAGATGAAGCTCATGCCGTTCTCACCGTCCCAGTTGATCCCTTCAACGTGATCGTAGCGGAAGCCATCGACGTGGCATTCGGTGAGCCAGTAATCCTGAATGTCCTTGATGTAGCGCTTGGTGGCTTGGTTCCAGTGGTTGAGGTCCGGGAAGCCCCACGGGTTGCCGTCGGTGCTCATGTAGGGGTTTTTGTCATACGGATAGAGGAGGTTGAGCGGAGACTCGGCGGCGGTGTGGTTGAAGACGATGTCGAGGATGACGGCGATGCCGCGGCGGTGGCATTCGTCAACCAGGCGCTTGAAAGAGGCGGTGTCGCCGTACGCTTGTTCGGGGGCGAAGAAAAAGGCGGGGTTGTAGCCCCAGGAGCGGTCGCCGGGAAATTCCTGGATGGGCATGAGCTCGATCGCGCTGACGCCGAGGTTTTGGATGTGGTCGAGTTTACTGACGACGCCATCGAAGGTGCCTTCGGGAGAGAAGTCGCCGACGTGGAGCTCGTAGATGACGAGCTGGTTGAACGGTTTGATCTTGAAATCTTCATCGTGCCATTCGAAGGGTTTTTCGCTGACATCGACGATGGAGTGAGGCTGTTGTTGATCGGGAACGTCGCGGAGTTGGCGGGCGTAGGGGTCGGCGATGGCGGTTTTGCCGTCGATGAGGAATTGGTAGGCGTGCTGGCCGGGCGGGAGGGGCTTGGCGATGCTCCAGGTGCCGTCCTTGTTGACGGTCATGGGATCGGCGTTGGGATGCCAGCGGTTGAAGTCGCCGATGAGGCTCACGGATTTTTTCCAGGGGGCCCAGAGGGAGAAGGTGATTTGGCCGGGGGTGTTTTCTTGGGTGCCCAGGGGAGTGGGAGCAGCGGGTTGAGCGACGGACTGGTGGATGACGCGTTTTCGACGAATCGTCTTGGACATCCGTTTAATGTAGGGGTGGTTTGGCGGGCTCGGCAATATGCAAAATGATCACGCGACCCGGCGGCGGCGCACGTACAGCGACGGGTTCCGGGAGATGGCGTCGAGCAGGCG
>JAQGHM010000220.1 GCA_028291615.1 Phycisphaerales bacterium | reverse complement strand
TTTTTTCAGGTGGTCGTAGTGGCGGAGGAGGCGGAGGAAGGCGTTTTGCAGGCTGCGCTCGTAGCGGTTGAAGAGGGTGAAGGGGTTGGCGTTGTCGTGGGAGCAGAAGGCTTGGGCTAGGGTTTGGCAGGGTGGAGGGGGGGAAGAAGATGGGGACGAGGATGGAAGATGGAGGATGGAGGATGGCGGGGGAGCGTCATCATGAGATGGCGGGCCTTCGCTGTCCAACGGCTCGGGGTCTGCGGGGGCGGGCGGGGGGAAGCGGTGGTTGGTGATGTGGGCGAAGATTTCCTGTTCGGTGTGGGGGAGTCTTCGGAGTCGCCAGGCCAGAGTGGCGATCTGGGGGAAGAGGGTTTTTTGCAGGACGGTTTTGGGTTGGAGTTCTTCTTTGAGTTCCTGTTCGAAGGTTTTGTAGGTGGCGCTGCATTCGGCGGGGTGGTTGGATTCTTCGGGGCAGAGGTGGGCGGCGCTGGCGCGGAGGCCGTGTTTCAGGGCGTTGGCGGAGACGCGTTGTTTGCCGGCGGGGGTGCGGGGGCCGGTGGAGCGGAGGGCGTTGAGGCGGTTGGCGAGGACGCGTTTTTCCGAGATGGGTTTGCGCGGGAGGGTGGCGGCGGGTAGGGAATCGGCGCTTTGAACTGTTTCTTCTTGCGGGCAGGCGATGGTCATTTGTCCCCCTATGTTGAACCATCGGTATCTTAACAAGTACCGAACGAAAGGCAAGGCGAATTTGAAATTTTTTCGTGAGGAAAAGGGCACCTACGGTGCGACCGCTGCGCGGGGTTCGGGTGAGTCGATGAGTCGTGAGAGAGGCGCGATGACGCAATCGCCGACCGCGCGGCCGATCAGCCCACGATGAGCTGTCCCGCCTCCGCACCGCAATACCAGATGGTTCCCGCATCCGCGTTTTCGACGCGAACACGACACGGTTCGATTCCGTCCGGCTCCGAGACCAACGCTTGGACGAACAACTTGCGGGGGTCTCGCGCTTCAGCGTCGCGTCCCCCGCGAAGCAGCAACCGATCGCGGAACACTTCGACCCAGAAGATGCCGCTAGGCCGAGTCGTCCTCTCAACCACGACGAGCGGGAGTAGGAAACCGCCGTTGTCGCCACCGGCGTCGCTATGAGCCCGCTGAAACTCGCCCGCGGTCAGATAGTTCAGCCTAGCCACAAACCAGGACACGAGCTCGCGTGACGACAGCTTTGACGTGTAAGGCGAGGCCGCGGCGATTCGATCGAGGAACGTGTCTTCCCCCGCGGGGACGCGGTTCGCCAGCTTGAGGCCTTCCATGTTCTGGAGGGTGAAGTGAGCGTCGTTGTGGGCGAAGGCTACCATAGGCTCGCTAACCATTGATTCTACGACACTCGCATGACGCGGCGTGGCATCACGCGAGATGCTTTAACTCTTCGAATGATAACGGCCTGCGCCGATCGCGGCAAAAATAACGGCGGTGGAAATTCGCAGCGCGCTGTTTAGTTCAAAGCCGCCGCCGGATTCCCGAATTTGCGTCGCTCTGCCCAAGCCGCCGGGCCTTTCCTCCAGCGCGTCGGGTGGCTCGGGGTTCGCCCTTCGTTGCTGCTTTGGTTCTTTGTTTCATTGGGTTACCAAGCCAGATGCGCCGGCGGGTGAAATGGGCGGGTTGGATTTGTCGCAAAGAAACGAAGAAGCAAAGAAACAAAGTAGGGGAGGTGTCAGGCGCGTTTTCGATCGGTAGTATTTTTATAGGAGAGGGGTTTGGCGCGGGAGTGGGCGGAAGTTTCCGTAGACGAATGTGCGGGCTTGACGCGAATGGGATTTGCGCGGGCGGTGCTGGGTTGCGTGTTTTGCGGGCTTCTCTGTCGCCCCTTCGGGGCTGAGGGTGGGCTTGGTGGACCCACGGCTTGCGCCGGTGGGCTTTAGTCTGGCGCCGCTCCGCGGCAAGCGCGCGGCGGCGCGTTGCGTCAATCGGCGAACATGAACTCGTTGCTGTTCAGGACCGTTCTCACTGTGTTTGCCAGCCCGTATTTTTCTGCGTATTTCAGCACCGCGCGCATCTCTTCCTCATCGGGGCGCCTTGCCATAGCCAATTGATATAAGGACTCCACTTGGCCCCGCGTATCTGCTGTCGAATTGGTCAGGCGCTGGGCGACGTGCTCGCTTTGGCGGATGACGAAGCGATCGTTGAGCATCGCGAGGGCCTGGAGGGCGGTGACCGACGTCTCGCGTTTGGGGGCGAGTTGGCTGGCGTCGGGACAGTCGAGGGTTTGCATGAAGGGGTCGGGGACGGTGCGGAAGATGAAGCGGTAGACGCTGCGGCGGCGGGCGGCGGGGGCGTCCATGTCGACGGTGGCGTAGTCGGCGTTGGGGGTTGCGTGGACCCCTGGGGTTTCGATGAATTGGCGGGCGGAGGGGCCGTACATCGTGAGGTCCAGGCGGCCGGAGACGGCGAGGATGGCGTCGCGGACTTCCTCGGCGTCGAGGCGCGTACGGTTCATCCGCCAGAGGGTGCGGTTGTCGCCGTCGAGGGCGGCGTAGGCGGGGTTGTGTGCGGAGGACTGGCGGTAGACGGCGCTGGTGACGATGAGGCGGTGGAGTTGCTTGAGCGAGCCGTGCATGTCGTCGCGAAAGCGGACGGCGAGGTAATCGAGCAGCTCGGGGTGGGTGGGGGCGGCGCCCATGCGGCCAAAATCGTTGGGGGTTCCGGCGATGCCGCGGCTGAAGTGATAGTGCCAGACGCGATTGACGATCGAGCGCCAGGTGAGGACGTTGTCGCGATCGGCGATCCAGTTGGCGAGGGCGGCGCGGCGCTGGCCTTCGTCTTTGGGATTGGCGAGGGTGAAGCGCGCGGGAAGAGCGGCGATGCAGGAGAGCGCGCCGGGGGCGGCGGGTTCAATGGGTTGGCGGATGTCGCCGCGGCGGAGGACGTCCACCGGGCGCGGGCCATTGGCGGGTTTGAAGTTTCCCTGCGGGGCGAAGGTGGTGGCGATGGCGTAGATGTTCTGCTGCGGCGGGAGTTTGGCTAGGGCGGTGTTGGTTTCTTCAAGCAGGACGTGGCGCGCGAGGGCGGCGCGCTGGGCGTCGGTGCGGCGATCGGCGGGCGTGGCGAGGGCGGCGGCGACGGGTTCGGCAAGTTTCTCGGCGCGCACGGGGAGCGGGGCGTCGGTGACGGAGAGGCGGAAGCGGCCGATCAGGTGGGCGCTGCCGTGGATTTGTTCAAGGAGGACGGCGATGCGAATTCCTTCGGGCGCGTCTGCGGCGGCGACTTCGAGCGGGGTCTTGAGCTCGAAGATGGCGGCGTGGTTCTTCCCCTCCTGCGGATGGATGCCCCAGGCGGTTTCGGCCTTATTGTCGAGGGAGCGCTCGATTCCCCAGCCGTCCTGATCGAAGTCAGCGGAGGGATTTTGGAGGAGGAGGCGATGGGAGACGCCGGCTTGCTGTGCGAAGGCTTTGAATTCGGAGAGGTGGAGGTTGCCGTTGTCGGCGCGGCCTGGGCCGTTCTGCGGGAGCGAGGGGTCGGACAGCACTTCGAGGCGGATGGCGGTGACGCGATTCAGATTTGCGCGGGCGGTGAGGAAGTACCAATCTTTGTCGGGGCGCTCGCCGGATGCCAGGACCGACCCGTCCTTGAGTCGCGTCAGGGTTGCGCCCATGGTGGAGACGGTGTCGCTGGGTTGGAGCACTTGCCATGACGCTTCGCGGGCGGTGCGGGCGTTTTCCCACGCTTCGACCTTGGCGCGTGTCGCGGGTGTCAGAAGCTCGGCGATCGGTGTTGTCGCGGCGGTGAGATCTGATTTTACCTGCGATAGCCGCCTTCGCTCGGCCAGCACTTTGGGATCGGGATCGTAGGGACGGTCGATGCGATCGACGCCGGCGAAGACGGCCTGCAGGGCGTAATAATCCGTCTGCGGGATCGGATCGAATTTGTGGTTATGGCAGCGGGCGCAGTGGACGGTCGAGCTGACGAAGGTGGACATCGTCGTGGCGATCATGTCGTCGCGATCGAGATATCTCGCCACCTGCTTGTCGATGGTGCCGTCCATGATGCCCATCTGCGAGCTCTCGTCCCATGGTCCGACGGCGACGAAGGCGGTGGCGACGGTGGCGGCGGGATCGTCGGGATAGAGGACGTCGCCGGCTACCTGCTCGCGAACGAAGCGCGGGTATGGCTTGTCGTCGTTGAAGGAGCGGATGAGGTAATCGCGGTATGGCCAGGCGTTGGGGCGGAATTTGTCCTCGTCGTTGCCGTGCGATTCGGCGTAGTGGACGACGTCCATCCAATGGCGGGCCCAGCGCTCGCCGTAGCGCGGGCTGGCGAGGAGACGATCGATGACTTTTTCGTAGGCCGTTGGTGAGGTGTCGTCCACGAACGCCTGCACTTCTTCGGGTGATGGTGGGAGGCCGGTGAGATCGAAGGTGACGCGACGAATCAGCGTGCGGCGGTCGGCCTCCGGTGATGGCGACATCTGCCGGGCCTCGAGCTCCTTGAGTACGAAGGCGTCCACCGGGGTGCGCACCCACGCCTTGTTCTTCACCACCGGAACGGCGGGCGATGACAGGGGTCGTAGCGACCAATTCGTTGTCTGCGTCGTGGCGGCGAGTTGTGTTTCCCATTTCGCGCCATGGTCGATCCACGCTCGGAGGATGCCGACTTGCTGGGGCGAGAGCGCATCGCCCTTGGGGGGCATGTGGATTTCTTCGTCGACGCCGGCGACGTAGTGGATCATTGGGCTGTGCGCGCTGTCACCGGGGCGGATGGCGCCGCCGATCGCGCCGCCCTTGAGGGCTGAGGATTTCACGTCGAGGCGATAGTCGCTCTTCTGTTTTTCGGGTCCGTGGCAGGCGTAGCAGTTCTTCGCGAAGATCGGCTTCACGTCGCGCGCGAAATCGATCGGACGGGTGGATGCAGACGGGAGTTTGGTGATGTCTATGTTGGTCTTCTTCGATGCGCCTTGCACGAATGATATCGCGAAGAGGGGAAGCGAGAGCAGCGCTGTTAGAGCGCTGATCGTCGCCGCGGGGAATCTTGTTGCCGCTCCGCTCTTCATTCGCACCTTGTTGTATCCGCGCGCCGCCTTTGCGTGGTGCGCATTTTCTATTTAGCTGAGCACGTTAAGCTTCGCGGCGTGACCGTTGATCCACCCAATGACCCGCGCAGCGATCAAGATCTCGTTGCGGCTGCGAATGGTGGCGATCCGTCGGCGTTTGATGCCCTTTACCATCGGCACAAGGCGTGGGTGCTGTCGCTGGCCACTCGATTTACCGGCGACGCCGATCAGGCGCTCGATGTGCTCCAGGAAACGTTCATCTACCTGCTTTCCAAGTTTCCCGGTTTCAAGCTGACCAGCCGCCTGTCCACGTTCTTATACCCGGCGGTCAAGAACATCAGTATCGCCGTCCGTCGCAAGTCGGCGAAATTCGGCGGGGGGCAGCAACCGTTCGATACGCTGCCGGCGCCCGTCGCCGCGCGGCAGAATGAGTTGGTCGCGATCGTTTCCGGCCTGCCCGAAACCCATCGGGAAGTCGTGCTGATGCGGTTTGTCGATGGATTGTCGCTGGAAGAAATCGGCGTCGCGCTGGGCATTCCGCTGGGGACCGTCAAATCGCGACTGCACAACGCCTTAGCCACGCTGCGCGAAGATCCGCGCGTGCAACGATTTTTCGAACCGTGAACCTTTATCCGCCCGTCACCACTTCAGTTGATGTACCGCCATGACCGACCAAAACGACGAGTTTGACTTTCCGAAACTAGGTGATGCGTTAAGCGCCGCTTACACCCATCATGCAGCCATCCCCACTTCGGTGGATGACGCGATGCGTGCCGCCGCGACGGAGCGATTCGCGCAACGCCGCCGCATGCGACTGATGGCCCGCTGGGGCGCCGGCCTGGCGGCGGGGATCGCGGCGGCGATCGTCATCATGGTATCGCTCCACCGGCCCGCGCCGGTCGCGCCCCTCGCCCGCGGCTTTGATCAGCAACTGACCATGATCGACGCGCTCACCCTGGCCAAACATCTGGCCGCCAAAGAGTCGATCGATAAATCGTGGGACATGAACGGCGATGGCGTGATCGACCAGAAGGATGTCGATGCCGTCGCCACCATCTCGGTCAGCCTGAAACCACGTGTCCTCGGCCAGCATTCGCTGCCGACGCTGCAACAACTGGGCATCGCCCACCCCGTAGGGCTCGCTTCAGCGAGCGGAATGCCCGCCAAACCAAACACCGTCTCGCTCGCAAAATCCGCTGACAAAACGGAGGTCCCCCAATGAAGCGCCTCCTCGTCCTCCTGCCGCTTCTCTGCCTTGCCGCCGCGCCTGGCGAAGCGCCGCCGTTGCAGGCGTCGCGCTTCACCTACGTTGATGTGATGATCGATCCGAAAGGTCAGCCTCTCGCCGCGTGGCAGTTTGAGTTCGCCGCCGAGGTCGGAACTATTTCCCTCGTTGGCGTTGAAGCGGGCGACGCGCCCGCGTACGGCAAGCGGCCGCCCTATTACGACCCCGCGGCGTTGGCTGGGCATCGCATTATCGTCGGCGATTACTCGCTCGATCCCAATCTGCCGAAGATCAGGACGCGCGTCGCTCGGTTGATGCTGGAGGTCCGCGGCGATGCCAAGCCGCAGTATGTCACGAAGCTCATGGCCGCCGCCAATGCCGATGGGAAAACTATTCCCGTCGAGCTGTCCCTGGTTGAAAAGTAGACTCCCGGAAGGACCCTGATATGCCGATTCTTCGAACGCTCGCCGCTTTGGCCCTTGTCACCTCGCTCTGCCTGATGGTCTGTATCACCGGCGGTTGCGCCACCACTTCTCGGGCGGCGGAGAAAGGGCCCGCATATAAACGGTACACCGATCCAGCCGTGAAAAAACAGTTCGGCGCCCTCGCAACGCATGACGCCACCTCCGCAGAATCCGCCCTCATCCCCGGCCAAACCACCCCGAGCCGTGAGGAGGAACTCTGGGTCGTCGCCAAATATAACGGCAACGAACAACCTGCCGTCCCCGCCGCCGATGAACTGACCCCCGGCACCGGTTCCCTGATCGCCCGCCTCCCGGATCAATCCGCGCCCGTTCCCGTTCCGCTCAAGCACACCGACGTCAAGGCCGACATTGCCGGCTACATCGCCACCGTCGATGTCACGCAGCAATACACCAATCCCTTTAGCTCGAAGATCGAAGCCCTCTACGTCTTCCCGCTGCCGCACAACGCCGCCGTCAACGAATTTGTCATGACGATCGGCGAGCGAAAAATCCGCGGCATCATCCGCGAGCGCCTCGAAGCCGAGCGAATCTACCAAGCCGCCAAAACCCAGGGGTACGTCGCGTCGCTGCTCACGCAGGAGCGGCCCAACATCTTCACGCAGGCCGTCGCCAACATCGAACCGGGCAAGCAGATCGACATCAACATCAAATACTTCCACACGCTCGAATATGCGGACGGCTGGTACGAATACCACTTCCCAATGGTGGTGGGGCCGCGCTTCAATCCATCGGGAAAAACGTCCGAAATCCAGTACCTCAAACCCACTCAGCGCTCCGGTCACGATATTTCCCTCACTCTCCATCTCGACGCTGGCGTGAAAATCGAGCAGCTTGAAATTCCCAGCCACCGCGCGGACCTGCGCACGGAAGGAACCAGCGCCACCGTCACCCTCTCCCCCGCCGATGCGATCCCGAATAAAGACTTCGTGCTTCGTTACCGCGTCGCCGGCGAGAAGCTCAAGTCCGCCCTCCTCGCCACCCGCGATGCGACCGGCGGATACTTTACGCTCATGCTCTACCCGCCGCAGTCGCTCAACAATCTGCCGCGCAAACCGCTCGAGCTTGTCTACGTGCTCGATTGCTCCGGCAGTATGGACGGCCAACCGATCGCGCAGGCCAAGGCCGCCATTCGCTCGGCGCTGACAAAGATGCGTGCGGACGATACGTTTCAGATCATCAAGTTCTCCAACGATGCGCAGCTTATGAGCGACCGGCCGCTCCCTGCTTCGCCCCGCAACCTCGCCAATGCGCTGAAGTACCTCGACCAACCGTACGGCGGCGGAGGCACGATGATGATCGAAGGAATCCGAAAAGCGCTCGAAGCGCCGCGCGACGAATCGCGCCTGCGCTTCGTCTGTTTTCTGACCGACGGCTTCATCGGCAACGAGCCCGACATCCTCCGCGAGATCCACGATCGCCTGGGCTCCTCCCGCATCTTCTCGTTTGGCGTCGGCCCCAGCGTCAACCGCTACCTCCTCGACCACATGGCCAAGATGGGCCGCGGCGCGGTCGCTTATCTCGCCCTCAACCAGAAGCCCGAACCGGTAATGGATGCGTTCTTCGACCGCATCAGTCATCCCGCCCTGACCGACCTCTCGATCGACTGGGGCGGCATGCACGCCACAGACGTTTTCCCAGCGGCGCTGCCGGACCTCTTCGTAGGCCGTCCGGTCATCATCACCGGCAAGTTCACCGGCAACGGCGTCGCCAACGTCCGTATCAAGGGGAAGATCGCCAATGAGATCGAGGAGATCCCGCTGACCCTGAATCTCGACACGCCCGGCCCAGCCAAGCCCGCCCTCCGCCCCATTTGGGCCCGCGCCAAGATCGCTGACCTCGCCGACCGAAGCACGTGGGACGCAAACGCGAACCTCGTCCTGCAAATCAAATCCCTGGCGTTGGAGCACGGGTTGATGAGCGCCTTCACCGCGTTTATCGCCGTAGACGCCACCCGCCAAACCGAAGGCGCCTACGGCACCAGCGTCGCCGTCCCGGTCCCCGTACCCGAAGGCACGCGCTACGAGACGACCGTCGCGCCGAAATGATCCCCGTATCACGGGCGTCTCGCCCGTGCCGGAAGCGCAGAAGAATTGCTTGAGGCGCGGTTCTCGAAAGAACTCGCACCATCCGCACGGGCGGGACGCCCGTGATACGTCGGGGCAACTCGCACTACTTTTAGAATCGACACCAACATCCACAGGAGAATTCATGTTCAACCGTTTGATGCTATCCGCTATTGTCGCACTATTCACCGGCTGCGCCTCCTACCACGCCCCAGGCCGCGGGGCTGATCTCAGCGCCATGGGGGTTACGGCCGAGGCGCAAAAGGCCGGCACCCCCGCCGACATCAACGCCAGCTTCGACAAGCGCCCGCTCGCCAACTTCCCCGCCGGCGTCGCCGTTGTGCGCATCCAGGCACCCGGCTATCGGTCCTCGACCGCGCAGGGCTTCGGGAATGGCGCCTACAGCATCGTCCTCACCCGCGACGTCGAGCCCGACGACGCCATGCAGCGCCTCGCCAGGCTCCCGATGGTCCGCGGCATCGCCCCGATCGGCCGCCTGCTCATGCCCAATCAGCTCAGTTCCGACAAAGAGCTTCGCCAGGCCGCCGCCCAGCTCCAGGCCGACCTGCTTCTGGTTTACACGCTCGACACCACCTTTCACGACCGCGACCTCGCCTCACCACTCAGCGTCGTCACCCTCGGCCTCTCCCCGACTCAGTCCACCACCGTCATCACCACCGCGTCGGCTGTCCTGATGGATACCCGCAACGGCTACATCTACGGCGTCAGCGAAGCCTCCGCCCGCAAAGCCGGCTTGGCGACGGCGTGGAACACGACCAGCGCGATCGACGGGGATCGCAAGCGCACCGAAACCGAGGCGTTCCAAAAACTCGTGGGCGAAGTGGAAACGATGTGGAAAGGCGTCGTGCAGGAAAACGGGCCGAACGCGCCAAAGGGCGGCACGCGCTATCCGACGGGCGGGTGAGGAAAAGATGAAACATGAAGACGTGAAACATGAAGACAATGTCGCGCGCATCTCTTCTCTTCATGTTTCATGTTTCATGTTTCACGTCTTCACGTCTTCACGTTACGATCCCCCCATGGAAGACGACATCGACCGCATCCTGGTCACCCGCGCTCAGATTGCCACGCGGATCGAAGAGCTCGCCCGGCAGATCACCGTCGATCACACGACGGCTGAAGGCGAGACCGAGATCACGCTCGTTCCCATCCTCACCGGCGCGATCGTGCTAGCCGCGGACCTCATGCGCCACATGCCCGTTCGCATGAAGATCGGGCTGATGACCGTCTCCTCCTACCCTGGCAAATCGCTTCGCACGCAGGGTTCCAGCGTCCTGGGAAGCCAGCTCGGCGATATTCATGGCAGGCATATCCTCCTGCTGGACGATATTCTCGATAGCGGCGGCACCCTCCGCATGGTCGTGCCTATGCTCAAGGAAATGGGCCCGGCCAGCGTGAAGGTTTGCGTCCTTTTGCGGAAAGATCGGCCCGCCGCCATGGAAACCCCCGTCGATTATGTCGGCTTCGAAATTCCTGATGAGTTTGTCGTCGGATATGGGCTGGATTTTGGAGATTACTATCGAAATCTTCCCGACATTGTTACGCTGAAGAAGGCCATTTACGCGCCCGAGCGATCATGAGCGACCCGTTTAAAAAACTTCGCCTCGCCGACGACGCCTGCCTGCCCACCCAGATCAGCGTGGCCGATTCCTGCCCCGCCCATCCGCCCACCGCCGCCGTTACGCCATTGGGCGCGATGTTGGTGCGGCACATCTTGCGCGATGGTGAAGTCGTATTGCTCGCGCTCAAGCCTTCCTTCTGGTTCATCCTGCTCTCCTCGCTGCGATTCATCGCCGTTGTCTCGATCCTGGCGCTGGGCGCGATTGCCTGGGAGGGGCGGCACAACCGCGAGTGGTTCTACATTGAAGCGGCGATCTTCCTCCTGGCCGGCCGCATCATGTGGGCCACGCTGCAGTGGATGGGCCGCCTCTACGTCCTCACCGACCTCCGCGTCATCCGCCTCTCCGGCGTCTTCAAGCTCGACATCTTCGACTGCGCCCTGCGCAAGATCGCCCGCACGGAGGTCACCTCCTCCTCCAGGGAACGCCTCTGCGGCACCGGCAGCATCGAGATCATCCCCGGCGACGACCGCACCCCCGCCATCTGGCAAACCGTGCGCCGCCCGCTCGAGGTCAACGAGTTGATCGTCTCCACGATCAACCGCGCCAAGCAGCATGGCTACGGCGCGGCGGCTTGAGCTGTCGTTGGGGATGACGGCACTCACCCTTCCAAATCGTCGCGGTACCAACGTCTCCCTTTGGACGCCCGGCGTCGCCTGAGGTATGAAAGCCCTCCGGCGCAGACTTCATGGACTCCATCGCCTACTACAACCCCGCCGAAGAATTGCTCGAACCCGCGGCGCTGGTTCGCCTGCAACGGCAGAAGCTCGCGGCTATGCTGCGCGAGATTCAGGGGCGCAATGCTTTCTATACTCGCAAGTTCGCCGGGCTGTCGTTCGATCCGATGACCGATCCGCTGGAGAAGCTTCCGTTCACCACGCGCCTGGAACTTGAGGCGGACCAAATCGCTCAGCCGCCTTACGGTACGAACCTTACCTACCCCGTGGCGCACTATTGCCGACTGCACCAGACATCGGGCAGCGGCGGGCGGGCGATGCGGTGGCTGGACACGCGCGAGAGCTGGGATTGGTTTAAGCGTCTCTGGGGCACGATCTACCGCGCGGCGGGGGTGCGGGATGGGCATCGGTTGATGTTCCCCTTCAGCTTCGGCCCGTTCGTCGGGTTCTGGGCGGCGTTCGAAAGCGCGGCGTCGCTGGGAAACCTCGCGCTGGCGGCGGGCGGGATGACGACGACGGCGCGGTTGAAGATGCTGCTCGATAACGAGGTGGACGTCGTCTGCTGCACGCCCACCTACGCCCTGCGGATGGCTGAAGTCGCCCGCGCGGAAGGGATTGATCTGGCGCGGGCGAAGGTCAGTAAGCTGATCGTCGCTGGGGAGCCGGGCGGCAGCGTGGCCGCGATTCGCGAGCGCATCCAAGCGGCATGGGGCGCCCGCGTTTACGACCATACTGGAATGACCGAGATCGGCGCGCTGGGCTTCGAATGCGACCAAGCCCCGGGCGGCGTTCACCTCCATGAGGCGGAGTGCATTGCGGAAGTGATCGATCCGGTAACCGCTCAAACAGTGGCGGACGGCGAGACGGGTGAGCTGGTGCTCACCAACCTGGGCCGCTGGGGGAGTCCGCTCATCCGTTACCGCACGAACGACCAGGTCCGTCTGACGCGCGGGAAGTGCAGTTGTGGCCGGTGGTTTGCTCGGCTGGAGGGGGGGATCCTGGGGCGGTACGATGACATGATCACGGTGCGCGGGAACAACGTCTTCCCGGCGGGGCTGGAGGCGGTAATTCGGCAGTTTTCCGAGGTGACGGAGTTCCGCGTGACGGTCGTCGGCACGGGCGCGCTGGCCGAGGTGCAGATCGAGCTTGAGCCGGTGGATGAGCCGGCAGGCCGGGAACTGGCTGAGCGAGTCGGTCGCGCCGTGCAGAATACATTGTCTTTTCGGGCCCAGATCCTTACCGTTCCCTGCGGAGCCCTTCCGCGGTTCGAAATGAAGGCGAAACGGTTCATTCGGCGGACGAGCTGATGCGTCAGAAAAAGCGACGTCCGGCAACATTTCGTCCCTACACTTGTTCAAACGAGTATCGCAAAAGGAAAGAGCCCTGATGAAATTCCAACTGGCACCGAAATGTCTGGCGATGGCCATCGCCGCCGCCGCCGCTTGCTGGTCCCCTGTGGCCTTAGCGAATGATTGGACTAATTGGCGCGGGCCGGAACAGAACGGCATGTCGCGCGAGGTCGGACTCCCCGAAAGCTGGGACCCCGATTCGGGCGAGAACCTGGCGTGGAAGAATAACGTCGCCGGCATGTCCAGCCCGGTCGTGATGAAGGGCAAAGTCTACGCCTGGACCCGCGTGGGCGAAGTGGCTTACGGCGAGGGGGATCATAAGACGATCGTCGTCGGCCCCAAGACGCAGGAGGCGCTGGTCTGCGCCGATGCGAACACCGGCAAGACGCTGTGGGAATATCGCGTGAACATGGCCGAGACCGATGTGCCGTTTCACCGCCTGGGTTGGGGCAACGTGGTGGCCGACCCAAAGAGCGGGCGCGTCTACGGCTACGGCACGCAGGGGCACCTGGTTTGTCTCGACGGCGAGACCGGTAAGCCGATCTGGTACCACCAGATGCTGGAAGAGTATGGCATGATCTCGACCTTCGGCGGGCGCACGGAGTCGCCGACGGTGGACGAGGACCAGGTCTTCATCACCGGCGTCGCGTTCGGCTGGGCGGACAACGCGCAGGGGCAGCACCGCTTCTTCGCGTTCGACAAGGAGACCGGCGACATGCGCTGGACGTCTGCGACCGGCGGCCGGCCGGTAGACGCGCCGTACGGCACGCCAGTGATCACGGTGATTGGCGGGCGACGGGTGGTTTGCTCGGCCGCGGGCGACGGCGGGGTTTACGGCTTCGAAGCGCGCACGGGAAAAAAGGTGTTCGGATATCAGCTTTCCAAGCGCGGCACCAACTCGACCGTGCTGATCATCGGCACGAAACTGATCGCCTGCAGTTCCGAAGAGAACCAGGACAGCCCGCAGATGGGTCGCATCGCCTGCCTTGATCTCGCCGCGATCGATGCAAAGACCATGACCCCCAAGGAAGCCTGGCGCGTGGACGGCATCGAAGCCGGCTTTCCCTCACCAACGACCGATGGCCAGGGAATGCTCTACATCATGGACAATTCCAGCCGCATCCAGGCGCTGGAACTGGAGAGCGGGAAGAAGAAGTGGGAGCAGAAGGTGGGAACGGTCGGCAAAGCCTCGCTGGTTTATGCCGACGGAAAACTCTACGCCGCCGACGCGAAAAACTTTGCGATCATCCAGCCGCCCGAAGCCGGTAAGAAAAAGGCGAAGGTGCTGTCGAAGGTAGAACTGGGCGCTGACGCGCAGCAACTGGGGCGGGAGTATTTCATCTTCGGATCGCCGGCGATCTCGGACGGTCGGATCTACCTGCAAACCGCGGCAGGGACGTACTGCATCGGCCCGAAAGAGATGAAGAAGCAGACGGTCGAAACGCCGGAACTGCCGAAGGAAGAGGCCGCCGACAAGAACGCCGCGCCCGCGGTGGTGCAGGTGGTGCCGTGCGATCGCATCACGCGCGCGGGGGACAAATCGAGCTTCAAGGTGCGGACATACGACAACATGGGCCGCCTGCTCGCCGACGGCGTCAAGGCCGACTGGTCGATCGGGCAACTGATGATCCCGCCCCCCCCGCCCAAGCCCGGCACCCCACCCCCCGCCGCGCCGCCGCAGCCGACGCCGGCCGGAAACCTCAAGGGCGCGGTCGATGCGGATGGACAGTTTACTGCGGTAAACGGACCGCCTCAGGGCGGCGCGATCGTCGCAACGGTGATGGCGGGCGACAAGAAGCTGACTGGCTTCACCCGCGTCCGCGTAATGCCGGCGCTCCCGTGGAGCTATGATTTTGAATCGGCGATGGTCGACAAACCGCCGCTGACGTGGCTCAACGCCGGCGGAAAATTCAAAGTGATTGAGACGTCGGACAAGAACAAGGTGCTGGTCAAAACGCTGGACATGGACCTGTACCACGCCGCCCGCACGTTCTTCGGCGACACCCACCGCGCCAACTACACGATCGAGGCCGACATCATGGTCGGCTCGAAGATGTCCGGCACGCTCCGCAACATGCCCGACGCGGGCGTGATCGCGAACAAGTACCAGTTCGTGCTGATGGGCAATCACCAGGAATGTGCGATCGTCACCTGGTCGGGCGCGCTCCCCAAGGAAGGCCAGCAGGGCGAAGCGCTCTACAGCAGCATCCCGTACGCGTGGGACCCGGACAAATGGTACCACTTCAAGCTCAGCGTCCAGAAGACGGAGCAAGGCGCAGATTTGAAGGGAAAGGTATGGCTCAAAGGCCAGCCGGAGCCGGAAAAATGGAGCGTCGAGCTGGTGGACACCCAGCCGAACACCGAGGGCAGTCCCGGCCTGTTTGGCGAGTCTCTGGTAACGCCCAACAAGAGCGAGATCTACTACGATAACATCGTCGTAAGCCCTAATAAGTAATTGGAACGCAAACCCACAACTGTGAGAGACACACGATGAAAAAAATGACTCAACTCGCGCTGGTTGCATGCGTGGTCGCGGGCGGAATTTCCTTTGCCCGCGGCGACGATTGGCCCATGTGGCTGCGAACCCCCAACCGCCAAAGCGTTGTCACTGAAAAGGGCGTCCCGACGGAGTGGGACGTCGAAGCCGGCAAGGGGATCAAGTGGGTCGCCAAGGTCGGCTCGCAGACGATGGCCGGCCCGATCGTCGCCGGCGGGCTTGTAATCGTCGGCACCAACAACGAAGGCCATCGCGACCCGAAAATTCAGGGGGACGCCAGTTGCCTGATGATCTTCGACGAACAGACCGGCAAGTTCCTCTACCAGCGCGTAAGCCCCAAGCTGCAATCCGGCCGCGTGAACGACTGGCCCTACACCGGCGTCTGCTCGACGCCCTGCGTGGAGGGCGACCTGATGTGGTACTGCACGCCGCGCTGTGAAGTGGTCTGCCTCGACCTCGAGCCGACGCGCCGCAACGGCTCGGCGCCCAAGGAGGTCTGGGTTCATGACATGATGCAGAACGAAGGCGTATTCCCGCACAACATGACCGCCTGCTCGACGGCCGTCTACAAGGACTGGATCTACATCATCACCGGCAACGGCGTTGATGAGACGCACAAGAACATCCCCGCCCCCAAAGCCCCCAGCGTCATCTGTTTCGAGAAGAAGACCGGCAAGGT
>JAQGHM010000217.1 GCA_028291615.1 Phycisphaerales bacterium | reverse complement strand
CGCAGGGCGCGCGGCACGGCGCGCAGGGCGCGCGGTACGGCGCGCAGGGCGCGCGGCGGAGTGCGAACGGTGCTCGCCGGAGTGCGCAGGGCGCGCGGGACGCACCCACGGTCAATGGCGAGCGGGGTTTTCACGTCAATGGTGGGCGTTGGGGCCGGATTTGCGGCCAAGCGGGCGCGGTTGTGACGATTGGGAAAGATTTTCGGAGTGGATCGTTAAGTCGGTCGGCGCGGGGGTCGATTAAGAGGGCGGTGCGGCGGACGGGCGAACGGTTTCGCCCGGGTATGACCGCTCAACGGCGCGATCGCGCCAAACAAAGGAGATGGCCATGGCCGTCCCGACCAAAGACGCTGCGCTCGCGGAGTACAGCACGAACTTCAAGACGCTCGGCACGGCAAATCCGACGAATTTTTCCCTCACTGCCGCGCAAATGACGTCTTATGGGACTCTCCATACCGCGTTTGTCACGGCATATAACCTGGCCAAGGCCGCCGGCTCGAAGAGCAAGGCCCTGGTCATGTCGAAAAATGACGCCAAGGCTGCCTTGCTGGTTTTTGCAAGGGACTTGTACGGCATTATATCAGCGTCCTCCACGACCAATGAGAACAAGACGCTGATCGGGGTTCACGTGCGCAAGACCGAGCCGACACCCGTGCCCCCGCCGGCGCTGGCGCCGCTGGTCACGCTGACGACGGTGACCGGGCGCGTGGCGCGCTACAAGCTGGCCGATGCGCAGTTCCCCACCAGCCGTCGCAAACCGCTCAATGCCGAAGGGGCGACGATCCTGAGCTTTGTCGGGGCGAATCCGCCGCCGGCGAACAGCAGCGGCTGGAAGATCGAAGGCCAGACTGGTCGCATGACCGTCACGGTTCAGTTCCCCAACACGGTTACGCCGGGCACGGCGTGCTGGGTCACCGTGATGTGGTACAACCGCCGCGGCGAATATTCCCCCGCGTGCGCGCCGGTGCAGACGTACCTGCAAATTGGGCCCGTGGCCGCGGCGGCATAATCGAAGGATGAAGGCGGGAAGGATGAAGGATGAATAAGGCGCGGCTTGTTCGGCGCGCCGACCTTCGCTTTCTCTGTTCTGTTTCATCCTTCATCCTTCATCATTCATCCTTGGTATTCCCATGCTTCTCCGCCAAATTCCATTGATCTATCGTCGCCGCGCGGGTGTCGCCAAGCCGCGCAAGGCTCCGCCCGCGCCGCCGCCCGTGGCACTGACGCTGGTCTCGGCGGCGTACGATCAGGACGCGGGCACGGTGACGCTAGCCTTCGACCGCGCCATCGATGCCGCGGGATTCCAGGGCGCACAGATTGCGCTGGCCGACGGCGTTTTCAGCGGCGGGACGTACGAGGGCGCGGTGGGCGCGCCCACCATCGTGAACCCGACGACGATCAGCATCGCGCTGGAAGAAATCGGCCCGGCCCCGCTGCCCAGCGTCACCTTGAGCGCGACGGCACTGACTGGGATCGTGGCGGTGGATGATGGCGGGACGTGGGCGGGGGCGACAAACCTGGTGTTACCATTCCCATGAACTCGATCATTCCCATTCCTCGCGGCAACGTCACCGTGCGCCCTGCGGTGATGAGCGATCTGTCGTTTCTCGATTCGTTGCAGAAGCTGCATACGAAGCAGGTCGGTTGGATGCCGACGAAGCAGCTTGAGGGGAAGATCGGGCTCGGACACGTCATCATCGCCGAGGATGAAGCGAAGCAATCGGTGGGCTACTGCATCGGCAGCGATCAGTATTTCAAGCGCGATGACGTCGGGATCATTTATCAGATGAACGTCGTGCCGCAGAAACAACGCGAGCTGATCGGCGCGACGCTGATCAAGGCGATGTTCGATCGCGCCGCGTATGGGTGTCGATTGTTCTGTTGCTGGTGCGCGCAGGACATCGCGGCAAATCACTTCTGGGAATCGCTCGGATTCATCCCGCTGGCGTTTCGGGCGGGGAGCCGCGGCAAGCAGCGGGTGCACATCTTCTGGCAACGGCGCATTCGCGCGGGCGACACGACCACGCCGTACTGGTTTCCGTCGCAGACGAGCAGCGGATCGATCCGCGAGGATCGGCTGGTCTTTCCGATCCCGCCGGGGACGCATTGGAGCTATGCCAAGCCGATCGTGCTGCCGACGATGCGCGTAGATGAACCGCAGCAGGCGGCTCTGCCGGATACGGGTCGCGCTCGCGCGCCCCGCAAGCCGACCGTGAAACGGCTCCCGTCACAGCCGTTACGCGGATTCGTCTTCCAAGCGGCAGTCGACCCCCAGGCCCCCGCGGAAAAACCCAAGCGCGAGCCCAAGCCGAAGGTGAAGCATGATCCCGCTCACGTCGCCGCGGCGCGCGAGCTGCGCGACCGGTGGCTGGAGCGGGTCAATGCTGATCCATCGGTACTGCTGTCGCATGGCAAGTACGAGGTGAGCAAACAACTCACTGCCCCGCAGCCGAAGGAAATCCTGCAACTCCCTCACGCAAGTTCGACGGGCTCACCGCAGGCCATCGCGGCCTAGCCGAGGCGAATTGCTTTTCACAAGCCAAGCGCTGAGAGGCTCGGGTGGTCGTCGGGACGGCGGCCCAGGGGCCAGCGATATTTCCGTTCAGGTTCTGAAATCGGCAGGTCGTTGATGCTGGCGATTCGCCGCCGCATAAAGCCGTGCTCGTCGAATTCCCAGTTCTCATTTCCATAAGAGCGGAACCAATTTCCCGAGTCATCGCGCCACTCATAGGCGAAGCGAACGGCAATGCGATCGCCGTGAAACGCCCAGAGCTCCTTGATCAGGCGATATTCCAGCTCCTTGTTCCACTTGCGGCGAAGGAACGCAGCGATGGCCTCGCGGCCGGTGAGGAACTCCGAGCGGTTGCGCCAAACGCTGGCGTGGGTATAAGCCAGGGAGACACGCTCGGGATCGCGGGTGTTCCATGCGTCTTCGGCAAGCCGGACCTTGTGGGCTGCAGTCTCGGCATTGAACGGTGGAAAGGGTGGTCTTGGATCTTCTAAGGTGCTCATGGGACGGGGCTCGCTCTTTGTTAATGTTTGGACGACATCACAAGCACTGTTAACGATGACCGCCACCGCCGCCACCGTGGCCACCGCCGCCACCGCCGCCGCCGCCATGGAATCCACCACCACCGCCACGGAATCCACCACCACCACCGCCACCATGGAACCCACCGCCTCCGCCGAAGCTGCGCGAGGGAGCCGATCGGAAAGTGCCGCGGGAACGGGCGGCGAAGTGCTGGTCGAGTCCTGCCTGGGGGCTGGCGAACGAGCCACCGAAATGACTCCCACCGACCGGCGCGCGGTAATTGGGGTGCGCATCCGGTATTTGATGAACGCCGGACCAACCACCGCCGACAGCGCCGCCATGCGCTTCCCAGCCGCTATTGGAGCGGCGGAAGACGTGACCATCGCTGCCAGCGAAAATGTTATCTCGGGAACTGGTCACCGCCCTGGCTGCCGTGAACGATCGCAGCCGCGCAGTCGGCACGTTTCGGCCCGTATTGCGCTCGCGGGCGTAGAGGTTGTTCCGGCCAGCACCGCCGAAGTCGCGGCGTTCGCCGTCGTGGAATTCGCCACTGAATCGGTGGTCGATAAACCCGAGCTCGCGGTGTTCGAAACCGCCCGGCCCCCACCACCGGTGCGAGCCCCAGCGCTCACCCGGATGATCGCGCCACCAACGCTCGTGCCAGGGGTCGCCGAACCATGCGATCCCGCCCCAGTATTCCCCGCAGTCGAACCCCCAGGCGTAATCGAACGGGTCGTAATACGGCGCGAAGCCCCACGTGCAGGGCGGCGGGAAATAGGTCGTCCCATACCAGCCCGGATAGTTGTAGCCGGTGCCGTAGACGATCGTCGGGCCGTACACGTACGTGCCGGTGTAGCCGGGCAGGTAGCCGCAGGTGACGTAGTCGGGGGTGTTGTCGTAGACGTTAACGTACCGCACGTGATAGGCCGGGCAACTTGGCGGGAGCGTGTAGATAGCCGGCGGCACCGACGCGCACACCGCCCATGGCCCGGTCGGCGCTCCCGACTCGTACCAGACCCCCTGGTGGCAGCAGTAGTATCGCCCGTTGGCGCGCAGCACGTCTTCGGGCGTGTTCAGCGCGTAGGCGACGCCGGGGCTTTCGGGAACATCCTGGAACCGCGGATCGCCGTCATAGGCGACGGATAGATCGGTGCCGGCATCGCGGCGGATCGCGGCGGTCTGCGGAATGCCCGCATCAAGGATCGCCTCGCGCGCTTCGGTCGTTCCGGCGACGAACGGCAGCACGTCGGCCTTGGGCGAATCAGCCGGAATCTGCGCAAACGCCGGCGGTAATCGGTCCGCGGCGACGTACTGCCACGGCCCCTGGAGCGTCGCCGCCGCATACCACCGTCCAGCCAACAAAACGTAGTAACGATGGTCAGTCTGATCGAGAAAAAGATTGGATGCGGTGTTGCTCGCATAGAGCAGTTCCCCACCCGCACCACCTGGCACGGGGGTAAGCTGCGGGTTGCCCCTGGTGACGATGAGTTCCGTCGGATCGGTGGCGACGATGATCTTCGCATTGGCCGCGCCCGGCGCAAGCTCGGCGCCTGTTGGCGTGGCGGCGGCTGCAGTTTGCGCACCCGCTGCCGGAGAAGGTTGCGTAGCCGGAGGAGCGAGCTGCGCAGCAACGGCCGCGATCGCACTGGGAACGTTGGGCGTGTCGACCCACGGTTCGGGCAGGTCCGGCGCACTCACCCATCTCGTGCCCGCCTTAAGGTAGTAGCGCCGTCCAGCACTATCGAACAACAGGATAAAAGGCGTATTGGCCACGCGCGACACGCCCGGCTGCCCATCCACCGGCTGGAGCTTGGGCGCTCCGTTCACCGAGATAAGCGTGGCCGGCACGGTGCTGAACAGGATGTGCGGCGGAGCGGTCTCAATATGCGCCGCCTCATTCTTTTCCAGACGGGCGGTGTCGAGGCTTGCCGTCAGTTGGTCCAACGGGAAGGTAACTTCCGCCGCAGATAATCTCGCGCCGATCGCGCGGGCGAAATCCTGCTGCTCCGCGCCCGTCGAGCCGGGCACGCGCACGTCCTTAACCGTCACAGTGTGAACGGTGACCGTCCGCGCATCTCGGTCCGTCGTAACGTGCGCCGTGAACCACGCGGCTCCGAACACCGGCGCAGCCGCTCCCGGGCGGGTCAGCGACACCGCCGCCCGCGCGGTCAGCATGTCGCCTGTCATCGCTTCGGGCTGCGGCTGGTATATCTCAACCGATCCCTCTGTCGCCTCCAGCGCAACCGGCCAATACGTTGCGCCGTTCCCGATCTGGCCGCCCGCAACCTGGGCCTGCGGCTCCAGCGGCGCGCTCGAGGCGGTACACCCGTTTATAGCCAACCCGAGCATCAGGCCAAGACGCAAAAGCGGATACCGAAGGCGAACCATCTGATGCGATTTGTAGAAGTTGCGGTACATTACAGGTCTCCAGGAATATCAAAGCGACTTCCCCTTGATTGCGCGACGTCGTTCGCACGCGCGTCCACGTTCGAATCCACGTTCAGGTAAGCGAGCCGCAGCAACCACACTGCGCGATCGACATCGGCCATGGTCCGAACGACGAAGACGACCCGGGATGCGTCGGGCTCGTCGGGATCACAACTGGCCATCTCCTCGGCCACGAGTCGGTCCCTTATTTCCGGCGCGAACGGCAGATCGATTCGCCCGTTCCAACGAACGTGGCCAAGCATCACCGCGCTGAGCGCAAGACCAAGACACAGCCCGCTGCCATCGGGCACGATCGACACACCGGGCCACGTCCCAACCTCCTGCACGACATCCCACACTTCTTTCAGCATGCTCGTACGGCTCCAGAGACAAGCCATTGCCGCCGGTGGCGCCAGCAGCATCTCTTGTCGAGGATCGCGGAAGACATCAGTTTGCGTGGTGGAGTTGTGTCTCATTGAGTCTTGCCTGTCTTTGCATTGCCGCAACGGGTGACGGCGGCCCCAAAGCAACATGCGGACCAATTCGCCAAGCTTCGCGTCAAACCCGTTCAGCGAACGCGCAAGGTGGTCTGCGACGCGTTTACGTCAACGCGCTTTGAAGCTGGGTTAGCAAATTTCCCCAATGGGTCAGATTTCGATCCGCCCAACCATGTAGGCCCCAAAATAATAGGCCACAGCAGGTTTTTGCCTGTCGGCACGTCCTTTGCCAAGCGATGCAACGAACCCCTACAAGAACGCAGGCTTCAGGAGGCAAAATGAACAAGTCCAGACCAACGAGAATTGCTCACAGTGCAGCCCCGCTGACCGGTCAGCATGCACACGAGATTCAGGCGTTCAGCTCGCTGATCTCGATGCCGATCGCCCTCGCCCAGGACGCTCGCCGCAAGAGCGTCGATAACCTGAACCAATTGCTCGCCGACACCATTACGCTTCGCGACCTGTACAAGAAGCACCATTGGCAGGTCGCCGGCCACACCTTCTATCAGCTCCATCTCCTCTTCGATAAGCACTTCGGCGAGCAGAATGAATTGGTCGACATGATCGCCGAGCGAATCATGATGCTGGGCGGCATCAGCATTGCGATGTCGGCCGACGTTGCCGAGATAACCCTGATCCCGCGGCCTCCCAGGGGACGCGAAGCAGTGCCGGTTCAGATCTCTCGTCTCCTCCACGCGCACGAGATCGTGCTCAAGGAAGTGCGCACCATGGCGCGGCAGGCAACCGGCGACGGCGACGACGGCACCAATGACCTGCTGGTCAGCAATCTAATCCGAACCAATGAGGCCCAGGTCTGGTTCGTCGCCGAGCACGTGGTTGACGAGCCGCTCGTCCGCGCCGACGGGCAGGATGATGACGGCAGGAACGGAGCATAAGCCATGTGGATCGTCCGACTAGCGCTTCGCCGTCCATACACCTTCGTGGTGGTCGCCCTCCTCATCGCAGTGATGGGCGTCGTCTCCATCGTCACGATGCAGACGGACATCTTCCCGAACATCAACATTCCCGTCGTCAGCGTTATCTGGAGCTACGGCGGGCTTTCGCCCACGGAGATGCAGGACCGCATCACCACCGTCGTCGAACGCGCCATGACCACGACGGTCAGTGACATCGAGCACGTCGAATCGCAGTCGCTTCGCGGCACCAGCGTTATCAAGCTCTACTTCCAACCCGGCGCGGACGTAAACGCCGCCGTGGCGGAGGTCACGTCCATCTGCCAGACCCTCATCAAGCCCCTCCCGCCCGGCATCACCCCGCCGCTGATCATCCGCTACAACGCCGCCGATGTCCCCGTGATTCAACTCAGCCTGGGCAGCACGTCGCTCTCCCAGCAGGAGATCAGCGATCTGGGGAACAACTTCATCCGCACACAACTCGTGACCGTGCAGGGCGCCGCCGTGCCCGTTCCCTACGGCGGAAAAACCCGCCTCGTCAACGTGGACCTCGACCCCGACGCGCTTTACTCACGGGGAATCTCTCCTCAAGAGATCTCCAACGCCATCCTCGCACAGAACATCATCGTGTCGGCCGGCACGGCCAAGATGGGCTCCGTCGAGTACGACGTGGCCGTGAACAGCAGCCCCGAACTGCTGTCGCAGTTAAACGACATCCCGCTCCGCTACGTGAATGGCGCAGTGGTCTACCTGCGCGATGTGGCCTACGTCCACGACGGGTATTCGCCGCAAACAAACCTCGTCCGCAGGGACGGGCGCGCCTCGGCGTTACTCCCCATCCTGACCAGCGGCAGCGCATCGACCCTGTCGGTCGTGAAGAACATTCGGCAACTGATGCCCAAGATCCAGGCCGGCTTGCCCAAGAGCCTGAACGTGGACTTTCTATTCGATCAGAGCGTCTTCGTGCGCTCCTCTATTTCCGGCGTGGTCCGCGAGGGCATCATCGCGGCCTGTCTCACCGGGCTGATGGTCCTGCTGTTCCTCCGTTCCTGGCGGAGCACGCTGATCGTCGCCACGTCGATCCCGCTCTCGATCCTCGTCTCCATCTGCGCGCTCCACGCGCTGGGCCAGACGCTCAACATCATGACGCTGGGCGGGCTGGCACTGGCCGTCGGAATCCTGGTGGATGACGCCACGGTCGAGATCGAAAACGACTACCGCCACCTGCATTTGGGCACACCTCTGCGAAAGGCGATCCTCGACGCCGCGGCGGAGGTCGCCACGCCGGCGTTCGTCGCCACGCTTTCCATCTGCATCGTCTTCATCCCAATCCTGTTCCTCGGCGGCGTCGGCGGTTACCTCTTCGCGCCCCTCGCCCTATCCGTCGTCTTCGCGATGCTCGCGAGCTACTTCCTTTCACGCACGCTCGTCCCGACCATGGTCCTGTATATGCTCGCGACCGAAGAGCGCCAGATGAAGGCGCCGCCCCCCGCCCGGCGCTCCGTCTTTCGTTGGATTGGCGACCATTTCGAAGCCGGCTTCGAACGACTTGCCCACCGCTATGAAAGTATGCTCGACTGGGCGCTGCAACATCGCGGCGTAGTGGCGACGGCGCTGTTGCTCTTCGCGATTTGCTCGTTGTTCCTGTACCCCTTCGTGGGCCGTGATTTCTTCCCGTCCGTCGACGCTGGAGCGATGCGCCTCCACGTGCGTTGCCCCCCCGGCACGCGCATCGAGCAGTCCGAGGTCTACTTCCAGCGCGTCGAGGACTACATCCGCGAGGTTATTCCGGCGAGCGAGCTTGACGTGATCAACGACAACATCGGCTTGCCGAACAACATCAACCTGGCCCGCAGCGACAGCGTGACCGCCGGCCCCTCCGACGGCGAGATCCTCGTGGCGCTGAAACCGAACCATCATCCCACCGCCGACTACCTCAAGACGATCCGGGCCGAGTTCCCGCAGCGGTTTCCGAACCTCCAGCTCTTCACCCAGCCCGCCGACATCGTCAGCCAGATTCTCAATTTCGGCCTTCCCGCCCCAATCGACATCCAGGTCAGCGGCCCCATCAGCGAATCTGACCAGAACTATCAGGTCGCGCAGCAGATCGCCAAGGAATTGGCCGCCGTCGCCGGCGCAGTCGACGTTCACGTTCAGCAGATCACCTCCTCCCCGCGCCTCATGATTAACGCAGATCGCACGGTGGCCCTGCAGACCGGTCTGACCGAGAGCACGATCGCCAATAGCCTCTCCGTTTCCCTAAGCGGCAGCGGGACCGCCACGACCAATTTCTGGCTGAATTACAAGAACGGGGTCAGCTATCAGGTCGTCGTCCAGACACCGCAACGGCGCGTGAGCTCGATGGACGAACTGAACCGCACGCCGATCACGCTGGTCGGGCAATCGACCCCGCAACTCCTGAGCAACCTGGCCACGGTCGGCCGAACGACTACTCCGCTCTCCCTGAACCACTACAACGTGCAGCCCGTCTTCGACGTCTCCGCCAACGTGCAGGGAACCGACCTCGGCTCGGTTTCCGACGCGGTCGACAAGATCGTCGCCAAATACAATGCCACCATTTCCAAGGCCAGCACCGTCACGGCGCGCGGCCAGGTGCTGAGCATGAAACAGTCCTTCTACCAGATGGGCCTCGGGATCTGCTTTGCCATCCTGCTGGTTTACTTCCTGATGGCGGTCAACTTTCAATCCTGGACGGACCCGTTCATCATCCTCATGGCCCTCCCCGGCGCGCTGGCAGGAATCTTGTGGGCGCTCTTCATCACGCACACGACGATCAGCGTCCCCGCCCTGATGGGCTGCATCATGTCGATCGGCGTCGCCACCTCCAACAGCATCCTCATGGTCACGTTCGCCAACGAACAGCGCCTGCCGGCCTTCGGCAGCCGCGATGCCCGCGCCGCCTCGCTGATCGCCGGCCGCACGCGGCTCCGCCCCGTCCTCATGACGGCGCTGGCGATGCTGATCGGCATGTTGCCCATGAGCCTGGCCCTGGGCGAAGGCGGCGAGCAAAACGCGCCGCTCGGCCGCGCCGTCATCGGCGGGCTCGCCGTCGCCACCTTCTATACGCTCTTCTTCGTCCCCGTCATGTACAGCCTCATGCGCCGCCAACCTCCCAAGGACTTCGACAAGGAAGAGGAGGTCAAATCATGAAAACGACGACCCACCCAGAATTGCGGATTCCGCTGCCCGCGACAACAAATGGTCACCCGCCGGCGCCACCGCAGGCCGGAGCACCCGGCACTACGCCTCCGCCACCCACGCGAACGCGAACGATCCTGCTGATCGTAATCGGCGTCGCGATACTCTTCGCGGTGTTTCTAGCATTAGGCATCATCTCCCGGCACAAGCAGGGTCACGCCCTCGCTGTGGCGACTTCGCAGGCGGCAAACGCGCTCCCGCAAGTCTACGTCGTCCATCCGCTCGCGGCGGCGGCGCCCGACTGGTCTCTCCCCGGCAACACGCAGGCGATCAAGGACTCGATCATCTACGCCCGCGTCAGCGGCTATCTCAAAAAGAGATACGTGGACATAGGCGACACCGTAAAGGCTGGGCAGCTACTCGCGGAAATCGAATCGCCCGAGCTCGACCAGCAACTGAACCAGGCGCGGGCCAACCTCCAGCAAGCCATCAAACAGTTGGACCTGCAGAAGGCCAACCTGGAGCTGGCGCGGACGACGGTGGATCGCTACAAGGGCGCCGACAAAGAAGGCGCGGTTGCCAAGCTGACCGTGGATCAGGCTATCGCCGGTTTCGGCACCGCCCAGGCTGCCGTTGCCGCCGCGCAGGCGGCTGTTGCCTCCAACGAGGCCAACGTGCGGCAATTCGAGGCGATGACCGCCTTCGAGCGCGTCGTCGCCCCGTTCGATGGAACCGTCATCCAGCGCAACGTCGACGTCGGCGCGCTGATCACCGCGGGAAGTCCAACCAACAACACCAGCGTCGCCCCTACCAGCGTTACCGGGGTCGCCACCGGACTGTTCGAGGTCGCGCAGATCGACACGCTTCGCGTCTTCGTCAACGTCCCCCAGGTGGTCGCCCAAAGCGTGAACGCCGGCCTCGAGGCGCAGGTGACCGTCCGCGGCGCGTTAAACGCGCCGGTGACGGCGACCGTCACGCGCACCGCCAACGCCCTCGACCCCGGCACGCGCACGCTCCTCACCGAAGTGGACATCCCCAATGCGAAGCATGCCATGCTCCCCGGCACGTTCGTCTACGTCGCGCTTAAGCTCACGCCCTCCGGCCAGCGCTGGAACATCCCGGCCACCGCGCTGATCTCTAACAGCGACGGCACGCAGGTCATCCTGGTCGAACCCGGCGGCAAGCTGCACGTTCAGAAGGTCACTGTCGGTCGCGATTTTGGCAACACGATCGACGTGCAGGCGGGGTTGAACGGCGGCGAGATGGTCGTCAAACAGCCCGACGTGTCGCTCCAGGACGGACAGGTCGTTACCCCGGTCGAGTCACCCAATGCGCCAAAGAACTAACATCCTCTTCGGCGCGCTCGCGTCATCATTGGCGGTCGCTCTGTCGGGCTGCATGGTCGGCCCAAATTACGCGCGACCGCAGGTCGAGCAACCCGCGGCGTTCAAGTCGCAAGCCGCGACCCAGCCCGCGCCGCCCATCTCGGCACAATGGTGGCGGCCATTTAACGACCCCCAACTCGATCAACTCATCGCTACCGCTAATGAATCGAACCAGACGCTCCGCCAAGCCGTCGCGACCCTCGATCAAGCCCGCGCATTGACCCGGGTCGCCGCAAGCTTTCAGGTGCCCACCGTAACCGCCGACCCCAGCTATACGCGCACCCGAACCTCCGCCAACCGCCCCAGCGTCACGACTGGAGCCCCTTCTGGGAAGGCGGCCAACTTCAACACCTGGCAGATACCGTTCGACCTGACATATGAGATCGACGTCTGGGGCCGCGTCCGCCGATCCGTCGAGTCTTCGGCAGCGCACACCGCAGCTACCGCCGACGATGTTGGCGTCGTACGCCTGACGGTCGCCACCGAAGTGGCCGTCGACTATTACATGCTCCGTTCACTCGATTCCCAGGATCAGATCCTGCAGGAAACCGTCGCCGCATTCACCGAACAGGTGCGCGTCGTTTCCGCCCAGTTGAAAAACGGCCTAGTCGGCCCCATCGACCTTTACCAGGCCCAGGCGCAGCTCGAGGCCACTCAGGCACAGTGGCGCGACGTGCAACGTGCCCGCGCCGATGTCGAACACGCGCTCGCGATCCTCTGCGGCAAGCCCGCGCCAACCTTTTCCGTTGCCGCCAACCCATTGCTCGAGGCCGCCCCGCCCGCCGTGCCCGTCGGGTTGCCCGGACAACTGCTGACGCGCCGCCCAGACGTCGCCGAGGCCGAGCAAAACGTCGTCTCGTTCAACGCGCAAGTCGGCGTGGCGACCGCCGAACTCTACCCCACGTTCACCCTCACCGGCACGGCGGGATTTGAAAGCGCCAGCCTCAGCCACCTCCTGGACTGGAAGAGCAAGATGTTCGCCATCGGCCCAAGCATTTCCGTCCCGCTCTTCGAGGGGGGACGGCTTCGCGCCAACCTCGACGCGGTCAAAGCGCAGTATCAGCAGGCCGTCGCCGCCTACGTAAATCAGGTGCTCATCGCCTACGGCGACGTCGAGGACGCCCTGACCGACCTGCACGCGCTCACCGACGAAGTCGCCCGCATGCGCGCTGCCGTCAAGGCATCCCAGGACTACGTCCGCACCGCCCGCGTCCAATACAAGCAGGGACTCGTCACCTACCTGATCGTCATCGATGCCGAACGCACGTTGCTGACAAATCAATTGACGTTGTCGCAGGACCTCAACCAGCAAATGGCCGCCAGCATCCACGTCATCAAGGCACTGGGCGGCGGCTGGGACCCGGACGCGTCCAAATAAACGCGCGCTTGGCAGACGAGGCGGAAAGCTCCCGCTGATCGTCCCGGATGAGAATGCCCCCAATTCCATAAGCCTCGCGGCAGCGTTAAACCTTGAGAAACCAATGCGGCGGATTGGACGTTTAGACCGTCAAAAGGCTGAGGGCTGATTCCGCAAAGACGGCCCGCAGTTCCTTGACGTCTGCTGCGGCCAGATCACGCAAAACAGGGGGGAGCTTTTTACCGGGTTTCATAAAATACCCAAACGCCGCCAGGAACACCTGCGGCTGGGCGTCGCTTTCGACGTCAAGCGTTTCGGGAAACGAGGCGTCAAGGATCGTGACACCCTCATCCGACACCTCCGTCAGCTCTTCGACCCAGCGCAGGACGATGG
>JAQGHM010000390.1 GCA_028291615.1 Phycisphaerales bacterium | reverse complement strand
CGCGACGCTTCGACCGCCGCTCCCCCTTCATCTTCCCCGCCAGCAGCTTGCGCGACGTCAGGTCGAGTTGATCCAGCCGAGCCATGAACTCGCTCGAAAGAAGCTGCCCCTTCTTCGCCGGCGCAGCGGTAGAAGCGGCGACGGCGGAGGAAGCGGATTGAGGAACGGGATCTGTAATAGGCATATTCGTAGGGTGGGCTTGGCCCATCGGAGGTAAATCAACGATCAACCATTCAAAACTTCAATCTCGCCGTTGTGCTCCTTCGCATTGATCTTCTTCGCGACCTCCTCTGCCAACTTGCGCGTCCGACAGAGGATCTCGAACTTCATCTTCTTGTCCTTGCCGTTCCAGACGGCGTAACGCCCGCCCAAAGCCATGACGACGCGCACTCGGCCGATGTTGGGGGGGACGGAATACTTCATATAAGTCGTACGTTCGCTGAACCGAGCCTACATACAATTAAGTCCAGACTCATCCGAACAGCGACTCCATCATTTCCGATAGCGATTTCCCGAAATGTCTGGCGACATCTCTCACGATCGCATTCAGCGTTCCTACGCGAATCGGGTTGTGGGCTGGGACGGTCACGTGATGTTCGCCGTTCTGCGATGTTGTCAAACGGATATGGCTTCCGCTCTGCCGAACAATTTGATATCCGAATCGTCCAAGGGCTCGAACGACTTCCTGCCACGATTTGTCGCGCGGCGCCTTCACAGGGCCAGCACCTCATCATGGATGAAGTGCAGGCGAATACGCTTGGGCATCTCTTCCGGCCGATCGAAATGGCATCGCACCGCATCGCGCACCATCTCATCCAACTGCTCACGAGTATCCGCCTGCGTGAAGATGCTTTGCCCGACCGCATGGGCGACGAAGCCGCCGTCCGCCTCTTGCTCCACTATTAATGTCAGTTCGTCCATAACAACCTTTCTAGTACTCTCAATCTTAGCGTCCCGCCAACGCCATATCCGCCTCCACATTCGTAGGCGTGTCGCTGACGATCTTCTCCAGCACCATGTCCGTCGTGATCCCTTCCGCCTCGCCTTCGAAATTCAGAATTACGCGATGCCGCATCGCCGGTACCGCAACGTCCTTGATGTCCTGGAAGCTCACGTGGAATCGCCCATCCAGCAGCGCCCGCACCTTTGCGCCCAGCGTGATCGCCTGCGCCGCGCGCGGGCTCGCGCCGACGCGCAAGAACTGATTCACCATCGGCGTCGCGAACTGCCCCTGCGGGTGCGTCGCCAGCACGCAGCGGATCGCGTAATCCTGCACGTGCGGCGCGATCACCACGCGCCGGATCAGGTTCTGGTGCTGGATGATCTTGTGCCCGTCCACCACCGGCTGCAGGTTGGCCTTGTACCCCGTCGTCGTGCGATCGAGGATCGCGCGGAGTTCGTTGCGGTCGCTGTACTGCACGATCAGCTTGAAAAAGAAGCGGTCGAGCTGCGCCTCGGGCAGCGGATACGTCCCTTCCTGTTCCAGCGGATTTTGCGTCGCCATGACGAAGAACGGCTCTTCCAGCTTGCGGATCACGCCGCCCGCCGTCACCTGCTTTTCCTGCATGGCTTCGAGCAGCGCTGACTGCGTCTTGGGCGTCGCGCGGTTGATCTCGTCGGCGAGCACGATTTGGCTGAAGATCGGCCCTTCGATAAACTTGAACTCGCGGCGGCCCTGTTCGTTTTCGCTGATGATCGTCGTGCCGATCACGTCCGCCGGCATCAGGTCGGGCGTGAACTGAATGCGGTTGAACTTGAGGCTCAGCGCTTCGGAGAGCGATCGGATCAGCGCCGTCTTGCCCAATCCCGGCACGCCTTCGAGCAGGCAGTGGCCGCCGACGAACAAACACGTGAGCACGCCGTCGACGATCTCGTTGTGCCCGACGATCGCCTTGGCGATCTCCGCCTGCACCGCGCGGTAGTCGCGCCGAAACGCATCGCACGCCGCCTGAATCTGTGGATCAACGCCGGGGAGTGGAGCCTGGGACATAAATGTTCCTTTCAATCGCTATCGTTTCACAACGGAAGACGAAGATGGAGGATAGAAGATGGCGCATGAGCCGGCGATGCCGACTTTGTCCATCCTCTATCTTCCATTCGCCATCTTCGCATTTCTTATTCCTGTTCCTTCTCGCGAATCTTCTCCTGGGCCCGCTTCTTCGCCGCCATCAAACCACCCATGCTGCCCGCCTCGGGTTGCTGGCCCTTGGGCTGAATCTTCTTGGGCGGCGGCGGCACGGCTTTGTCGGTCGCACCGCCGACCACTTGCGTGATGTCGCCGCTGACGCCCTGCCTTGCTTCGAATTTCGCCTTGGGGTCGGGTCTCAGGCTCGCTGAAGCAGGCGCGCCGCTGGTGCCGCCACCGCTGCCGGTCTCCGCGCTCGGTTTGAACTTCTGCTCCGCCACCTGCCCGCGCACCTGCTTGAGCGTGCCCAGCGTCTGCTGATGGCTCTCCTCTACCTTTCGCACCGTCGTGTACGACCGCACCCACGCCGCCGCGCTCGCCGCCATTCGCTTCGTGCTCAGCCAGTCCCATGCGATGCGCCGCACCGCCACGTCGATCAGGATCAGCAGCAACAGGAACGGCAGCACGATGTCCCACACCGGCAGCGGGCTCGAAGCCACCGCCAGGTTCTCGCGCGAGAACAAATCCGCCGACCCATCAAACGCCGGGATGACCCGCCCGCCCGTCCGATCCGCGATCTGCTGCAGCAGCGTGTCGTTGCTCTGCAGATCCCGCGTCTCCGGCGACGTGCTGTTCGCCAACCCGCCCAGCAGATATCCGCGCTGGCTTCCCGCCCCCGTGTAATTCAACATGGTGATGTAATTCCCCGGATCGCGCACAGGGAACTCCCCCTGATATACGCCCGGCCCCACCTGCGTCAGGCGGACGTTCATCGGCTTCATGTCCGGCCCCAGCACGTCCCCACGGACGTTCAGGAAGTTCATGAACCCGCTGTCCTTGTTCATCGCTTCGACCGTGATCCGCCCGACGTTCCCGTCTTGCGTCACCTTGATGTCAAAATCGGTAGACATCGGCGGCCGCGCCACTGACCGCACCACCTGCGCCCAGAATTTCCCGTACGATCCCGACGCCGCCCAGTAATTCCCCCACCGATCCGTCGCGTCCGAGGTAAACGCAACCGACCGCCCCGCCCCCGCCTGCCAATTCGCCAGGATCGGGTCGTTGTTGTCGCCGCCCACCAACGCCACGTCGATTTGCGGGCTGTTTTTCCGGCTCGTCAGCACCATCCCGCGTACCTGCGGGATCGAGCCCAGCCCCTTGATCAACTCGCTCCCCGGCGCACCGATCTTCACCGCGATCGGGTCCTTCTCGAAGATCAGCGACCGCCGCACGACTGTCGCCTCCTTGATGAAGATCTGCGGCAACTGCGACGGGTTCTTGTCGACCGGCCCGTAATAGCGCCCCTTCAACCGCTCGGCGATCTCCCGCATCACCGGAGCCACGCCCGATTTCGGATCGATGTTGTGGGGGTAAACCGTGACCGTCGATACGCTGATCCGGTTGCCGATTAGATCCTGGTACAGCTTGGGCTGCGGCCCCTGCGGATCGCCGTCGGAGATGATGATCACATGCTTCTGCCGCGCGTCCGAGCGCATCAAGCTCGGCGCATTAGGCCCGGTCCCATTGAGCGCCAGGTCCAGCGCGTCATCAAAGCTGGGCATATCGCCCAGTTGCATCCGCTTGATCGCCGCCTCGACCTTTTCCCCGCTCCCCTTTTCATTCAGCGGAAAATCCCATTGCGCCCCGCCCTTCCCGCCGCCACCACCGCCGCCACCCCAGTTGTACGAGATGATCCCGACTTCATCCCGATCCGACAGTGTCTTAATCGCCTGCAGCGCGCACTGTTCGCCCCAGTAATTCCCGTTGGGCATCTCGCACGAGTGCATGATCAGCACCAGCGCCCCCTTGGGCATCTGCCGCTGCGCCGGAATCTCCATGTTGACCGGCAACACCTCCTCGGTCTTGGTCCCCGTCCACCCGCCCGCGCCGAACGAATCCTTCCCGCCGATCATCACCAGCCCTCCCCCCATGTCGTGCACGTACGACGCCAGCATCCGATCTTGAATATTGTCCAGCCCGCCCATGCCGTACGGCACGTTGTGCAGGATGATCGCGTCGAAGCTCTGCAGCGCCACCGCGTCGGTCGGAAACGACCGCACATCGATCGTCTCCAGGTTGATCCCCTCACTCGCCAGCGAATCCGCCAGCAATTTCCCCGGCCCGCGCTGCCCGGCGTCGTCCGTCGTGTTATCGACGTACAGGATCTTTCCCTTCCCCTTGATGACCGTAAACCCCTCGCTGGTGTTGTTATCGAGCAGCGTGTCCGCCTTCCCCGCGACGGTCCCACCGCCCGGCCCAACAACGCCGCCCTGAATATCCTGACCGTCAAGCGTCGCCTTGAACCGCTTCACCCCCGCCTGCAATCCCGGCACCGTCACCGGGAAGCGGTTCAGCCCCGGTTTCAGTGTCACCACGCGCGTCGTCTCACCTTTGGCCCCCAGCGCCAGCGGAGAATTATCAAGCCTCACCTCCAGCCGCCCCGTCACGTCCGCGATGTTTGTCGAACGGACGAACACCTCAATTGTGAACGGCTCGTTCTCGCGCTTCCACGTGGGCCCGACGAACCGCTCCATCAGCACTTCGTTCTTCACGCTGTAGCTCAGCGGCATCACGTCGATCGGGATGTTCATCGACTTCGCCCGCGCCACCACCTGCTCGATGTTCCCCATCGTCTGGTTGCCGTCCCAGACCAGCAGCAGCCGGTGCATCGCGTCCGGCCGGAACGTCGCCAGCGCAAGTTCCAACGCGCTGGCCGCGTCCGTCTGGTTCTCCAGCGCCGCATCGTGAATCGCCGCCGCCCCTGTCACGAGTTCCTGGCTCAAAGGCGAATCGATCAGCGCCGCCTGGTCGAACACGATCTGCCCGATCTCATCCTTCCTCGGCCGCCGCTTCCGATCCGACATCTCCTTCAGATACTGCTTAAACGCCTCATCCAGCGACGGCCCCGTATACCCCGAGTACAGCTTGGTCGATCCGGAGATATCCCGCACCACCAGCAGCTCGAGATCCGTCAGCATCCGCGTCCAGCGAATCCCGCACAGAATCAGGAACAGCAGCAACAACACCAGCACCCGCGCCGAAATCGCCACCCACTTCCGCGCCGGCCCCAACCCCGCCAACGACCGCATACCCAACCAAACCACCGCGGCCACGCAAACCAGAAACGCGACCCCATACCCCCAATGCCAATACTCCAACTGAATCGGCCAGTGCACCGCCAACGTCCCCGCCAAATTATGGATGCCTTTAGTCATCATGACTCTGCGATACACAGACTTTTACCGATCTCTTCTTTGCGCTTCTTTGCGCCTTCGCGGCCGCATTCCACTTCTCTCAAAACTCAAACACCTGCAACCGATTATTACCCGCGTCCACCGTCACCACGCGATCCTTCTTATCCACCGCCACGCCCCACGGATACGCCAGTTGTCCCAGTTCCCTGCCGCCGCTCCCCCACGTCGCCAAACCTTTGCCGGTCTCTTTGTCGATCAGTTGCACCCGATTGTTCCCAAATTCGCACACCACCAACCGGCCCTTCGAATCGATATCCAGCCCATACGGGAACCGGAACTCTCCCAAGCCTGATCCGATTCTACCCATACTCCGCACAAACCGCCCGTCCGTCGTGAAGACGTCAATCCGATGATTGCACGCATCGGTCACGTACAGCAGATCCCCATCGATCACCATCGACTGCGGCCGCGAAAATTCGCCTCCCTCCGCCCCGAACCGCCCGAACTCAAAGAGATAATTCAAATCCCGATCGAACACCTGAATCCGATCATGATCCCCAAATTCGCTGACGAACACCCGCCCCTTCGAATCAAACGCGATGTCGCTCGGATAAATGAACTCGCCCTTTTCGCGCCCGTACTGCCCAAACTGCTTCAGCAGCTTCCCCGCAGAGCTGAAGACCAGGATCCGCGAGTAATGCGTGTCCGGCACCCACAAATTCCCATCCGGCCCAAGCGTCAACCCCACCGGCTTCCCCTGCGCCATCTCCGGCATCCGCCAACCCGCGATGAACTTCCCCTCATGATCCAGATGCTGAATCCGCGCCAACCGATCGACCACGTAATAAGAATCATCCCCCTTCGAATAACAAATCCCCCGCGGATAAACCACCTGCCCCTCGCCCGCCCCCGTCTCCAACCAGACCGCGTCGGGTTTTGAACTGCCATCACACCCCCCCACCATCATCAAAAATAAAATGATCGACATCCGTTTAGCTGCGACCCAAAGGGGAGCGCGCCGTCCTCGCGCCACCATCCCCAACCCCACCACAATCGCCGCCAATACCGCCACGATCCCCGCCAGCAGCAACGACCCCTCCAGCATGTCGTCCGACCGCAGCATGTGCACCCACGTCATCAGTTGCGGCACGAATACCGGCGGGCGCAGCGGATTCAGCAAGACCGTCGCCGGAACTTCCGTCATCGAGAGCAGCATCAGCAACACCCCGCACGCCGCCACCAGAGGCCACGCCATCGGCCAGATCACGTACCGCGCTACCTCCAGCGCGCCGGCGCCATCCACCGCCGCCATGTCCCGGATGCCGCGCCACCGCCGGCCCCACGTCGAGCGCGACGCCCAGATTGCCAGCCAGCCAAATCTCGCCACGTATGCCATTACCACGATTCCCGGCCCATTGTAAATCCAACCGAAACCGCGCCCCAGACTCGGGTGATTGTACAGGCGGATCAGCGCGATCGCGAGCAACTGCCCCCCGATCAAAAACGTCACCGGCCCCAGCACCAGAGGCCAACCAAATCGCCGCACCAACCCCCCCGCCGCCATCAACGCCCCAATCGCCCCCGCCCCCGCCGCAACGCTCAGCGTCCCCAGCACCGGCGGATAAAACGTTCGCCAGATCCGCCCAAGATCAAACGACCGATGCACCGAACCGATCATCGCGCCCATCGGCAGGACTAATGCGACGCAGATCACGAGAGCGGTCAGCACAATGCTCCCCCACCCCGCCTCCAGCACCCGCGGTTTCGCCCCAACATCCACCGAGTCGCTCACATCGTCGCGGCGTCCGATGATCAGCGCCACAGCGCTCAACAGACCGATTACCATCAACAGCGGCAGCGCCGTCACGATCGCCGCCGCGGCATTGTGTTCCTGGTCACTCCGCGGCGCTGAGAAAAATTGCCCCGACGTCACCGAGCTGATCGCGCCGGTCGTCAGCCCCACCTGCCCGGTCTCGAAGACCGTCCGCACCTCGGTAGCCACCACGCTGATCCCGCTCGGTTCGTACACCGCAAACTCCTGCATCGCCAGGATCGCCACGATCGCAAACGCCGCCACCGCCGGGCCCACGAGTTGCCGCCCGACCACGCGCCAATACGCACCATCGAGCAACGCCTGCTGCTGCAGGTCACCGTCCACCCGCCGCAGCGCCAACCCGATCACGCCCGCAGGGATTGGCCAAAGCCAAGTCCCCAGAGTCCAGACGCACCGCCAGACATCGCCGGCACTGCCGGGCATGGGAAAGACGTTGCCAACCCGCAGCACTTGCATCCAGCCATACGCGTAAACGATCGAAGGCAACAGCAGCGCCCCCGGCAATACGAAGGCCAAAACCCCCGCCACCGCCGACCGCCCCTTCCCCAGCACGATCGCCACCGGAATCGCCAGCACCGTCGCGATCCCCGCCACCCCCGCGTTGTAAAGCAGCGTCCGCCCCAGCAAACGCAGGTGAAAGCCGATCGGATGCAGCGCCGCAAATGACCCGCGCGTCGAGACCAGCGCCAACACCATCCACCCCAGCGGCAAGCCGCAGCAAGCAAGGAAGATCAGGCTGACGACCGCGCGCGCCGCCCATCCGCCTGCACTTTTACTCTCTTCCCTCGAGGATCTTTCGGGCACTCTCCACTGCACGCGGCATCATCCTAGCAACTTCGACGTAATCCACCCGCATCAGTGGCAGCCGCGGCTGCGTCGTCGGCTCTGGACGCACCGACCGCACCGCGAAATGCGCGGCCAGCATCTTCGCCTCCACCTCGCTCGACAGCAGGTAATCGATTAACTGCTTCGCCTCCGCATCGTGCTTCGCCCCCGCCACCAGCCCCACCGTGC
>JAQGHM010000371.1 GCA_028291615.1 Phycisphaerales bacterium | reverse complement strand
AGCCTGCTTTCTCGTTTCGGCGTGGTCTGAGGCGGCTAGCGGCTCGATCATTTTCAACTCACCGCTTGCGGCGGTTAGCCACAAGAGATGAGTGTGCAAAGGCGAGCCGATGTTGGCCGCAGCAAGCCGTTCCCCCGCTTGTTTGCGTGCAGTTGCTCCACGTCGCGTCAGCTCCACATGCGCGCGATACCGACGATGCCACGACTGGCTCGAAAGTTCCGCGAAGAGTTTTTCGAGCGTCGCGGTGGTTTCTTCATAGCCGTCAAACGGCGCGGCATCGGAGTCGTTCTCGCGCGTGATCATCAGGATCTCGCTGCGATAGATCGGCGACGCCTCATTGCCCTTCATATGACACACGCTGACAAAGATCCTCCCGCCCCGACCGACCGCGACGCCGACGGGTCGTACCATCGACGCCGTGGTCAGGAAATCAACCTGGTCCACCTTGAACGACGCCCCGCTGGCGCGCAGCGGATAGCGAGGCAGCTTTCCCTTGCCCCACTCCGCCACATAGAGGCTATTGCGGCAGTTGTCCGGTAAGAACGTATCGTCGTAGTAAGCCATGCCGGTGGGAACGTACCGGCCCACGTCGGGATGCATGGTATCGAGCAAATCCGCTCGCCAGGGCGACTTCTCGGGCATCCATCCCCGCGGCCAGGAGAAGTACGCTCCCGGCGTAACGTGAAGAAGTCGGCCGGGGACATAGTCGGCAGGCATGGATTCGTGGTCGTTGTCGCTGGTGAACAGGTTCCACGATCGGTCAAAGGCGATACCACAGGTATTGCGAGTGCCGGACGCAATCACGGTGAAATTCTCCCCGTCAGGGCTGATGCGGAAGAGCCCCCCGCAGCCGGTCACCTTCGTGCTGCGCGAGCCGTGAAAGTATGTCCAATTAGACCAGTGGTCCGGTCGCTTGAAGCTCCCGTAGTTGATGATTTCGTCGCCGTTGGAAAAGTAGAGATCGCCATCGGGTCCGATGGCGAGGCCATGGATACCCTGATGTGTGTCAAATCCCCTCATCATGGGCAATCCCCAAACGAGCCGTTTGGGCACGATGCCGTCGCGCTTCTTTACAGCGCCAGGTAGAAGGTAGATTGCGGTATGGGTTGAGACGTAGAGATCGTCGCCGCGTATCGCGATGTCATACACCCATGCGTCTTTTGGGAAGCGGAAGAGAAGTTGCCGCGGCTGATACAGCCCGCCGGCTGCAGGCTCATAGACGAACAATGCCTCGCGGCACCCTGCGAACAGGCGGCCGGCGCTATCCAATTGCAAGCCGAGGAAAGACTCCTGATCGTCGCTATTGACGATGATTGCTTTCAAACCTTTCTCCAGGTACCTCGTGTCGAGCAATGCCTTGGGTGCTTCTGCTTGCGCTAACGCCGCAATGGGAGCCACAAGGACGAGAAATGCGACCAATGGAACCTTCATTGCTTTACCGTAATAGCGCGCGTGATCGAGATCGAACGATTCAACCGGACTCGAAGCCGGGCCGGTCGCAAGCTTTCTGAGGATCGCTCATGCCGCGGAGATGTCAATGACGCGATTCGGGGGTGCTGGATCGGCTTGTGGACGGACTGCTTGGGGAGGATAATTTTTGCAATGGCGACGGCTGAATTGGTGTTGGAGGTTCACGCACGGACGGGGCGGGCTTATGTCGCGTACGTGCGAAAGCACCTGGTTGCGGCGCATGCGATGCTGCGGGCGCCGCTGGCGGAGATGTCTTTGGCGCTGGTGGGGGATCGGCGGATGGCTGATCTGCATGAGCGGTTCATGGGGATTGCCGGGCCGACGGATGTGCTGACGTTTGAACTGGATCATGATGCGCGCGGGCGGGTGGTGGCGGGGGAGGTTGTTGTTTGCGTGCCCTATGCGGTTCGGGCGGCTCGGCGGAGCGGTGTGGCGGTGCGGAAGGAGGTGCTTTTGTATGCGCTTCACGGCATGTTGCACTTGTGTGGGTTCGACGATAGAACCGACCGAGACTTTGCCCTCATGCACGAACGGGAAGATGACATCTTGACGAGACTGGGCGTTGGGAAGGTGTTTGCGCGGGAGATGGCAGGAAAAAAGAGGGGCACCGTCGGTGCAACCGCTAAACGACGGCGCGGGGGTGGGCAATGACCGTGTTGTTGTGGACGGTCATTTTTTTGTCGATCCTGGGGTCGCTGTTTTTTTCGATACTTAGTTACGCGCTGCGGGATTATTCCCGGGCGCGGTTGGGGGATTACCTGGACTTGCAGGGGAAGTCGCGATTGCTCGAACCGCTTGTCGAGCACACGAACGACCTGATCTTCGTCACGGCGATGGCGCGGCTGGTGTTTAACGTGGTGATCCTGCTCTGCATGCTGCGGGTTTTTCAGAACCCGGAGTGGAGCTGGTACATGCATTACCTGCTGGCGACGGCGGTGACGGTGGTGATCACGCTGTTCTGCTCGGTGGCGATCCCGCACGCGGTTTCGCAGCATGCTTCGGAGGCGTTCATCGGGATCTTCGGGCAGTTTCTGCTGACGCTGCGGATCATCCTGACGCCGTTCACCAAGATCATGCATGGCGTGGATACCATGGTGAGCCGGCTGGCTGGGGGGCACAAGGCGGCGGAGTCGGGGCAGATCGAGCAGGAGATCTTGGACGTGGTACAGGAGGGGCAGAAGGAGGGCGTGGTCGATCAGCAGGAACGGGAGATGATCGAATCGGTCATCGAGTTTCGCGACACGCAGGTGGGGCAGATCATGACGTCGCGGCCGGAGATCGTGGCGCTGGAGCTGAAGGCGTCGCTGCCGGAAGTGAAGCGGACGCTCGAGGAATCGGGGCATTCGCGCATTCCGGTTTACGATGGGACGCTGGATCACATCGTGGGCATTTTATATGCGCGGGACCTGCTCAAGCATCTGGGGCAATCGCCGGAACAGTTCAACATTCGCTCGGCGATCCGGCCTGCGGTCTTCGTACCGGAGATTAAGCCGCTGCGCGATTTGCTGCGGGAGTTTCGGCAGCAGAAGGTGCACATCGCGATCGTGGCGGACGAGTACGGCGGCACCGCGGGGCTGGTGACGATCGAGGATATCCTGGAAGAGCTGGTCGGGGAGATCAGCGACGAGCACGAGCCGATCTCGCCTTCGACGTTCCGGCGCGTGGACGAGCGGACGGCGGACGTGGACGCACGAATTTACCTGGGGGATTTGAATCGGCTGCTGGGGTTGGATCTGCCGGACGACGCGGGGTACGAGACGCTGGGCGGGTTTGTGTCGGTGACGATGGGGCGGATTCCGCCGGAGGGGACGAGCTTTGAGCATGAGGGGGTGCGTTACACGGTAACGTCGGCCGAGCCGCAGAAGGTCAATCGGGTGAAGATCGAACTACCGGTGAAAGAGCCGGCAGGCGCGCGAGCGCCCAAGGAATGAAAATTGGCGCGCTCGCGGGCGAAAACTTTCTTCCGTTGAACCCTAACGCGGGGTAAGCTCAATGTGTCTATTGAGTCTCTCCTACTCCCACCCGTGATCGACACAATACGGAGGCTCGCGTGCGACTCCACCGATTTCTCGTTCCCCTCGCGGCTGGAATCATTCTCCTGGGCATCTTTGGCGCGCTCGGTATCGCGCTGACGCGGGGATCGTCCAGCGGGGCTGCGAGCACGACCGCTCCGCTCAGCGCAGCGGAGGTGAGCGAACTCCTGGCGATCAAGAACGAAGCGGAGGCGCTGGCGATCGCGGACAAGCTCCCCGAAGCGCACGCGAAATACCGCGAACTCTTCACGCGGGCGCAGGGGCGCGACATCAAGGACCCGGCCTTCTGGGATCTGCTCGAGCGCGCCAAGATCGATCAGGACCGCATCTATGTGATCCTGCTGTCGCAGCACGATCCCGCGCGGATCTTGACGCCGCCAATGCCGAATAATCCGACGACCACGCCCGTCGCGATCGCGCCCGCGACGACGCGGAGTTTCGTCGATGCGCATCCGCCCTATGGCGGGGCGAGCACGGCGCCGGTGTCGCGGCCGGCTACAACTGTATTGAGCGCCACGGCTCCAGTGGCCACCGCATCACCGGTCGAGTTGCCCGAGCCGCGGCGTCTGAAGATCACCAAAACTCCGATTGATCCTTCAGGCTTTTCCGATCAACTGGTCGGTCAGACGCTCGCCCAGGCGAACGAATTCCTGCTCGCGCAGTTCAAGGACGGCGAAATTCAGCAGGGGAAGGAATACTCCGAGACGTATCGCCAGGGCCTCAACGCACTGTGCGTCTACGCGCTGCTGCACTCCGGCGAGGCAACGCGCGATCCGCGGCTTGCGCCGACGAGTGAGTTTATGCGGCAGGCGATTGAGAAGATGAAGCTTCAGCCGATGGCGACGGACACCGCCAAGGCGCAGCAACCGGTGGTTTACGCGCGGAGCCTGCGGGCGGCGGTGCTGGCGCGGGGGAATCGGCCTGAGGATCGCGATCTCTTAAAAGATGATGTGAAGTGGCTGATCGATGCGGCGGTGGACGGGGCTTATACGTACGACGATCGGTTTACGGTGCGGGTGATTCCAGCCGATCCGCGCGGCGCGGGGCGGGGGGCGAAGAATCCGATCATGCCGCCGGTGGGGCCGAACCCGACTCCGGTGAAGCCCAAGACGCTTGGCCCGACCAAATCCGATGCCCCGCCGCCGCCGCCGGCGCCAGCGCGGCCCGCAGGTGCCGGCGCATCGGCACAGTTGTGGGGGCCGGTCGCGGAGCAGATTTTGGCGATGGAAAGCGCACCCCTTGAAGGCCCCCTGCCGATCCAACTCGCCGATGGAATGCACGATCCGAAGACCGGCCGCGAGCTTGGACCGCCGATGCGACCCCCGCCCAAGGGATACATACCGGGCAACGCTCCCAAATATCCGCCCGTCAACCGGCCGCCGCCGATCTATCCACCGCAGGAATTGCCGGAGAAATATGGCGGCCCGTTCATCTGGGACAACTCGAACTCGCAGTATGGCCTGCTGGGCGTATGGGCTGGGGCGGAGGTCGGCATCGAGGTGCCGGATGCATATTGGGCGGCGGTGGAAAAGCACTGGCTTTCATGCCAGCTTGCGCGCGGCGAGTGGTCCTATCGCAAGGACACGCCGGGCGGGCGACTGGCGATGACGTCTGCGGGGATCGCGTCGCTGCTGATCACGCACGATTATCTCGAAGCGCCGACGATCGCGAAGATCGGCCAGCAGCAGGCGTCGCCAGTCACGCAGGCGCTGGGACGGGCGTTTGGTTGGCTGGAACAGGGAGATAATGCGGTGGACGTGACGGGGCCGCGCACGGTTTACCTCGGGTATACGCTGCACGCGTTGTCGCGGGTGGGGCTGGCGTCGGGGTACAAATATCTCGGCGCGCACGACTGGTACCGCTCGCTGGCGCGCAAGATCGTGCTGAGCCAGTGGGAGAGCGGAGCGTGGGGACGGAACGATCAGGCAAGCGCGGATACGCTGGTGGATACGGCGTATTCGATGTTGTTCCTGGCGCGCGGACGGCACCCGGTGCTGATGAACAAACTGCGGCTTGATGAAGCGGGGCGGACGGATCGGGGCGAGTGGAACAATCGGCCGCGCGATCTGGCGAATTTGGCGCGGTTCGCGTCGCGCGAGTTGGAGCGGCCGGTCAACTGGCAGATCGTCTCAATCGATCGGGAGGCGGCGGATTGGTCGGATGCGCCGATCCTTTATCTTGCGTCGCACGCGGCGCTGAAGTTCACGGACGCGGAGATCGCCAAGATCAGGGCGTTTGTCGACGGCGGCGGGCTGCTGTTTACGCAGGCGGATAACAATTCTGAATCGTTTAACCTTTACGTCAATCAGCTTTCGAAGAAGCTCTTTCCGGAATCGGAGTTGAAGGATCTTTCAGCGGACGACGAGCTGTACAGCTTGCAGTACATCATCGCTAAACCCAACCGACCGCGGCTGCGCGCGATCGGGAATGGCTCGCGGCTGCTGTGGGTGCATTCGCCGACGGATCTGGCGGTCAACTGGCAGCAGCGCGCGGAGAAGACGCAACGGACGGCGTTTGAAATGGGGGTGAACCTGTTTGTCTACGCGGCGGGGAAGGCGGATCTGCGGAATCGGCTGGACGATCGGGCGATTGCGGCGCCGACTTTCGCAGCGTCTTCCACAATCGCCATAGCACGGTTGAAATACGCCGGTGATTGGGACCCGGAGCCGGCGGCCTGGGGTCGGTTCGCGCGATACGTGCAATGGGAGACGTCGGTCGGGCTGCAGCCAAAGACGGTGGATCTTGCGGGTCCGGCTCCGGCGGTCAGCGCGAAGGATTTCCCGATCGCGCACCTATCGGGAAGTTCGGCGTTCAATCCAACCGATGCGCAACTGAAGGTGTTGCGGGACTACGTGTCGGGCGGCGGCATTTTGATCGCCGAAGCGGTGGGCGGTGCGGATTCGCCGTTCGCCGATTCGCTGCAGTCCACGCTACTGCCTAAAGCATTTCCGGACGCAAGGTTCGAGTCACTGCCCGCGAACGACTCGATGCTCCACGCGACGTTCAAGGGAATGGAAGACGTGTGGCCACCGCGGTTGCGACCGTACGCGGTGCAGAAATTGGGGAAGGAGATTCCGCCGATTCGCGTGGCCAATGTGGGGAAGGGACGGGTTATCTACTTGCCATTGGACGCGACGACGGGCTTGTTGGGGGCTAATACGTGGCCAATCTTTGGGTATGAGCCGCACGAGGCGCAAGCACTGATGAAGAGTATTGTGCTGTGGAGTTTGGAGAACGGTCCGACACGGTAGCGGTGGGCAACGCGTACACCCGCTGCTTGCAAGGGGTCTACAGTAGTCTTCCCGCGGCGCGCTCGTGTTCCAAAAATGAACCCGGCTTGAGCACAGATAAACCGTAGAACGTGCTGTCGATCAACTCGCCAAAGTCGGATTGATCGAGCGTCAAGAGGACGTCGGCCCAGGCAAGTGCGTCCCCTCGCGAAACCGCCGCATGTCGTCTTCATCTTCGGCGATCCATGCACCGATCTGCTCACGCGAGAATTTTCGCGGCTCGGGCAATTCAGGCTTGGTTGCGCGGATGCGTGCCGCAAGGAACAGGAGCAATTCCTGCTTCTGCTCGGGCGACAATGCGTCGGCCGCCGCTTCGATCTCGGCAAGCGTGCTCATAGCTGTAATGTATCACGGGAAGACACTCATTCCAACGCGCCAGAAGCTTCAGAGCCCACGACATTCCCCGCAAAATCTGCTACATTCTCCGCTCTATGGCCACTCTGACGTACCGAACCGCTGGCGAATCGCATGGGCCGGCAATCATTGCGCTGATCGAGGGAATGCCTGCGGGAATTCCGGTTGACAAGACGTTTATCGACAGCGAGCTTCGCCGCCGGCAGGGTGGGTATGGGCGCGGGGGGCGGCAGAAGATCGAGGTCGATCAGATTCAGATTCGCTCGGGGGTTCGGCGGGGAAAGACGATCGGATCGCCAATCGTACTGGAGGTGGTGAACAACGATTCGCGTCTCGACGATGCGCCGCCGGTGCATCGGCCTCGGCCTGGGCATGCGGACCTGGCGGGATCGATCAAGTGGCTGACGACCGACTGCCGCGAGACGCTGGAGCGGGCATCGGCGCGGGAGACGGCGGCGCGGGTGGCGGCGGGGGCGCTGTCGCGGTGCCTTTTGCGCGAGTTTTCGATCGACGTCTTCGGGTACGTCTTGTCGATCGGCGACGTCACCGCGAACGTGGATTGGACCAAGCCGCTGGAATCGCTGCGCACGCTTCGGGATCAGGGTGATCTGTTTAAGGAATGGGTCGGATGCCCGGACCCGGCCGCGTCGGAACGGATGCGGCTGGCGATTCGCAAGATTAAGACGGAATTGGATACGCTGGGCGGGTTGGTCGAGGCGCGGGTGTTCAATTGTCCGCCGGGGCTTGGAACGTGCGTGCAGTACGATCAGAAGCTCGACGCGCGGCTGGCGATGGCGGTGATGGGGACGCAGGCGTTCAAGGCTGTCGAGATCGGGATGGGGAAGGAGACGGCTTTTTTACCCGGTTCGAAGGTGCACGATGAAATCGGCTTTGATCCGGCCAAGCGCGATGGGCTGACGCTGGGCTTTACACGCAAGACGAACAACGCGGGCGGGCTTGAGGGGGGGATGACGAACGGGCAACCGGTCATCGTTCGCGGGGCGAAGAAGCCGATCTCGACACTGATGAAACCGCTGGAAAGCGTGGATCTGAATACGAAGGAGACGAGCAAGGCGGCATACGAGCGCAGCGACGCGTGCGCGGTGCCAGCGGCAAGCGTGATCCTGGAGAACGTGGTGGCGTTCGAGATCGCGCGGGCGATGGTGGAAAAATTCGGTGGGGACTCGCTTTTGGAAATGAAGACAAATTACGACAACTTTCTCGCGATTGCGCGCAGGCTGCCGCTGTAACTTTCCATCGCCGCATAATGTGTTTGCCCCCCTGCTCGTCTTATACTTGTCGGCGATCGGGGAGGACTTGCATGGCCACGCAAACTCGGCGAATCATCGCATTTATCACGCCTCTCGTAATTGCCGTCGCCGCCATTGCCGCGCCACTGCCGCCGCCTGTTGCGCCGTACGATTCCAATCCCGATCACGTTTGGAATCGCCTTCACCGCGCGATTTTCGCCCGTACCGCCGGCGATGGAACGCAGGTTGGGCACGATGCGCTCGATCCGCTTCTTTACGGCGAGAGCAAATTCCTCCGCAGCGGTGATTCTCACAAAGTTCTCCTCGACACGCTCGATGAGTTCCTGGCCTCGGCACCCGAGCGACAGATCAATGACCCGCTGAAATCCGCGATCCTGCAGCGCGACCTCTGGGCGGTGTTCGACTGGGCGCAGCGCGGCAACCCCTACAAGTCGGATCGCGATCCTGGCAACCGTGCGTTGATGGCGCCTCTCGCCAAGGCCATCCGCCGTCTTGCCCTCTCCGCCGAGCAACGCGCGGGGCTCCCCGACGCACTCGCCCAGGCTGTGGCGTCGCAGCAGTTTCCGTCGAGCTATGATCCGGAAAAGCCCCACCAACCGTTTCTGCCGGACGACCTGCTCTCCCCCACCGGCCCCTGGGTGGCGCTGGCCGAAGGGGACACGTTCGCCGCCAAGACGCACGTGGTAGATTTTCGGGGGCGCACCGCGTTCGATGTCTTTCTCAACCTGCCGGGCGGGCGCAAGGCAACGATCAACTATCTCGCTGCGCTTCGTGAGGCGAAGAATCCACTGGTCAACATCCCACCGACTGCCACGGACAATCGCACGTTGGTTCGGCTCAGCCCCGATCTTCCCGAGCCGCCAAAGGGCACGCGGTTCGCCATCCTGCGCCGCACGCTGTTGATCGATGGGGACGGCACCATTCGCTCCACGCCGGTGGTCGAGAGCCTGCAGATCCGCGTCTTCCGGGACCGGCCTCGCGCTGCCACGCGCGGCGGACCAAATGTCATTCCCGATCCCGGCGAGCAGGACCGCTTCGAATTCGTCCGCTCCCGCGCGAAATTGTTCGCAAGCGATGCGGGCGGGCTGCGCGCGATTATTGCGGGCGAGCAGGAAATGCCTTCACCGCTTTTTCGCGCACACCTGTTTGATCCACTCGAATTCCCCGAGCGCGACGGACAACCTCCGTCCGCGCCGCCTACCCATGATGTCCTGAACCAGTGTGTAGCCTGCCACCCTGGCGGCCCGCTGCAGACTTTCCAATCGCTCAATCGCTTCCCAGCTTATCCGGGTGCGACATTGCCGCGCCTCGCCGCAATTGAATCGAACATTTTCGAGACCGACGCTGCCGCGGTCGTTGCCTGGAAGACTCAGCAGGAAGACTGGAAAGCGCTGGCTGAGCTGATGAAGAAGTGAAAGTGCTAATCACGCCGTCGGCAGCACGCCGCCGAGCCGATTGACCTCGAAGAGCCCCGCCGTGCGATCGCGCAGGCCCGTTAGGCAGAGATCGCGCCCGTCGCGGAGCAGCGTCCGGCGCAGCAGAACCAACTGGGCAAACGCTGAAGTCGTCGCATCTTCCATCCGCGCCAGGTCGATCACGATCTGCTTTGCCCGTTCGCTGAGCGCCTGCACGATTAATCGGCAAGCCTCGGCATGCGACAGGCAACGCCCCTGCGGAACCAGCTTCAACTGGGCCGCGTTAACATGCAAATTCGGGTGCGTCGCAAACATCTTCGGACTCCAAACTGCTTCCGTTCAGCGTTTTCCAACCATGAACCTGATCTGGTCCGTTTGCCAAACGAGCTAGTCAAGCAAATCAAGTACCCTGAGAAGCATCATCGGCGGCAAAATATTCCGTTTATGCCGTTCCTGATACTTGGAGCGTCAGGGGAGTAAATCAAGCCACATGGCACTGGTCGAAGTAAATATACTTCACCCCGCTAAACGTGCTTTGCCTTCGCCCATTTTTTTGCACGAGGGCGTGATCCCGGTCATTTCGACGCCCGCCGGGCAACAGCAGTGCCCACGCTTTGCCACGGTTGGGCCGCGCCGCTAATCTCTGCCGCCATGCCTCAGCCCGTCTTCGCCTTCCTCGCCTTTACCTCCGGCTCTTACGAGGGGGCGATCATCCGCGACATGCGGCTGGCGAACGAACTGCATCGCCGGGGGTTCAAGGTCCACATTTACTGGCTGATGGAGCAAAACCCCGATCTGGTTGATCTGGCGATTCCGCAATCGATCCTCGCCCGCGCCACGCGTTACCGCTTCCGCAAGCCCAGCCGCCTGGCCGATGAATATGGCCGCCTCTTCGCGCTCGTGCCCGCCCAGCGCCGCCGCCGGTTCCTCAACACGCATCCCGAGTACATCGCCAATCTCATGGGCAACCTGATGCACGTGATCTGCGACGGCGGGCGCAGCGACCCCGGCCTGCTCGACCGCCTGGAAAGTTTTCTCATCCGCGATCGCGTGACGCACTTGCTGCCGACGTTCGCCTGGACGTGCCCCATCGCGCAGCGCGTCAAAGAGCGCGGCCGCGCGACCTTCGACTATCTTGCCACCTTTCAGGGCGAAGAGATCTTCGCCCATTTTGCCAGCCGTATCGGCCGCCTCGACGATTACCATCGCGTCCTGCGCGAAACTGTTGCCGGGTCGCCCTGGGCTGCCGTCGCCGTCAGCCAAGACTACATCCTGCGCCTGCAGGATGAGATGGGAATCGACGCCGCCAAGCTCCGGGCGATCTATCCGGGAATTGAATTGCCCGAAAAAGGTTCGGAGGCCACGAGCGGTGAGGACTTTGCCGCACTGAAGACGATCTTCCCATCGCTCAACCCCGACGTTCCGCTCGTCACTTACCTGGGCCGCCAGGACCCCGAAAAAGGGATTGACCTGCTCCTCTACGCCGCGCGAATGCTCGGCGATCGCCGGGTAAAGTTACAGCTCGCCTGCGTCGGCGGATCGAGCTTCGGCCTGCAGTATCGTAAATCGATGGAGGCCATCGCCGAGCACCTGCGGCTGACGGTTTTCTGGAAAGGGCGCGTTTCCAACGATCTTCGCTCGGCCTTGTTTCGCCGAAGCCGCTGCGTGGTTTATCCGTCGATTCATCGCGAGCCGTTCGGCATGGTCGCCGCGGAGGCGATGAGTTTTGGCACGCCGGTGCTGGTTCCGAATCTGGGTGGGATCACGGAGGTGATCTCGGAAAATGGCCGGCGCGGCGGGCTTTGCTTCGAGGCTTGGAATACGAGCGATCTCGCAACCCAGCTCGAGAATCTGCTCGTCGATCATGCGCTTCATGGCGAGCTTGCCCGCAATGCGCGGCCAATCGCGGAGCAGTTCAGCGTGGGGAAGATGACGGACCAGGTGTTGGCGCATTTGGGCGTCGGTTAATGTTCGCGCACTCCGCTCCACAGCCAGTCCAAATCCTTGGCAAACTGCTCCGCTGCTTCACGCGTTAGCGGGGTGTCGTGGCCTGCGCCGGGCATTTCTATTATGCGCTTGGGGCCGGCGTAGGCGTTGATTACCTGGCGCTGGTAAGTCGGTGGGATCAGGCTGTCGGCGCCGGCGGAGATGAAGATGGCGGGGGCGGAGACTTGCGCGGCGTTGGCGAGGGAGTCGAGGTCGGACGGAACGCGCATCGCGACCGGGCCGGCGCCGGCCCATAGGTTCCACCAGCCGTAATGGCCCAGGATCAGTTGGCGAAGCGGTGGCGGGTTTTGCAGGATCAGGCCGGCGACGGGGCGATGGGCGGCTACGTGTAAGCCTACCGTGGTGCCGAAGCTTCCGGCGTGGATGAAGATCGGGCGCGTGCCGGCGACCTTGCGCACCTCGTCGTAGACGGCTACGGCGGCGGGGGCGACGTTGGCTAGTTTTACCGGGCCGTCGGAGCCGCCTGAGCCGGGGTAGTTCATGCCCCAGACTTCGACGGGGTGATCGCGCCATGCACCGGCGACGGCGGTGGTCCAGCGGTCGGCGCGGTCGGCTTTGCCTACGAAGAAGAGGACGTAGGCTTCGGGTTCGCGGTCGGCGGTGGCGGCGGGTGATCTTGCGATCCAGCATTCGATGGCGCGGCCGTCGGCGCGAACCGTTTGCGGGCGAGCGCCGCTGGCATCGACTTTGTCGTGGTTGCCGCCGAGGATGATGCGGTCGGCGCAGCCGAAGGAGATGATCGACACCCCCACGAGCAGGATGAAGATTCGGATTAGCGCGCGGGCGACCTTGCGACGCTTCATGCGGATCATACTTTAAGCATCTCGCGGGCTTCGGCCATGCCGGCGGCGGGGCGGCCGCATTCGCTGGCGGTTACCCGCGCGAGCGCTACGACCTGACGCCAGCGGAAGGCGGGGCGCGTCGCGGCGAATTCTTCGCTTGTCGTGCGATAGTATTTTTCGGCGTGAAGCGAGCCGTCTTCGCTTACGGCGTACTTGAGCATCAGGTCGAACATCGGGCGCGGGGCGTGGCCTAGCTCACCGTAGCGGTGCGCGATGGCGGCGGCGCGGGCTTGGAGGTTGCCGCGGATCGCCTCTTCGGCCTCGCGCAGAAGTGATGCCGCATCCGCGGTCTTGATGCCGTCGATGTGGCGCTTGAGGGGGAGGGGTTCCCACGCGAGGAAATCGCCGCCGCGGCCGGCGCGGTCGAGCGCCACTTGGTATGCGCCGAGGATGAGGCAGGCGAAGGTGTTTCGCGCGTTCGCGACGCGAGCCATGTTGCGCCAGGCGTTGGCGGAGTCGCAGGCGTGTACGCCGATTGAGTCGCCGTGGACGCTGCCGATTGGTTTTCCGGCCACTTCGTCGCGCGCGGTGCGGCCGATGTCGCGGAGGATGATCTGGTTGGCGGCGAGCGAGATTGCCTCGCCGACGACGTCGGGGGCGAAGCCTTCGGCGAGGGCAGAGGCGGCGGCTTCGGCGGCGGTGTCGGGGGTGCCGCTGAAGATGGTCTGGCTGAGTTTATCGACGAACGAATCCTGGCCGAGCTTGGTGCCGGGCGTCTTGTCGAGCAGCTTGTACTTTTCCAGCAGCTCCGGCAGAAGTTGGCGGGGGCGGTCGAACGCGGCGGGACGCTGCCACGACTCGGCCTTGACGCAGTAGCGCACCGATTGCCGCAGCAGCGTCTGCGCCTGCTCGCGGCCGATCAACTCGAGCATGTCCCACGCGCGATACGGCAGCACCACGCGATGGACTTCGGTGTTGTCCTGCACGGTTTGCAGGAGGGCGTTGAAGGCTTCATCCGGGCCGCGCTGGGCGATGCCGGCGAAGATGCGCTCGGCCTGGTTGACGTCCTTGCTGTGCACGGCGTCGCGCAGGCCTTGCGCGTTCAGCGATGATTCCGATGCGCCGTCTGGGGAGACCGCGTGCAGCACTTCGCCCGTGCGGCCGCCGTGTTCCTGGATGCGGTTGGTGTTTCGATAGAGCACTTTCATGACCGGCAGCGGCGCGAGGGCCTCGGGCAGTTCGCGCGACATGCGATAGGCGGGGCCGAGGGCCATGACGGTGTGGAAACCGACGTAATCTTCGCCGCCAAAGGTGCGGGCGTTGGCGAGCGCGGCGGCGGCGGTGAGGGTCTTGAGGTCGGTGCCGCCGCGGATTCGATTGACCAGGACGGCGTTGAGTTTTTGGATGGGGGTTTCCTGGAGGAGGCAGACGAGCTCTTCGAGTGCGCCGAATGAGAGCGCCGGGCTTTCGTCTTGGTCCGCCGCCCGGGCAAGGCCGAGGTCGAAGGCGAGGGCGGGGCCTACGGTTGCGATGAGCATTCCTTTGCCGACGTGGGAGAGGAATTCGCGGCGAGTGCGGGTGGTTAACATGTCTGGCTCCTCGCGGAAGAAGTGGACGCCGGGGCCGTCTTGGGTCCCACGGCGTTGCTCTGTTTTACCACTTGGTGGGGCTGATGTGACAACAATTCGCGGGGTATCTTGGCGTTTTGCGTTTTGCGGAGACCGTGCATTCTCTTGCACTTTCGTGCATTGGCGGGAGGGCGCGGATGGGGATGGTGGCTTCGTTTTGCACCGGCGCGTGAGTGTGTGTTGGGAAAGTTGTAGCGGGTTGTAGCGACGGTTTGACGGGGTGGCTTCGTTTCGCGCCGGCGCGCGAGGGAATGTGGCGCGGTGTGGCTTTTTGTGGCGCGTTTTGGACGACGGGGCGGTGGGTTGTGGTGCGGCGGATTGAGTTTGAGGCCCCCATGATTTCGTCCCCTTTCTTCGAGGGGGATTGTATCAGGAATGGGCTGGAAATGCGAGGGAAATGGCTGGATTTTTGTAGTCGTTCAGTCGGTATCTAGCGATGCGAAAACGTCGAGGAAAGGGGGCATTGGCTCGCGAAACCGCAAGCGACTTTGAGTCACGCTGCAAGAGTGAGTCGCAGCGTGGTCGAGGTGGTAGGCGGAGCCCACCCTTACGGGTTGAGCTCTTTCCAGCGCACTCCTTGTAAGATTCAGGATCAACTGCGGGATCTTAAATCGAGGTAAGGGATCAATGTATTTCCGCTTGACGCCTCGCAGAAATTCGAGTGCCGTACCTTTAGCGGGTCGAACTAATCTTTGCACCCCATATACATGACGAAAGACGCGACAAAGGCAGACAAGAATGTCTGCCCCACCAAATCTAGAGTGGTCAGAGCGTTACGGGGGTCACGCGTGGTGAGCTCGCGAAGAATCCGGGGCGGCGCTTTGGTCGCGGAGCTCCCGGCGCTCTGCCCCGGCGTGCTTGTGGGGGCGCGGATGGGGCGCGCGCAGGGGTTTGGAAGCTTCGTATCAATGCTCGGTGAACGCGGGTTGCTTGGTGGCGAAGTATTTCTTGGCTTCGCCTACCAGGTAGAAACTGCCGGTGATGCAGATGAGGTCTTCTCGGGTTACGGCTCGGTTGGCGATGGCTAATGCCTCTTCCAGCGACCTGGCGACCTGGGCCATTTTTCCGTAGAGCTCTACGTATCTGGCGGCTAGTTCGTCGGGGTTGGCGGTGCGGATGGAATCGACCTTGGTGAAGATGACCTTGTCGGCGCCGCTGGTGATGCGGTCGAGCATGCCGGGGATGTCCTTGTCGGCGCAGCAGCCGAAGATGACGACCATCGAGTCATAGGGGATGTGCTGGCCTACGGCTTTCATCAGGGCGTCGAGGCTGGCGGCGTTGTGGGCGCCATCGACCAACACGCGCGGGGTGGAGCTGAGCAGCTCCATCCGGCCGGGGAGGCTGGTCTTGTTGAGGCCTTCCATCGACCGCTGGTCGTTCAAGGCGATGCCGCGGCCCTTGAGCCGATCGATGACCGCCAGCGCCAAGCCGCAGTTGATCGCCTGGTGCTCGCCGAGGAGCGGGACGGCCAAGTGCTCGAACTTGGTGTTCGGGGTCGTCAGACAGACGCGGTTGTGTGGGCCGTTCAGGCGGCTGGATTCGAACCGGTAGCTGAACTCGATCCCCTTGCCGCAGAACTCGAGCTGCACGCCCTTCTCGGCGGCGATCCGCTTGAGGGA
>JAQGHM010000328.1 GCA_028291615.1 Phycisphaerales bacterium | reverse complement strand
CACTTACGAAATGATGCAGGCCGCGTGGCGGTGGCCGGCAAATGGGCTGCGGCCCGAATGGATGGCCGAGTGGATGGAACCGTTCGCCCGCACAATCGACGCGGCCAAGAAGTACGTCGTGTCGAACTCGCTGGAACGGGTTGATTGGAACGCGGAGCTGGTGCGCGGCGATTTGGCGAAGTCGGTCGAGCAGCTCAAGCGGGGAACAGCAGGGGCAGGCTAGGGACTGTTCGTGGGAGGCGTGACGCTCCCGCTGGCGTTGGCGGAGCTGGGATTGATCGATGAGTACGAGTTCGTGGTGCACCCCAGGCTGGCGGGCCACGGGCCGACGTTGTTCGCGGGGCTATCGAAGCCGCTGGACTTGAGGCTCGTCAGCCGGCTGGAGTTCGGCTCGGGGGCGGTGGCGATGCGGTATGAGCCGAGAAGGTAGCCGTTTTTGCTAGAGCGCCGGCAGCGGTGACTTGGCGGTGATTCGGCCGCGGGATAACTACGCACTGCAACGGACACGTGCTTGATGCTGCAACCGATTGCTTCGGAATGGTTTTTAAGGGAGCGTCGCGACGACGCAAGCGACTACTGGCGGGGTTGCGAGAGTTAGCGCTAATCGCGCGCGAGCGGAGCCCTCACCTCAGTCCTCTCCCGGTGTATCTGGCGAGGGCGAACGGGCGATCGTCCATTTTGTTTCTTCAGGTGGCGACTTCTGCTTCGCTACTTCTTTACTCCCGCGAGCAAACCGCAGTGGATCAGGGTGGGGATTACTTCTTTGGGTGCGAGGCCGGCGTGGTTTAGCATGGCGCGGTACTCGGCGGCGCTGTAGGCTCGGCCTTCGGTTAGGGTGAAGAGGGCGGCGGAGTAGAGGGCTAGGGGGAGGGGGCCGCCTAGGTCGTCGTTCAGGAAGACGTCATGGATGACGAGTTGGCCGGCGATGGGGAGGGCGGCGGCGCAGCGGTCGATGAGGGTCTGGCACTCGGGGATGTCCCAATCGTGGAGGATGTTGGAGAGGAGGATCAGGTCGCAGTTGGCGGGGAGCTCGTCGGCGAACATGTCGCCGGGGAGGAGTTCCAGGCGGTCGGCGACGCCGTAGCTGTCGCCCATTTCGAGGGCGACTTTTAGGACTTCGGCGCGGTCGAAGACGATGGCTCGGAGGTGGGGATGGCGCTGGAGGAGGGCGATGCTGTAGATGCCGGTGCCGCCGCCGACGTCGAGGATGGTGCGGGCGTTTTCGACCGCGAGTTTTTGGGCCAATACCGGGGCGACGTTTTTGGCGCGGCCGGCCAGGGCGAGGGTGAGGCGACGGGCGCTGGCTTCGGATTCCATGGCGGATTCGAGGCCTTCGCGGTAGATGAAGGAGGCGCCGGGGCCGCCCGGTTTTGCGCCGGCGGGGCGGTTGCTGCGGAGGCGTTCGACCATTTCGAGGACGCCGGGGTTGTTGGCGGAGAGGCCGACGTAGTCGCTGACGTCGAAGGGGCCGCCGGGGGTGAGATGTTCGCGGGCGAGGGGGGTGAGGTCGAGTTCCCCTTTGGGGGTGCGCGTGAGGAGGCCCATGGCGCGGAGTGCGGTGAGGAGGACGTTGGCGGGGCGCTCGGCGAGGCCGAGGCGGCTGCGGAGTTCGTCGAAGGAGAGCGGGGCGTCGGTGAGGTGGGCGAAGAGGTTGAAGTGGCCGATGGAGGCGGAGAGAAGTTCGGTGGAATAACTGCCGCGGAAGGCTTCGAAGATGGGGGTGGGGTCGACGGTCGGGAGGTTGGTACAGGAAAGGGGCACGGGGACTCCTGGTGAAGAGTAGTCAGTAGCCAGTAGTTAGTAGAAAGACAAGAGCACAGACCACCAAGCGGCCGGCGTTCTTCTTTGCGGTAAGATGCAGGGGTGAGGCGACTTATCGTCATTCTGTTCCACGCGGCGGCAGTGGTGTCGCTGCTCTTGTTCGTGGGGGCGGTGGGGGCTTGGATGGGGAGCTATACTTGGGAATTCGAGGTCTGGCGAGAGACCACCCCGGACTATCAAGGGATCAAGATCTCCCTCGGCGAGATGGAAGTGGAATTGGGTCAGACCACAGGCCACTTCGCATCAACCCGGCCTGATCCTGCCGAGTGGCACTGGGGCACTCGGCTCCCCAGGGGCTTCGCCCGCGAGTTGGCCCGTGACTTCGCCGGCAGCCACGCGCCCGTCGCCGGCTTCTTCGTCGGCCGCGCTTCGGGGAACATGTTCAGCTATACAGTGATTGTCTTCCCCATGCCCTTCGTCGTCACCCTGCTTGCGCTGCTCCCGCTCGGCGACTTGATCCGCTATCGCCGGCGTCGCCGCCGGTTGCGCCGTGCGAAATCCGGTTGCTGCACGCACTGTGGCTACGATCTGCGCGCGACGCCGGATCAATGTCCGGAGTGCGGGCGGGTGCAAGTCGCGCCGGCGAAAATCGAAGAACCTGTCTGACCGATCAGTCGAATGCTGCGCGCTATTTCGTCCCTGCTTACCCTTCGCGGTACGATGTGGGGCCTATGAAAACCATGGCGCGGCCCGGCGTGTTCGCGATCGTGCTGGTGGCCTTTTTCATCGTCGCTGGAGCGCGGCCTGCGGGCGCAGCGGGCCCGCTCGACTGGCCGCCGGCTTCGGCGCAGGCGCGGCCCTGGGCGTTCTGGTGGTGGATGGGGAGCGCGGTGAACGCGGGTGACATCACGCGCGAGCTGGAGCGGTATCAGAAGGCGGGGATGGGGGGCGTGCATAATATTCCGATCTATGGGGCGAAGGGGTTTGAGCGGCAGGCGATTGAGTATTTTTCGCCGCGGTGGATGGAGATGCTGGCGCATTCGGTGGGGGAGGCGCGGCGGTTGGGGATGGATTGCGACATGACGCTGGGGACGGGGTGGTGCTTTGGGGGGCCGAATGTTTCGGATCGTGATGCGAATGCTTCGATGGTGGTGAAGACGGTGGCGGTGGCGGGCGGGTCGGGGATGAAGGATCGATTTGATCCAAAGGAGACGCAGGCACTGGTGGCGTTTTCGGAGGCGGGGGAGACGGTGGAACTGACGACGAAGATCAAGGCGGATGGGACCGTGGATTGGATCGCGCCGGCAGGGAAGTGGAAGGTTTATGCGGTGTCGCAGAAGCCATCTCGGCAGAAGGTGAAGCGGCCTGCGCCGGGCGGGGCGGGGTATATGCTCAATCCGTTTTATGGGCAGGCGATCAAGGATTATCTGCCGCGGTTTGAGGAGGCGTTTGCGAAGTATGAGGGGTTGCGGCCGCGGGCGGTTTATCAGGATTCGTATGAGTACAACTCGAACTGGTCGGCGGATTTCTTCGCGCAGTTTGAAAAGCGACGGGGGTATCGGTTGCAGGATCAACTGCCGGCGCTGCTGGATGATGCTAAGGAGAACGATGTCATTGGGCGGGTGAAGGGGGATTATCGGGAGACGATTTCGAACCTGATGGTGGAGGAGTTTATGCCGCCTTGGGTGACGTGGGCGCACGATCGCAAGATGATCACGCGGACGCAGTCGCATGGGTCGCCGGGGAATTTGCTGGATCTATACGCGGCGGCGGACGTGCCGGAGACGGAGATGTTCAGCAAGGACCGCAACCCGCTGGTGGCGAAATTTGCTTCGTCGGCGGCGCATGTTACGGGTAAGAAGCTGACGAGTTCGGAGACGGGGACCTGGCTGGCTGAGCACTTCACCGAAACGCTTGGGGAGATGAAGCGGTTGCAGGATGAGTTGTTCGTGTCGGGGGTGAATCATATTTTTTATCACGGGACGTGCTATTCGCCGGACGATGCGGCGTGGCCGGGGTGGTGTTTTTATGCGGCGACGGAGATGAACCCGCGGAACGCGATCTGGCATGACGTGCCGGCGCTGAACGCTTATGTGGCGCGGTGCCAGTCGGTGTTGCAGGCGGGGACGCCGGATAATGACGTATTGCTCTACTGGCCGATCCACGATTTGTGGCATTCGCTGAACGGGATGGTGATGCCGCTGACGGTGCATCATACGGATTGGTTGACGCAGCAGGCGATCGGCCGGGATGCGAAGATGCTCTGGGGGCGCGGGTATGGATTTGATTACGTGTCGGATCGGCAATTGAAATCAGCGCCTGCGCGGTATCGCGCGGTTGTTGTTCCCCCCTGCTCGCACATTCCGGTGGAAACGATGGCGAAGCTGATCGAGCTGGCGCGCGGGGGCGCGACGGTGATCTTCCACGATCGGCTGCCCGAAGATGTGCCGGGGTTGGGGGAACTTGAGAAACGGCGTGCGGAGCTGCGGAAGTTGGCGATGGAGTTGAATTTCACCGCTGGGGAGAAGTTCAAGGCTGCGGCGGTGGGTGAGGGACGGATCGTCGTGGGGGATCTGGAAGCGGCGCTGGCGGCGGCGGGCGCGGCGCGGGAGCCGCTGGCGGATCACGCGGGCTTGCTTTTCATTCGGCGGACTTGGGAAGGCGGGCATCACTGTTTCATCGCGAACCAGGGGGAGAAGGCGCTGGACGAATGGGTGCCGCTGGGACGGGCGGCGAAAGCGGTGGCGCTGTTGGATCCGCTGACGGGGCGGGCGGGGTTTGTGGCGACGCGGGACGCGGACGGGCGCAGCGCGGTGCGGCTGCAACTGGAGCCGGGGCAGTCGGTGATCGTGCGGACGTTTTCTGCGGAGGCGCCCGACGGGGCGAAGTGGGCGTATGAGGAGTTTGCGGGGAAGCCGATCGACGTAACGGGAAAGTGGAGCGTGAAGTTCGTGCAGGGTGGGCCGGAGTTGCCCGACGCTTATGAAACGTCAACGCTGGCGTCGTGGACTGAGCGCGCGGATGAGCGGGCCAAGGCATTTGCGGGGTCGGCGGTTTACACGATCACGTTCGACGCGCCGCCTGGCGCGCAGCGTGCGATACTGGACCTCGGGAAGGTTTGCCACAGTGCGCGGGTGCGGCTGAACGGCTCGGATGTTCGAACGGTGATCATGGCGCCGTACCGCGTGCGGGTGGATCAGTTGAAGGATGCGGGGAACGTGCTGGAGGTGGAGGTGACGAACCTGTCGGCGAACCGGATTCGCGATCTGGATCGGCGCGGGGTGAAGTGGAAAAACTTCGAGGACATCAACGTGGTGAATATTGACTATAAGCCGTTTGATGCTTCGAAGTGGGCGGTGCGGGAGTCGGGGTTGATGGGGCCTGTGACGGTGACGGCGCTGAAGCAGGACTGAGCACCTCTGAGGGACAAACGTGTCACTCAGAAGTCGAACTTATCGATGTTGTCTTTGTTGAAGATGAAGGGGGTGCCGAGCAGGATGTTGTCGCCCTTGATCTCGATCTTGCCGATGCGGCCGCCTGGAAGCGAGGCGTCGCCGGGCTTCAGCGCGCCCTTCGCCAGCGCGTCGGACGCGAGAACGGTGAGATAGCCAAGGTCCATCGTGTTCCAGAGGATGACCGCGTCGGTGATCCCTTCGTGGACGTAGGCCTTGTTTTGGTTGGGGAGGCCCAGGCCGACGACGTGCACGTCCTTGCGTCCGGCCTGCTTGACCGCCTCGGCCGCGCCGGGGACGGCGGGGGAGCAGATGGCCATGATCAGCTTGACGTCGGGATATTTGCTGAGGAGCGTGTTGGTCTCGGAGAAGGCCTTGTCCTGCTTGTCGTCGCAGGGGCGGGTGTCGACGAGCTTGATGTCGGGGTACTTTTCTTTCAGGCGCGCCTCGATGTTCTTGCGCCACTCGTTCATGTTGGAGGCGGTGAGCGACGCGGTGATGATCGCGAACTCTCCCTTGCCGCCCATGCTCTTAGCCGCGGAATCCATCAGCGTGTAGCCAATGCCTTCGGGGGTGGCCTGGTTGACGAAGAAATCGCGCGCGTCGGGCGTGGTGTCGGCGTCGTAGGTGACAACTTTTATTCCCTTGTCGCGCGCCTTGCGCAAGGCGGAGGCGATGCCGTCGCGGTTTTCGACGGCGACGGCAATCACGTCGATGCCGCCGCGGGTGATCCAAGTATCGACGATTTCGTTCTGCTTGGCGGGGTCGGTGTCGGTGGGGCCGTCCCAGAGAAGTTCGACGCCCAGTTCTTTGGCGGCGTCCTGCGCCCCTTTCTGGGCGGCGATGAAGTAGGCGTTGCCCATGCTCTTGGGCATCATGGCGATGGTGACCTTCTTGCCGGCTGCGGGTCCGCGACCACCGCCGCTGCCGTTCGTGCCACTGAAGGACGCGCCGCCGCCTCCCTGCTGGATCGACTTGACCAGCATGAAGTTTCCGCCGACCACGATGAGTGCGGCGGCGAGGATGACCGCGCAGATCGCGGCCACTTGTGAGTTCTTCATATCGAATTCCTCCGCGGCAGAACCGGGCGCCCCCGCCTGCGCCACCATGGCGCGGCTGCTGGGCCGCCAATCCAGACCGATCGCCACCAGGAGCAGCGTGCCGGTCAGGATGCCCGCGAGTTCCGGGCGCAGATCTGCAAGTCTCAGTCCGTTTTGTAAAATGGCGATGGCGAACAATCCCATCAGGGTGCCGATGATGCTCCCGCGCCCGCCGAAGATCGACGTGCCGCCGAGCACGACGGCGGTGATGGCGAGCAATTCATATCCCGTCCCCGCGTCGGCCTTGGCCTGCCCCACGCGCGAGACGTAGATGACCGCCGCCAGCGCCGACATGAGGCCGGAGAGGACGTAAACCAATCCGATGCGGCGCTCGACCGGTATGCCGGCGTGGCGTGCGCCTTCGGGAGAAAAGCCGATCGCGCAAAGCGCGCGCCCGATGGCGGCGCGGTGCAGCAGTACCCAGAAACCGGCGGCAGCAATCAGCAGGATCGGGATCTGCGCCGGCATGGGGCCGATGTTGCCCTGGCCTAGGAAGAGGAAGGATTTGGGGAAGTTGGTGAAGTTGTCGTAGCCGCCGGTGAGACCTTCGGCGATGCCGCGGAAGAGGGAGAATGAGCCGAGGGTGACGATCAGCGGGGGGATGCGCAGGCGGGTGATCAGGGTGGCGTTGAGCAGTCCCGCCAGTCCACCGACGCCGATTGTCACCGCGCCGGCGAGCCACGGCGACATTTCGCGGTCGCGCCACATCATGCCGAAGAGCACAGCCGACAAGCCCATGAGGGAGCCGACGGAAAGGTCGATTCCGCCGCTTACGATGACGGGCGTCAGCGCGAGCGCCAGAAGCCCAAGCTCCACGTTGAGGCGCTGCACCTGGAAGAAATTATCCCACGTGAGGAAGCGCGAGCCGATGAGCGAGAAGATGGCGATCTCGAAGGCGAGCAGCGCCGCTAGGATGAGCTGCTGCGGCTGGACGAGCGGCCGGCCTTGGCGCGGCGCGGGGAGTGCGATGGGGCTAATGTCGAGGGTGGACATGGTCAGCTCTTCCTCCGGCCTAGGCCATCGGAGGCGACGGCCACGAGGATGATTAAGCCCTGAATCGCGCGTTCCCATGCGCCCAGCGATCGCTCGCCGGGATGGTGCGGGTCGAGGAAGACCAGGGCTGAGCCGATCGTGCCGAGGAGGGCCACGCCGATCAACGTGCCGACAAGCGTGCCGCGCCCGCCGGAAATCGCCACGCCACCGACGACGACCGCGGCGATGACATTCAGCTCGAGGCCCTGGCCGACGTTGGGATCGACGTTGGGAAATCGCACCGCGCCCAGCAGCGCCGCCAATCCGGTCAGCGCGCCCATCAGCATGAAGACGTTGAAAACGACGCGCTTGGGGCGCACGCCCGCGAGCCGCGCCGCCTCCTGATCGGAACCGACGGCGTAAACCGAGCGCCCCGCCGCGAGCCAGCGCATGGCCCATGCGAAAAGCGCGAGGATGATCAGCGCCGTGGCCACCAGCGAAACCTGGCCCGTGAACTGCGACTGTCCGAACCACTGAAAACCGCGGGGCAGATCCTGCACGAACGCGCCTTGCCGTCCCCAGCGCAAACTTTCGCGCAGGATAACCATGGTTGCGAGCGTCACGACAATTGACGGCAATCCCATCAGGGCGACGAAGATGCCGTTGACCGCGCCCATCGCCGCGCCGCAGGCGATCGTGCAGAGGGCCACTGCGGGCATAGGCAAGCCGTTGCGGGCGAGCAGGCCGGCGACGACGCCACAGATAGCGAATTGCGATCCGATGGAAATGTCGATGTGACGCGCGAGGATGACCAGCGTCATCCCGACCGCTGCGACCAGCACGGGCGCCATGTCCACCCAGCTCGCGGCGAACTTGGCTTGAAAGTAACGCGGCGTGAAGAGGGCGAGGATCGACAAAAGCAGCAGATAAGCTGCGGCGACGGATATTTCACGCACGTATCGCGTCCAGGTCGCGTTGCCTTGTTCGTCGGAATAAGAAAGCGTGGCGTCGCTTGAGGAGGTCATACTTCGACCTCCGCGGTATGCCCCAGTGCAAGCTCCAAAACCTTTTCCTGCGTCGCCTGGGCACGGGCAAGTTCTCCGACGATCCGGCCGCCGTGCATGACAGCGATCCGGTCGCTCATCCCCAGCACCTCCGGCAGCTCGGAGGAGATCATGATGATCGCCAGGCCACTCTTCGCGAGCTCGCCCATCAGGCGGTGAATCTCTGCCTTCGCGCCAACATCGACGCCTTGCGTCGGCTCGTCCAGGATGATGACGATCGGCTCGGCGGCCAGCCAGCGGGCCAGCGCCACCTTCTGCTGATTGCCGCCGGAGAGATTGCCGACGGGCGCGGAAATCGACGGCGTCTTCACGCCGAGGCGCTGCACGAACGTGGTCGCGATCTGGCGCTCCTTTGTGAAGTTGATCAGCCCGCCGGCGGCGATGCGACGGAGGATCGCCAGCGTCGTGTTCGCATCGACCGGCATCTCGAGGACGACCCCATGGCGGCGGCGGTCCTCGGGCACGTAGGCGATGCCGAGCTGCACCGCCCGCGACGGATTGTTCACGGTGACAGGCTGACCCTTGAGCAGGATCTGCCCATCGTCCGCAGGCGTGAGGCCGAAGAGAATCCGCGCGAGTTCGGTGCGGCCCGCGCCGACAAGCCCGGCCAGGCCGAGAATCTCGCCGGCGCGAACGTGAAGACTCACTTCGCACACGCCCGATGCATTGCAGCCCAACCCGATCGTCTCCAGCACGACCTCGCCCAGCGGCACCGCGATCTTCGGGAACACCGCTTCGAGCGATCGCCCGACCATCAGCCGGATCATCTCCGCGCGATCGACTTCGCCAATCTTGCGCGTGCCCACGTATGAGCCGTCCCGCAGCACCGTCACCCGGTCGGCGATCTGCGGCAATTCCTCAAGACGGTGGCTGATGTAGATCATCCCGACGCCCTGTGCCCGCAACTCGCGGATGACGCGGAAGAGGTTGTCCACCTCGCGGTCCGAGAGCGAGGCGGTGGGCTCGTCGAGGATGAGGATCTTCGCCTGCCCGCCCAGCGCGCTGGCGATTTCAACGAGCTGCTGCTGGGGCATGGACAGGTCGCGGACCATTGCGTCAACCGAGACATTGGCGCCGACGCGGTCGAGCAACTGGCGTGCACGCGTTCGACGCTCGGCCCAGTTGATCGTGCGCCACGGGCCGCCGCGTTCCAGGCGCAGGGCGATGTTCTCGGCGACGGTCAGGTCGGGAAAGAGCGCCGGCTGTTGGTAGATAACGGCAATGCCGAGCGATCTGGCGATCGTCGGATCATTCTTCTCGATGACGGCGCCGTTGACGATCAGCGTCCCCGCGTCCGGCTGATGCGCGCCGGTAATGACTTTGATCAGCGTGGATTTGCCCGCGCCGTTTTCGCCGACGATCGCGTGGACTTCGCCGGGCATCAGTTCGAACGAAACCCCTTTGAGCGCCTGCACGCCCGCAAACGATTTGAAGATCCCGGTCAGTTTCAGAAGTGCGCTCACCGGCCGATCCCTCGCTACCGCTTCGACAGCGCGTCGCGCTCGTAGGCTTTAACCTCGTCCAGCCAATCCGCACCGACGGCGACGTCCTGCCGCTGACAGTAATAATCCCAAACCGCGCCGAACGGTAGCGTCTTGGCTTCTTCCGACAGGGCCAGGCGGGCGGTGTAGTCACCGGCATTCTCAAAACCGCGCAGTTTTTCCGACGGTTCGAGCAGCGCGATCAGCAGCGATTTGAGCATCGCGCGCGTCCCGATCACCCACGCCGCGACACGGTTGATGCTGGCGTCGAAGAAATCGAGGCCGATGTGCGTGCGGGCCAGGTAGTCGCCGCGCACGAGTTCCTGTGCGATGGCGAGCAATTCGTCGGTGAGCGTCACTACGTGGTCGCTGTCCCAACGCACGCCACGGCTGACGTGGAGGAGGATGCGATCGAGGTGCGCGAGAACGGACGAGATCTTGTCCGCCACCGATTCGGTCGGGTGGTAGTGGCCCGCATCGAGACAGACCAGCTTCTTGCGCGAGATCGCGTAACCCAGGTAAAACTCGTGCGATCCGACGACGTAGCTCTCCGAGCCAATCCCAAAGAGCTTTCCCTCCACCGCATCGAGGTTCAGCGACGGATCGATCGGCGTGGCGAATATGGCATCGAGCGATTTCGCCAGCCGTTCCCGCGGGGACTTTCGATCGGCGGGCGTATCCTTGTAACCGTCGGGCACCCACACGTTGGTCACGCACGGCGTCCCCAGCGCCTTGCCCATCGCCGCCCCGATTTGCCGGCAGGCGATCCCGTGCTGCACCCAGAATTTTCGAATCCCTTCATCCCGGTGTGAAAGCGTGAACCCGTCAGCGGCCTTGGGATGCGCGAAGTAACTCGGGTTGAAATCCATCCCGATCTGCTTCGACTTGGCCCAGTCGATCCAGTTCTGAAAATGCGCGACTTCGAGTTTGTCGCGATCCACCTTCCGTCCGCCGAACTCCGCATAACAGGCGTGCAGGTTCACCCTGTGCCTGCCGGGAATCAGTGACATGGCCTTGTCGAGGTCGGCCCGCAATTCGTCGGGCGTGCGCGCCTTGCCGGGATAGCTGCCGGTAACCGCCAAGCCGCCACCCAACTCCGAGCCGCTGCTCTCGAACCCGCCGACGTCATCCCCCTGCCAGCAGTGCAGGGAGATCGGGATGCGGCCGAGCCTGTCGATGGCATCGTCGACGTTGACGCCCGATTCGGCGTAACGCTCCCGTGCCAGCAAGAATGATTGCTCAACGCGACTGCTTCGATCCGCCATGAACTCCGCCTGTTCGTTGCCCCTTTTTATAGCGTAATCGTCGAACTCCGAAAAGATGAGCTCACCCTTCTTCGGCAAAGAATCCCGCAGCCGCCTTGGTGAACCATTCGCTGACGATCAGCGGCACACGTTCGACGATGCGCACTGCCACCGCCAGTGGCGCCGCCGGCAATTCGGCAATGTTTGCGTACGGCGCCAGTCGCTCGCCAGCCCACTGGCGATCGCCCCCCTGCTCGCGAACCAGAACCATGAACGCCACCTCTTCAAGCTTCTCCACCCGGCCGTCCCCCATGTCCACCATGAATGCCAGCCAAGCGGCGTCGCCGTGCACTTCGCGCCTGAGCTTGAAGTCATAGGTGAGCGACAGTGCGCGCGGCGTCGTATCTGACGGGTCGCCCTCGTCCATCTGAAGGCGCAGTTGCCGCGCGATGACGTCGGCGCGCTCACTGCGCGTTCCGCTCTCTTTAATGGCAGCCGATTGCGAGGGCCCGCGTGATCCGTCCAGCAGCACGAAGTTAAATTGCATGAAGGGGTCCATCAGCCGCAATCGTAGCGGACGCGTGTTCGACTTGGAATTTCCACCGGCCTCGGCTGCCAGGCTTTCAACACCGGCCCGCCAAATCGCTAACATGTAATGCCCCGTCACATGACCTTGATGAAGCAAACCACGATTCTGATAATCCTTCCCGCGCTCTTCACGCTCGCGCTGATCGCCGGCTCCGCGCGCGCCGCGGATAAGGTTGATTTCAACCGCGAGATCCGCCCCCTCCTCTCCAGCAAATGCTTCCAATGCCACGGCCCGGACGAAAAGGCTCGCAAATCGAAGCTGCGCTTGGATATTCACGAGTTTGCCATCAAACCCGCCAAGAGCGGCGAGATCCCCATCGTCCCCGGCAAGCCTGACCAGAGCGAGCTCGTCAAACGCATCAGCACGCACGACGAAGACGACGTCATGCCGCCGCCCAAGACTTCCGCGCCGCTGACGCCTAGGCAGGTCGCAACGTTGCGGGCGTGGATCGAGCAAGGCGCTGAATACGCGGTGCACTGGGCGTACGTTAAACCGGTCCGCTCCGAGCCGCCCGCTGTCACGGATACAGCTTGGCCGCTCAACCCGATCGATCGCTTTGTCCTCAGCAAGCTCGAAAAGGATGGCCTACACCCCGGGCCCTCCGCCGATCGTTACGCCCTCATCCGCCGCCTGTCGGTCGATCTCACCGGCCTCCCGCCGACGATCCAGGAAGCCGACGATTTTGCCCGCGACCCCAGCCCCGATGCCTACGAGAAGCTCGTCGATCGCCTCCTTGCCAAGCCCGCCTACGGCGAGCGCTGGGCGCAGGTGTGGCTCGATCTCGCCCGCTACGCCGACTCGCAGGGATTCGCCAACGATCCCGATCGCACGATCTGGCGCTGGCGCGACTGGCTGATCCAATCGTTCAACCAGAACAAGCCGTTCGACCAGTTCACCATCGAGATGCTCGCTGGCGACCTGCTTTCCAATCCCACGCCGGATCAGCTCATCGCCACCGGCTTCCACCGCAACACGCTGACCAATACTGAAGGGGGCACGCAGCCGGAAGAATTCCGCAGCGCCGCCATCGTCGATCGCGTCAACACCACGATGCAGACCTGGACCGGCACCACCATCGGCTGCGCTCAGTGTCACGATCACAAGTACGATCCGATCCGGCAGAAGGAGTTTTATCAGCTCTACGCGATCCTCAATAACACCGAGGATCGCAACACCGCCGACGACGCGCCGACGCTCGATGTGCCGCGGGTGGGCCAGGAAAAGCTCGCCGATGCGCTGCGCCCGCAGGTGACCGAGGCCAAGCGTAAGCTCGATGAAGAGAACAAGAGAATCGACGCCGGCCGCGCCGAGTGGGAGAAATCGGTCAAATCGGAATCGCTGCCGAAGGAGATCGCGGCCATCCTCGCCAAGCCCGCCAAGGATCGTAAAAAGACCGAGCCCGAGAAACTCGCCAATTACTATAGAGATCAGGCATCGCCGGACTGGAAGAAACTCGACGCCGATTACCGCGCGCTCGATCAGAAGTACAAGGCGTTGACGGTGAGCACGCCGATCCTCCGCGAGGGCAAGCCCCGCGAAACCTTCATCCACCTTCGCGGCAACTATCTCGCGAAGGGCGACAGGGTCGAACCGGGCCTGCCCGCGATGTTCCCACCGCCGCCAACCGGCGAACCAATGAATCGCCTCACGCTCGCGCGCTGGCTAGTTAATCCCGAAAACCCCCTCACCGCGCGCGTCGCCGCCAACCGCCTCTGGGAAGAACTCTTCGGCATTGGCATCGTCGAGACCAGCGAAGATTTCGGAACCCAGGGCGAGCCGCCGAGTCATCCGCAACTGCTGGACTGGCTCGCAACCGAATACGTCCGCAGCGGCTGGGATTCCAGGCACATGCTCAAGCTGATCGTCACCAGCGCCACCTATCGCCAATCCTCCGCGGTCTCCGAAAGCCTCGCCCAGCGCGACCCATACAATCGCATGTTAGCCCGCGGCCCGCGCGTGCGCCTCTCCGCCGAAGAAATCCGCGACCAGGCCCTGGCCGCCAGTGGCTTGCTGAGCACGAAGATGTTCGGGCCCCCCTGCCAGCCCCCAAAGCCCAACTTCGGCCTCTCCGCCGCGTTCGGCGCAACGACCGACTGGAAGGCCGACACCGGCGATGAACGTTACCGCCGCGGCCTCTACGTTCGCGTCCGCCGAAATGCGCCGTACCCGTCGATGACGACATTTGATGCTCCGGACCGCACGTACTGCACGGTCCGCCGCATGCGCACCAACACGCCCCTTCAGGCACTGGTGACGCTTAACGACCCCTGCTTCGTCGAGGCCGCCCAGGCGCTGGCGCGGCGGGTCGTCAAGGAAGGCGGCACTTCTGCCGAGTCGCGCGCCACCTTTGCGTTCCGCGCCTGCCTGACTCGTCCGCCCACCTCCGAAGAATGCAGCCGCCTGACGCAGCTTTACGAGCAGACCCGGCATCAGTACGAGGCGGCGCCCGCCGAAGCCGAAGCAATGGCCACAAAGCCGCTGGGCCCCGCACCCAAAGATGCCGACATCCGCGACCTCGCCGCCTGGACCGTCGTCTCCAACGTAATCCTCAACCTCGACGAGGCCCTCGCTAAACGGTAACGCAATCATGATCGACCCCCTAACCATCCACCGCGCCCGCCAAATCACAAGGCGCCATTTCCTAAACCAATCCAGCGCCCTGGGCATAGGCTCCATCGCACTCGCCAACCTTCTTCGCGGCCCAGCAACTTCAGTGGCTGGGCTTTCAATCGACAAGGACAAAACCAACCCGCTAAGCCCTCACGCCTCCCCCACACCCGCCAAGGCAAAGCGCGTCATCTTCCTCCACATGTCCGGCGGTCCGCCCCACCTCGACATGTTCGACTACAAGCCCGAGCTCGTAAAGCACAACGACGAAAACTGCCCCGACTCCATGCTCAAGGGCAACACCTTCGCCTTCACCAGCGGCGTCCCCAAGCTCCTTGGCACCACCCACACCTTCAAACAACACGGCCATAGCGGCGCGTGGATGTCCGAGGTCGTTCCGCAGCTCGCCTCGATCGCCGACGACCTGACGTTTATCAAGTCGATGCATTCCGAGCAGTTCAACCACGCGCCGGCGGAGTTGCTCCTTTACACCGGTTCGGCGCGACAGGGCCGCCCCTCGTTCGGGTCGTGGGTCACCTACGGCCTGGGCTCGGAGAACCACGATCTCCCGGGTTTCATTGTACTGGTCTCTGGCGGCGTCCTCCCCAGCGCCGGCAAGAGCGCCTGGGGCAGCGGCTTCCTCCCCTCGGTTTTCCAGGGCGTTCAATGTCGCTCCGGCGGCGAGCCCGTCCTCTACGCATCCGACCCCGAAGGCATGTCCCGCGCCACCCGCCGCATGAGCCTCGACGCCCTCCGCGACCTCAACCAGATCCAGGAGCGCGAGCTGGGCAATCCCGAGACCGCCACGCGCATCGCGCAATATGAGATGGCCTTCCGCATGCAGATCGCCGTGCCCGAGGTGATGGACATCTCGAAGGAAGACCCCAAAACGCTAGAGGCCTACGGCGCAAAACCCGGCGCGTCGAGCTTCGCCAACAACTGCCTCCTCGCCCGCCGACTCTGCGAGCAGGATGTGCGCTTCGTCCAGCTCTTCGACTGGGGTTGGGACTTCCACGGCACCAACCCCGGCGAGGACGTAAAATCCGGCCTGCACGGTCGCTGCGAGAAGATGGATCGCCCCGTCGCCGCCCTGCTGCGCGATCTGAAAAACCGCGGCATGCTCGATGACACGCTGGTCGTCTGGGCCGCCGAATTCGGGCGCACCCCCTTCCGCGAAGGCCGCACCGCCAAGAGCCAAAACATGGGGCGCGATCACCATCCCCACTGTTACACCCTCTTCATGGCCGGCGCGGGACTCAAGCACGGCATGACCTGGGGCGCGTCCGACGAACTGGGCTTCTACCCCGCGCAAAACCCCGTCCACGTCCATGACCTGCAAGCCACCATCCTGCACCTGATGGGTTTCGATCACGAGAAATTGATCTACCGTTTCCAGGGCCGCGACTTCCGCTTGACGGATGTTTTTGGGAACGTGGTAAAAGATATCCTGGCCTGACACTCCTTCATCCGCGGAAAGCGATCCACATGAATCGACCCAAGCGTCTCGCGTCGCTGATCATTCCCTTACTTCTAACGGGCGGCGCAGCGCTGGCGGACGGGATCGCGCTGCCGCGAAGCTCGCCCGAAGCGCAGGGCGTCTCCTCCGCCGACGTGCGTGCATACATCGAAGCGGCGGACCTGAAGGTCAACACGCTGCACAGCTTCATGCTCGTGCGACACGGTCACATCGTCGCCGAGGGTTGGTGGAAGCCCGAGGCCGCCGACAAGCCGCACGTGATGCACTCGCTGAGCAAAAGCTTCACCTCAACCGCCGTCGGCCTCGCCGTCGCCGAAGGAAATCTGAACATCGACGATCATGTCCTGAAATTCTTCCCCGAAGACGCCCCGGCCGAGCCCTCGGAAAACCTCAAGGCCATGCGCGTCCGCGACCTCCTGACCATGACCTGCGGCCACGAGACCGAAGCCAAGTTCACCCCCGAAACGCCCTGGGTCAAAACCTTCCTCGCCCAGCCCGTCCCATTCAAACCCGGCACCCATTTCCAATACAACACGCCCGGTAGCTACATGCTCTCGGCCATCGTCACCAAAGTGACCGGCCAAACCGTGCTCGATTACCTCAAGCCCCGCCTCTTCGAGCCGCTCGGCATCGAAAACCCCCAGTGGCAAGCCAGCCCACAAGGAATCTCCTGCGGCGGCTTCGGGCTATTCATCCGCACCGAAGACATCGCCAAGTTCGGCCTGCTCTACCTGCAAAAGGGAACGTGGAACGGCAAGCAGTTGCTTCCCGCAAGTTGGGTGGCGACCGCAACCTCCAAGCTGGTCGAAAACGCCGACGCCCCCAGTGCCAAAGGCAACAAACCCGACTGGCGCGCCGGCTACGGCTTCCAATTCTGGCAATGCCAGCACGGCGCATTCCGAGGCGACGGCGCCAACGGCCAATTCTGCATCGTCCTCCCCGAGCAGGACGCCGTCATCGCCATCACTGCCGACACCCGCGACATGCAAGCCGAGATCAACGTCGTGTGGGACAAGCTCCTCCCAGCATTTCACGCCAACCCGATGGCGCCCAATGCCGCGGAAGAGTCAAAGTTGAGGGAAACGCTGGCGGGATTAAAAGCGCATCCGGCGGTGACGACGACGAAGCCGGCGACGCAGAAGATGGCGCCGCCCGTGGTTCCAGCCGGGACAAAATGATGGCGGCAAGACCTCTTTTTCGATTCTGGTAGCATGATTACATATGCGAATGGACACTCTGAAACTCCTGGCGTTATCGATCTCGCTCGGATGTGCCTGCGGCTGTCAGCCCAAGCAACCACCCGAAGCGATTTCCCAGCCAATGAGCGCGCATCCAGCACCCAAAACTGTTGACCCGCCGCGTGATCACCGATACTGGCCCGGTAACCCCGATTCAACTCCAAGTGCCACTTCGACCGCGCCGCCAAGTCCAGTTCCGCCTCCGAGGGCGGTGCCGGATCCGATCGACTTGAATTTTAAGAAGGGGGAGTAA
>JAQGHM010000316.1 GCA_028291615.1 Phycisphaerales bacterium | reverse complement strand
CGCTGGTGATGCGCTCGAGCATGCCCGGGACGTCCTTGTCGGCGCAACAGCCGAAGATGACGACCATCGAGTCGTACGGGATGTGCTGGCCGATCGCCTTCATCAGGGCGTCGAGGCTGGCGGCGTTGTGGGCGCCATCGACCAGGACGCGCGGCTGGGTGGAGATGAGCTCCATGCGGCCGGGCATGGAGGTTTTGGCGAGGCCTTCCATGGCTTTGGAATCGTTGACGTTGAAGCCGCGGGTCTTGAGCTTGTCGATCAGCGCGAGGGCGAGGCCGCAGTTGATGGCCTGGTGTTCGCCCATCATGGGGACGGCGAGGTGCTCGAACTTGCTGTTGGGGGTGGTGAGGCAGATGCGGTTGTGCGGGCCGAGCATGCGCGTTGCTTCGAAGCGGTAGCTGAACTCGATCGTCTTGCCGGTGATGTCGAAGGGCGCGCCGACCTTTTCGGCGTGGCGCTTGAGGACGGCTTCGACCTCGGGCTCCTGGGACACGCTGATCGCGGGGACGCCGGGCTTAAAGATGCCGGCTTTTTCTTCGGCGATCTTGGGGAGCGTGTGGCCTAGCTGGGCCATGTGGTCTTTGCTGATGTTGGTGATGCCGGTGACTTCGGGCTTGAGGACGTTGGTGCTATCGAGGCGGCCGCCCAGGCCGGTTTCGACGATGGCGATATCGATCTTTTGTTCGGCGAAGTATTTGAAGGCGACGGCAGTCATGACATCAAAGAACGTGGGCATCGGCTTGGCGCGGGCGACGATCGGCTCGACCAGGCGGATCAGGCGCGAGAAGTCGGCGTGGGGGATCATGACGCCGTTGATCTGGATGCGCTCGCGGATGTCGACGAGGTGGGGGCTGGTGTATAGGCCGACCTTGTAGCCGTTGGCAGTCAGCATGTTGGCGACCATGGCGCAGGTGCTGCCCTTGCCCTTGGTGCCGGCGATGTGGACGGACTTGTACTGCTCGTGCGGGTTGCCGAGCTTTTTGAGGAGGTGGCGCATCCGGTCGAGGTCGAAATTCTGGGTGTTGTAGCGTACGATCCGCAAACGCTCGTAATCCGTTAGCGTTTCGAGAAACCGCAGCGCACTTTTGTAGCCCGAACCGCTGGCCGGGTTGTGTACTTTAACCTCGGCCACGGCATGTGATTTTTTGGAATCGCGGGATTTCTCGGCGCGAAGAGGAGAGGAAAGCGACCGTCGCGGCGCCACGATGGGCGTTCGGCGACGGGGGGTGACGCGGCGGGTTTTGGCTTGAAGCGGCATAGTTGAGGGATTTTAGCAGTTTCGGTGAGTGAACACAAATTTTGATCGCAAATTGAGCAAGGGCCAAGGACTTACGCGCATTATAGGCGCAGAATAACCCCGCCGATCCCTAATCGTTCCCAAACTTAGACGTGCCCTCTGGTTACAATCGAACCCACTGCAGGCCGGAGCGTTTTACGTTTCCGTCTTCTTTAGGTATCCTTGGAAATCCCCTTTGTTGAGGAGCCCATTTTTATGGCCAAAAAGGCCAATGATATCCGTACCGTCGCTTTCGTCAGCCTTGGCTGTCCAAAAAACCTTGTGGACAGCGAACGGATGCTCGGTCTGCTGGCGCAGGACGGACTTGCGCTGACTTCGGATGCTTCGCAGGCGGATGCGATCATTATCAATACGTGCGGATTCCTGGAGGCTTCCAAGACGGAATCGATGAAGGAGATTCGCGATGCGGTGAAGATGAAAGAGGAGGGGCGGTGCAAGCGGGTGGTGGTGGCGGGATGCCTGGTGCAGCGGCATAAGACGAAGCTGATCGCTGAGGAGCCGGGGATCGATCGTCTGGTGGGGGTGTTTGATCGTGAGCACATCGTCGAGGCGGTGCGCGGGAAGGAGAATCCGCGGCAGGAGAATGGGCACTTTCTGGGGAAGTATCATGACCTGTCGAGGGAGCTCGCTGCGCAGGCGGGGATTGAAACCAGAAACCAGAAACCAGAAATCAGAAAAGAGACGAAGACGAATCGGTTGCCGGTGTTTGAGAATGATCGGGCGCGGTTGCGGTTGACGCCGCGGCATTTTGCTTATCTGCGGATGTCGGAGGGGTGTAACCAGGGGTGTACGTTTTGCACGATTCCTTCGATCCGGGGGTTGATGCGGTCGAAGCCGATCGAGCAGATATTGCTTGAGGCTAAAGAGCTGGCGGCGGACGGGGCGGTGGAGCTTAATCTCATTGGGCAGGACACAACGAGCTACGGGACGGACATTCAATATGGGCCGGGGCTTTCGGGGTTGCTGAAGACGCTTGATAAGCAATTGCCGGATGTGCGGTGGCTGCGGTTGATGTATGCGTATCCGTCGTGTTTTACGGACGAGATGATTCGGACGATCGCGGACTGCGGGCGGGTGGTGAAGTACATCGACATGCCGCTGCAGCATATCAATGACGAGTTGCTGACGAAGATGCGGCGGCGGGTGACGCGGCGGGAGATTGAGACGCTGCTGGAGAAGCTGCGGAAATGGGTGCCGGGGATCGCGATTCGGACGACGTTTATCGCTGGCGTGCCGGGGGAGACGGATGCGCAGCATGATGAGCTGGTGCGGTTTGTGAAAGATTTTGGGTTTGAGATGATGGGGGTGTTTCCGTATTCGGCCGAGCCGGGGACGCCTATGGGGCGGATGGAGGGGCAGGTTTCGGACGAGGTGAAGACGGCGCGCGTGGAAGAGTTGATGCTTGCGCAGCAGGAGGTCGCGTTCGCGAAGGCGAAGCGGATGGTGGGGAAGACGATTGAAGTTTTGGTTGAGCGGCCGGCGGGACGGGATGAGGCGGATGGGTATGTTGCGCGGAGCGCTGCGCAGGCGCCGGAGATTGACTCGGTGGTGTTTGTTCATGGGCGGGGGCTGCACGCGGGGATGATGGTGGATGTGAAGGTGACGGATTTTCAGGCCTACGACCTCGTCGCTGAACTGCCGAAGATGAAGTCGCGACGACTTTCGGTCATCAAAGCATGAAGTCCCCGGTTAGTTGTACGCATCCTCTCAGTCGGTTCACGGTCCCATGGGGCCAAGGCGCCGGATGTGAAGGATCAGGTATCCCACGTATAACCCCACCACAGCCAAGCCGCACAAAAGCGTGATGCCCAGCCACCGCACCCACGGCGAAATCGCCTGATGCGACGTCGGTACCGATGGCGGCGGGTAATCCAGCGGCAGCAGCGGCTCTGGCATCGGCGATACATCCTCAACCAACGTCCCAAGTCCAAATACGTCTCGGACGGGCTCCCCAGCCAATTTCGCTGCGGCCACGAGGTGATTTGGCGCATGAACGAGCAGGAGTTCAACGCCCGCTCGCACCTCATCAACGCTGAACCGCTCCTGGAACAATTGCAGTGCGACCAGGAACGCCGCGTCCCAATTCCAATCGGCCAGATGGAATGCGATGTCGCGAGCAACTGCTTGCGGGTAATCATGGCGAAGCGCCTCGGCCATAGCATCGATCGTCTCAACCGCCGGCCGATCGACCGCCAGTCGTTCGGCGCGATCCGGCGCCAATTCGCGAAAGATTGCCAGTACTTTATCCTGCACGGAAATTCTTGGGTCCGTCATATCGCCGCTCCACTAAACGCCTTGAGCATCTCATCGACGACTTTCACCATCGGCTTCCAACCGGCCGGCGGCATTGACCACCAGGTGAAGCGCACCTCCGAATGAAAGCTGCCGAACAACGCAAGTTCCGTTGTCTCACCGTCCAAGCCCGCCATCTCGCTCAGGTCAGGCGCGATCGGGAACGAGAGGCGCACCAGACGCTTGAAGAAACCGTGCAGCTCGACGAACGAAAACTTGACCTGTTCGTAGCCGATGACCATCAGTTGCGGCCGCGTCTCGACCACGTCCGATCGGTACAGCGCCCACTCCGCGCCGGAATTGCAACCCTCCCAGAACTGCGACGGCGAAAAAGACGGACACCGTACGACTTGGAATCGACGCATGCCGCTATCCAAGCCGCGAACAAGGTCTGTAGGACGACGCGGCGTGGTGCGAGCGCGCTCCCACGCGGCTTCACGCTCCTGTTGCTGGCGAAATTCTCGGGATTTCGGGTTGCCCATCAGATCAGCTTACAAAGTCAGGTCGTCACGAGTAACGGTTCAGTTCTGTAGTGACGATGTGACTGGGGAAGAGCCGACGCAAGCGGCGGGCTATGTGGGGGCGTTCTTGCGCGACGGTACGGTTGTGCAACCATTGCACCGCCGCGCTGGGTCGAGTTGAATCATCGTCCATGAAAAGTCTTTTCGCGCTCGCGGCGGTTCTGGGGTTTGGGGTGCTGATTGGGTTTGGGGAGGATCAGGGCGCGACGCCGCCGGAGTTGGGGGTTAATGCGAGTCTTCATGGGCGGCGGGTTTTTCCGGTTGATGATTTGTGGAACAAGGATGTGTCGAAGGAGGCTGTTGATCCGAACTCTGATGCGCTGATCGCTTCGATCGGGCGGAATAAGGCGCTGCATCCGGATTTTGGGACTACTTATCAAGGTGCGCCTTCGGGCATTCCGTATGTCGTGGTGGATGGGAAGCAGGGGAAGGTGCCGGTTTCGTTTGAGTACGCTGATGAATCGGATAAGGGGCCTTATCCGATTCCGGCTGATGCGCCGATCGAGGGTGGGGCGGCGGCTAAGGGGGATCGGCATGTGCTGGTGATCGATCGCGATAATTGGGTGCTTTACGAGCTTTTCAGCGCTACGCCTGTGGATGGGGGAAAGTCCTGGAAGGCGGGGTCGGGGGCGATATTTGATTTGGCGAAGAACACGGTTCGGCCGGCGGGTTGGACGAGCGCTGATGCGGCGGGGCTGCCGGTGTTTGCAGGTTTGGCGCGATATGACGAGGTCGTGGAGCGGAAGGAGATCACGCATGCGTTGCGGTTTACGGTGGTGAAGTCGCGGCGGGCTTACGTGGCGCCGGCGCGGCACTGGGCTAGCCGGAGCGACGATGTGAAGTTGCCGCCGATGGGGATGCGGGTGCGGCTTAAGGCGGGGTATGACGCTTCGCGATTTCCGGCTTCGGCGCAGGTCATTCTTACTGGCTTGAAGCGGTATGGGATGATCGTGGCGGACAACGGCGGTGACTGGTTCGTGTCGGGCGCGCCGGACCCGCGCTGGAATGATGGGGAGCTTCAGACCCTCAAGCGCGTGAAGGGGAGCGATTTCGAAGTGGTCGAGATGGGGGAAGCCACCACACCGCGAAATAAAAAGTAGGAGATTTTTGGGCAAACGAAACGGGGGTACGGGCGTTGCAAAGGTAAGTTCGCTTGGCAGCCGCTTATCGTTTTGGGCGCTTGTAATGCCCGTCCTGCGTCGTTCCGAGCCGTCGGATGCGACTTGGGAGTGTTGAAACGGTCGCGACCACGTCTTTCGGACGAGTGCAGGGGCGACAAGATGCCTGAACCACTTTTCGGTTACGAAATCGTCGGCACGTTGGGGCAAGGGGCGGGAAGCACCATCTACGCGGTCAGCCATCCGGAGACGCGGCAGCTTTGCGCGCTCAAGCACGTGGTGGTTAATTCTGAGAAGGAACAGCGCTTCGTCGAGCAGCTCCGCAGCGAGTTTGAGGTGGGGAGCAAGGTGCAACATTCGGGGCTTCGTCGGTGCCTGGACCTCAAGTTGAAATCGAATTGGCGGGGCAAGGTGAGCGAGGCGGCGCTGGTGATGGAACTGGTGGACGGCGTGCCGCTGGACGTGGAATGCCCGTCGGGCACCATGGGGATCATCGATTGCTTCATCCAGGCTGCTAATGGGCTGCATGCGCTGCACGTCCTGGGGTATGTCCACTGCGACCTCAAACCGGCGAACATCCTGGTTTGTGCGGAGGACGGCCAGACGAAGGTGATCGACCTTGGCCAGGCGTGCGCGACGGGGACGAAAAAGGAGCGCATTCAGGGGACGCCGGATTACATCTCGCCGGAGCAGGTGAAGCGCGAGCCGGTTTCCGCGCGCACGGACGTCTTCAACCTGGGGGCGACGATGTACGTTTGTCTGTCGGGGGAAAAGCTTCCTACGCTTTTCACGTGCGGCAAGGGGGAGAACAGCTTCCTGGTGAACGACCGCATCCGGTCGCCGCATGAGATCAAACGGAGCGTGCCGGAGAACTTGTCGAACCTGGTGATGGAGTGCGTGAAGATCAAACCGGAGCGGCGGCCAGCGGACATGGCTGAGGTGGCGCGGCGGCTTGATGTGATTCGGTTTGGGTTGGAGCGGCGGCAGTTGGCTGCGACGGCGTGAGGGCGAGGACGGCGGCGGTGTGATAATATAACTGTTTAGCGACTCGCGGGGTGCGAAGCCGCAAGCGGCGGACGGGGCCGCGGGGACTTTTGAGAATCCGTATTATTCGGCGGGGGTGGGGGTTTCGGGTTCGGGGTCGCCGCGCATCAGTCCCTGGGCTTCGAGCTGCTGGTCTTCCCAGCGTTGCAGGTCATCGACGTCGATCCCGAGCTCGTCGGCGACGAACTCGGGCGAGTGATCGGTCTCGTCAGCGCCTGCCCCGACGATAACCTGGTACCGCGCCGTTTCGGGAATGAAACGATAGCCGGCATCTTCCAAGAGGCTTGCGATTTCTTCATCGAGCATGCGCTTCCCCGGTAGAGGTGACCCCCGAATATGATACCGGGTGATCGCCGGATCGCAAGAAAAAGCGGTGGAATCGCATCAGTGTTTGATGCGAGGCGGCGCGACGGGCTTGGCGGGTTTGGCGACTTTTACGACCTTTACGACGCTGAAGAGCGGTTTTTTGACGGGCTGCTTTTTGGTCACCGCCGACATGAAGGCGGCTAACTCCGGTGGGAACGCGGTGGAGGCAGCGGCGATGGGCGGAGCGGCGGTTGCGCTCGGAGCAGTGTTGTAGTTCTGCGCAAGGATTGCCAGGTCGAGGAAATCGACAGCGCCGTCGCCGTTGAAATCGCCCTGCTCCCAGGTGCGCTTGCCGTCGGTGACGTTGTAGTTCTGTGCGAGGGAAGCCAGGTCGAGGAAGTCGATCTTGCCGTCGTGGTTGGCATCGGCGACATAGCCGGACTTATCTTCGAATGCGCCGATGTCGGGCAGGCGGTTGTAGACGCGGGCGTAGCCGCGCTGATCGGTCGTCAGCGAGTAGGTGGCGAGCAGCGCCTTGTCGGCGGTGTCGATGGCGGGGCTGCCGGCGAGGAGGGAGATCGTGGGGGTGGGGCCGCCGTGGTCACCCAGGGTATCGAGCTTGGCGTCGATCGGTGCGTCATTGGAACCGATGAAATCGGAGGCGATCCAGCCGGTGCTGCCGTCGGCGGCGGTGACGAGGTTGTGGCCGAGCGATTTGACGTTGCCGGCGGCGTCGGGAGTGGGGGAGAAGAGGTCGTTATCAGCGATGAGGGAGTTGGCGATGGTGAGCGCGGCGCTGCCGCGATTGTAGATGCCGCCGCCTGCGCCGTCGCGACCGCGGCGTCCACCGGATTGTCCGGCGAAGCCGCCGAAACCACTGTAATTGTCGGAGATCGTGACGTTGACGAGGGTGGCGTCGCCGTTGTTGGCGATCGCGCCGCCGGAACCGCCATCGCCACCGTCGCCACCGTCGCCGAAGTTGCTGTCGCCGCCGAAACCCCCTGAGCCGGCCTCATTGCCAGCGAGGGTGGAGTTGGTGAGGACGAGCGTTGCGTTGTTGTAGATGCCGCCGCCCGAGCCGCCGGGTCCGGCGGAGCCGGCAAGGAAAGCGTTGTCGTAGCCGTTGCCTCCGCGGCCGCCGATGTTGTCGAGGATGGCGGAGTTTGAGATGGTGAGGACGCCGAAGTTGAAGATTGCGCCCCCTTGGCCGCCGGAGGGGGCGGGGTCATCGAAGAAGCTGTTCCCGCCGAAGCCGGCCTTGTTGTTGCGGAGGATGACTCGGTTGAGCGTCAGGCGTCCGCCGTTGATGATGCCGCCGCCGTCCTCTTCCTGGTCGGCCTGACCATTGATGATGCTGAGTCCGGCGATGGAGACTTTGAAATCTCCGATGCGGAAGACGCGGCTGGAGCTGTTGCCGCTGACTGAGAGGAGGCGCGCGCCGGGGCCGTTGATCGTCAGGTCATCGAGGACATCGAGTTGGCCACCGGTGAGTTTGATGGTTCCGGTTAGGCCGGGGGAGAAGACGATCGAGTCCGCGCCGGCGGTGGTGTTGGCCTGATCGACGGCTTCGCGAAGGGAGAGCACGCCATCGTCGGGGGTTGAGCCGTCGATGAGGGTGTTGACGGTGAAGGTGGCGGAGAGCAGCAGACGTTGGTCGAGGGGTTCGAAACTTGCGCGCGTGACGGTACGGCGCAGAGCGGAATTGAAGTGTTGCACAGATCCTCCTTTTAGATGTGCTCCTGAATGACGGGGGAAAACTTAACCGAGGCAGCACGTAAATGCGAGTGCAAATCCGGATCTTGCACGGATCGCAGGTTCAAATAAAAACGCCGTCCCAAAAATGGGAAGGCAGTTTCTTCAGCGAGGGCGACGGGACTCGAACCCGCAACCACCGGATCGACAGTCCGGTACTCTAACCAATTGAGCTACGCCCCCGTCGCTGTGGGGCTATATTTAGTGAGGTCGGGCGGGTTGTCAAGGGGAGGCAAACGGTCGCACATTCGAGAGGCGGAGTGGGCGCAGCGTCGCGAGCGGGGCGCACGTGCTGGAATTGCGGGGAACGTCTGTACAATCGCGGCCGTGGATTTCTCGGAAGGAAGCGCGCGATGATCCTGGCTGGAATTGACGAGGCGGGGTACGGGCCTTTGCTGGGGCCGCTGGTGGTGGGGTGCTGCGCGTTTGAGATTGACGATGAGCCGATCGATCCGCCGCCGTGCCTGTGGAAGCGGTTGACGAAACTGGTGTCGCGCAATCGCTCGAAGACAGGGCGGAAACTTCACGTCAATGACAGCAAGCAGGTTTATTCGCCGTCGATCGGGTTGAAGGAACTGGAACGATCGCTGCTGTGCATCATGCTGGCGTCGGGGCGGAAGTCGGCGAATCTTGCGGGTTTTCTGGAGATGGTGGCTCCGGAGGCGGTGGCGGAGTTGCTGCATCATCCGTGGTACGCGCCGGCGGCGGAGGAGACGTTTCCGATCGAGCAGGACGTGCTGTCGCTGACGCTTTTTGCCAATGCGCTGCGGGTTGAGATGGATCGCACGCGGACTCGGTGCGTTCACCTGGCGGCCAAGGTGCTGCCCGAGCGGCAGCTTAATAACCTGCTCAACCAGACGAGGAATAAGGCTGGGGTGCTCTTCTCGACGTCGGCGGGGCACTTGGATTATCTGCTGCGCACTTATGGCCGGCAGCATTTGGTGATCTTCTGCGATCGACAGGGAGGGCGGGAGCATTATGGGCAGCTTTTGCGGCTGATGTTCGAGGATTGGCCGCTGGAGATCGTTCGCGAGGAAGATGGTCATGCGGAGTATGTGTTGCATCATGCGCCGGGCGGTGGTGCGCTTCCGCCGCCGGTGCGGGTGATCTTTCGTGAGAAGGGTGAGACGCACTGCATGTCGGTGGCGCTGGCGTCGATGTTGAGCAAGTACCTGCGGGAGGCGCTGATGCGGCGGTTCAACGCGTTCTGGCGGCAATACCTGCCGGACGTGACGCCGACGGCGGGGTACTACAACGATGGCCATCGATTTCTGCAGGACATCGACGTGACGCGGCGGGAACTGGGGATTCCGGATGAGCTGCTGATCCGGGCGCGGTGATTCGATGCGCAGCATGGGGCGCGTCGGGCCGGTATAGTCGTCGCGATGTCGCGCACGGAAACTACCGGCCGCGGTCCGCTGACGGCGATCGCGATCTTTAAGCTGATCAAGGCGACTTTGCTCGTCGTGGTGGCGGTGGGGGCGCAGCGGTTACTGCATAGCGACATTCAGGCGACGATCATTCACTGGGCCCGCGCGGTGCGCGTTGATCCGGATGATTACATCCTGCAGGCCATTCTCACGCGTGTGGCCCGGGTTAATCCGCAGCAGATTAAAGCGATCAGCCTTGGGCTGTTTCTGTACGCCGGCTTGTTCGCCACCGAAGGGGTTGGTTTGCTGCTTAAGAAGCGGTGGGCGGAGTATCTGACTGTGATTTCGACCGCCCTGCTGCTGCCGCTGGAAATCATGGAGGTCGTGCGGCACCCGCACGTGGGGCGGGTGGTTGTGCTGATCGCCAACGCGCTGATCGTGGTGTATCTGATCGTGCAGTTGCGGCGGACGCGGCGGCGGCGGCTCGAATCGTGATCTTGACAAGACTTGGGTCACCGATAGGATATGCCGCGCCTTCGCAAGAGGGCCGGAATGCGTCGAGAGGTTCGGCAAGTGTGCCGGAAGGGTAGACGATACCGTGAGTTAAGCACACCTCCGCTCGTCCCGTGCCACGCGGGCAATGGGCGATCCCCTTCCTGACCGATTTCACTACCCCGTGGTGTAACGGTAGCACAAGAGTTTTTGGTACTCTTTGTCATGGTTCGAATCCATGCGGGGTAGCTGTCTCATCGTTAGTTCCTATGTCTTCGACCGCCATCATTCTCGCCGCTGGGAAGTCCACCCGGATGAAGTCGCGCCTGCCTAAGGCGCTGCATCCGGTTTGTGGGCGGGCGATGTTGTCGTACGTGCTGCGGGCGTGTTACGACGCGGGGTGCACGCGTATCCTGATGGTCGTGGGGCATGGCAAGGATGAGATCATGGCGGAGTTCGGGGGGGATCGGCGGATTTCTTGGATCGAGCAGACGGAGCAACTGGGGACGGGGCATGCGGCCATGGTCTGCCGGGATGAGTTAAAGAAGCATCCGACGGGGGACGTGTTTATCCTGGCGGGGGATGGGCCGCTGATTCGGGGGGAAGTGCTCAATACGCTGCACAACGCGCACAAGGAGGAGCACGCGTCGGCGTCGATGGCGACGGCGGTGCTGGATGATCCGACCGGTTATGGGCGCGTCGTTCGCGATGCGGAGGGGAATTTCCTGGAGATCGTGGAGCAGCTTGACTGCACGCGTGGGCAACTTGAGATTCGCGAGGTATTCCCCAGCTATTACTGCGTTCGCAATGAGGATCTGCTGCTCGCGCTTTCGAAGCTGACCAATCAGAACAAGAAGGGCGAGTATTACCTCACCGACATCTTCGGCATCCTTCGCAAGGCGGGGAAGAAGGTTGTGGCGGTGCAGGCGGTGACGGCGGACGACGTGATCGGGGTCAACACGCGGCAGCAACTGGCTGAAGTGGACGAGATCATGCAGGAGCGGATTCACCGCAAGCTGCGCGAAAGCGGCGTGACGATCGTCAGCAGCCAGAACACGTACATCGAAGACGGGGTCAGCATCGGATCAGACACCATCGTTCAGCCGTTCACGTTCATCGGGCGCGATTCGAGCATCGGCGCCGGTTGCGCGATCGGGCCCTTCGCTTCCGTGCCCGGCGAGAGCATCGTGCCCGAAGGCACGCAGCTTGCCGGCCAGTTCACCAGCAACTCCGGGAGGAGCTAACGATGCAGGGTGACGCGGACGGATTGAAAGTGTTTACCGGGCGGGCCAACCCGCAACTTGCGCAGAAGATCTGCGACTACCTGCAGATCCCGCTGGGGCGCGGGCGCACGGAGCTGTTTCCCGACGGCGAATTGATCGTCAAGGTCGAGGAAGACGTGCGCGGGCGGGACTGTTTCATCATTCAGCCGACGAGTCATCCGATCAACGCTCACCTGATGGAGCTGATGATCTGGATCGACTGCCTGAAGCGCGCCAGCGCGGAGCGCGTGACGGCGGTGATTCCGTACTTTGGATATGCGCGGCAGGATCGCAAGGATGAAGGGCGCACGCCGATTACCGCGAAGCTCGTGGCGAATCTGATCGAGCGGAGCGGGGCGGATCGGGTGGTGGCTGTCGATCTGCACGCCGCACAGGTGCAGGGGTTTTTCGATATTCCGGTGGATCATCTGTCGGCGAGCCCGGTGATTATCAAGTGGTTCAAGAGCCTGAAGCTGTCGAACCGGGTGTTCGTTTCGCCGGACGTGGGCAACGTCAAGCGGGCGCAGGTTTACGCCAACCTACTGGGCGGCGACATCTGCATCATCGACAAGCGGCGCAAGAGCGGGTCGGTCGTGGAGACGAAAAACATCATCGGCGATGTGGATGGCAAGAACGTCCTGATGGTGGACGACATGATCACGACCGCCGGCACGGTCACCGAGGCGTGCAAGATCCTGAAGGATCACGGTGCGCAGGACATCTATATTTCGGCCAGTCACGCGATCTTTGCCCCGCCGGCGCTGGATCGACTGAAGGCCTGCACGTTCACCCGCCTGGCGGTGACCGACACGATCCCGATCGGCAACCGGGCCGATTCGATCAAGGATCGCCTGGAGGTGCTGAGCGTCTCGGGATTGCTCGGCGAGACGATCCACCGCATTCATCACAACGAGTCGGTCAGCGCACTGTTCGACCGCGAGAAACAGAATTGAGCCGAGTCATCGCATCGGCCGGCAACAAGGAACTAGCAATCAGCAACTGATTTCAGGAGATTAATTATGGCAACACAGACCGCACAACTCACGGCCAAGGTTCGAGGCGAACTCGGGTCGCGCCGCAACAAGCGTTTGCGCGACGCCGGCTTCATTCCCGGCGTCATCTACGGGCACAAGGAAGACGTCGTTCCCGTCACGCTGCCGAAGATCGAGCTGGTCAGGCACCTCGACCGAGGCGCGCACCTGTTCGCGCTGGCGCTCGATGGCAAGAACGAAAACGTGCTCGTCAAGGACGTGCAATACGATCACCTGGGCATCGAGGTGCTTCACGTGGACTTCGCCCGCGTTGATCTGAACGAGCGCGTCGAAGTGACGATCCCGCTCGTCCTCAAGGGCGATCCGAAGGGCGAAGCCGAAGGCGGCGTGCTGCAGCAGGTTGTGGCGGATCTGGAGATCGAGTGTCTCGTTACGCAGATTCCCAGCGAGGTTCGGCACAACGTGTCCAACCTGGGATTGAACGAAGTCCTGCACATCAAGGACCTGCAACTGCCCGAAGGCGTGCGCGCCTTGCAGGACCCGGATCTGATCGTTGCGACGGTTAAGGAAATCGCTGAGGAAGCCCCGGCCGAGGGCGAAGCCGGCACCGCCGAGCCTGAAGTCATCGGCAAGGTCGAGGAAGGCGAAGCGCCCGAAGGCGGCGAAGCGAAGAAGGAGTAACGAAATAGTATGCAGTAGGCAGAAGGCAGTAGGCAGAAATGCCTTTCCTGCCTACCGCCTACTGCTTACTGCCTACTTTTATGAAAATCCTCATCGGCCTAGGCAATCCTGGACGCGAGTACGTCGGCACCCGGCACAATGTCGGGTTCGAACTGGTCGATCAACTGGCGTCGCGGATGGGCTGGATCGGGAATGCGGAGCAGTTCAATGCGATGGCGCGAAAGAAGTTCGACGCCCTCACGCTGGACGGCGTCGTATCCCTGGCAAGCGGCGGCTCGGAAAAGCTGGTGCTGGTCAAGCCGATGACGTA
>JAQGHM010000302.1 GCA_028291615.1 Phycisphaerales bacterium | reverse complement strand
TGCCTGGCCTTCACCCGTGAAAATACCTCCAACCGCGTCCGTTCCTTGCAACTCATCGACAAGTGCTCCATCACATCGGGTCTCCTTCTGGAGGCCCATCATCCATGTGACAGTTCTATCGAGTCGGATATGTGACATTTTAAACGAGTTACAACAGTGGCAAGGCGTTTCTCGCGTTATTCGATACTTTTCAGCGCGGCCTCGGCTTGCTTGATCAGGGCTTTGGTTCTCGGGTCGCGGTCGAAGCGGTGGTGGTCTTCGGCTACTTTGGCGGCGTAGGTTGTGCCTCTCTCTCGAAGTTGTTGGCGCAGGGCGGGGGTCAGGCGGGTGAGGATCTGATCGACGATCGGCTTGCCCTGGCGGTGGAGACAGCCGGCGAGGGTGCCCCAGATTTTCGCGGCGTGCAGGAGATCGTCGAAATTGTCGATGTTGGCGGCGTCTAACGTTTCGCTCCAGGGTTCCTTCAGGCTTACGCGGTAGGAGTCGCCGCGGAAGGAGCACCAGGTGTTGAAGAGGGGGACGGGGGCGCGAAGGGTTTGGTTGTCCTGGGCGCAGCGCTGGCCTGGGGGACGGGGGTCGGTGGGGATGAGGCCGACGCGCTCGGCGGGGCTGGGGATCTGCTGCTTGAGATAGAGGATCAACTTGGCGTCGGGGGCGCCGGGGGCGGTGAGGAGGACGAGGTATTTGTGGAGGCCTTCGCTGCCGGCGGATTCGAGCGGGATGCGGCGGGCGACTTCGCGGATGGCGGTGGGTTTGATCGAGGTTTCGCCGTTGAAGAATTGGCGCGCGTCGGGGGTGTGGGTGAGGGATTCGGTGAGCGCTTCGGGGAGGCTGGCGCGGTCGGGGACGGTTTGCAGGAGTTCCCTGCCGCGGTTGCCGGCGATGAACTGATCGTTGCGGAGGTACTTGCCGAGCTCGTCGGCGTACTTGCGCTTGCGCGTCTGCTTGAAGAGGTGGGCGACCCAGGGATCGTTGTCTAGCAGTTGGGTTGGGGTCTGATCGGCAAGGAGCGCGGCGCGGTAGGTGTCGAGCATCGCGGCGAGGACCTGGTCGAGCCGGGCGGCGTCAAGCTTGACCTGGCGATGTTTGGCGAGGAGCTGAAAGGTGATCGAGCCTTCGAGCAGCTCGATCTGGAAGGGGAGGCGGGCGGAGTCGTCGAAATCGACTGCGCCGAAGGCGATGTGCTCGCCGAGCGCGCCGGTCGCGGCGGGATAGACGCCCATGTTGCCGGGGTGGAGGTCGCCGTGGATGCGGAGGTAGGCGGGCTGGTCGGCGAGCCAGTCGGCGGCGTGGGTCTTGCACCAGACGTAGAAGAGTTCCTTGGAGCCGCGCCAGAAGCGGTAGGCGTTGGTGGAGAGATTGCGGGCCTTCATGGGGAAGCCGAACGGATCGCTGGCGGCGGTGTAGGGGGCGTAGGTCTGGGAGAGGATGTAGAAGGGGTCGTCGGTGGCGGGGAGGGAGGTGGGCGGACGGGCGCTGGCGGCGGGGGTGGGGTCGGTGGCGGCGGTGCGCGAGGGCGCGGGGGCGGCGGCGGAGTCTTTGCGGAGGTCGCAGCTTGCGAGGGTGACGAGGAGCGCGAGGAGGCAGGCGGTGGGGCGCGGGGGCATCTGGGTGGATTCTACTGGCCGCGGATTGGATTGGCGATTCTGGATTGACTTCGGCGAGCTCTCTTCGAGCCTGAGCCGTAGAGCCGAAGGCAATCGGGCCGCGAATTGCCGATTGCGGCGAAGGGGCGGTGGTGGGTTCGATTTGCGCTGACGCGAGCGATGTGTGAGGGGGAGGGGGCGGACTGCAGATGTGGCAGGTGGCTTCGTTCTGCAGTAATTGCGAAGTGGCGTGCGGGCGGCGCGGTTTGGAAGGGTTTGGGGCGCTTTGGCGTGGCTTGGCGGGGGCTGTGGTGGGTTCGATTTGCGCGGGCGCTGGGGTGTGAGGGGGTGGGGCGGGTGCGGTGGGTTTGTTTGGAAATACGAGAGAGCGGTGGGGAAGGTGGGTTCGTTTTGCAGGGGCGCGCGGGAATTGTGGCGCGGTGTGGGTTTTTGTGACGCGGGATCTTGTGGCGCGGTCACGGTGAGGTGTGGTGACGGGCTGGCTGGGTTGGGGGCGGCTTTGGAGCTTGGTACTGTGGCGAGCTTGATGTTCCCCTTGAGCATCAGGATGCTTTCTCCCTTTTTCTTGCGCGGGTATTGTAGCGGAAATTGCCTCGAAATGCCAGGGAAACGGCTGGAATTTTGGCGGGTGGTGGGGTTGTGAGCGAGGTGAGTTTTGGTTGGGGCTGGGGCGCGCGGTTGTGGATTGATTTTATAGGAAGTTCCCTTGTGAAAGGGCGGACCTCCGTGGGCTGCTTTACGTCGGAGTACCGACTACAGCCCACTGCGGGAGGGAGGGGTGGGGGTTGGGCAAGCTTAAAGCGCACGTCCCTTTCGGTTGCCCGCGGGTATGATGATCGCAGCTTCGTGAACAAACGCATTAAAGCCATCAACGCCCGCCACTTCCTTCTCGAACTGCGCCTGCGGCGTGAGGAGGTCGCATCGTTCGACGAGTACCCGTTCGTCCTGCCCGCGGTTCGCGCACTGGATACGTTTATCCCACACCCGAAGGTCACGTTTCTGGTCGGCGAAAACGGCACCGGCAAGTCCACGCTGCTCGAGGCGATAGCCGTCGCGCTGGGTCTCAACGCCGAGGGCGGCAGCCGAAACTTTCGTTTCGAGAATCGGGCGTCGCATTCCGACCTGCACCGATTTCTTGAGATCCGCCGCGGCCTCCAGCGGCCGAGGAGCAGTTTTTTCCTGCGCGCCGAAAGCTACTTCAACCTGGCTACCGAGATTGAGGCGTTGGACGCCGAGCCGTGCGACGCCCCACCGTTGATCGACGGGTACGGCGGACAGCCACTTCACGAGCAATCGCACGGTGAATCGTTCTTCGCCCTCTTCCAGCACCGCTTTGTAAGCCCGGGGCTTTACCTGCTCGACGAACCGGAGGCCGCCCTGTCGCCTCAGCGGCAAATGAGCTTTCTTACCCGCCTCCACGAACTGGTCTCATCCGGATCGCAGTTCCTGATCGCGACTCATTCTCCGATTATCATGGCGTATCCGGACGCGCAGATCTACCGCTTGGGCGAAGGCGCGCCGCAACTGGTCGGCTACACCGATACCGACCACTACAAAGTGACCCGCGATTTCCTCACCCGCACGGAACAGATGCTGGCGATCTTGATGCGTAAAGGCTAGCGCATGCGCACGTGCGGGGATTAAACGCGAAGATCCGACTCCACAGGAGTCGGCGTGGAGTCGGATCTTGGTTACTGGTTTGGTTAACCAGGATCGTGGGTTAGGCGTCGGAGTTTTCGCGCTGGTGGCGTTTGGATTCGATTTCATCTCGCAACCGCGCGGCTTCTTCGTAGTCTTCTCGTTTTACTGCTCTGGTTAGTTTGTTCTGGAGTTTGTCTAGCGGATCTACCGGGAGTTTTCTTCGGATGTCTCTGGCGAATCTTTTCAGGATTTTGACTTCGTTCGATTTGTCGAAGGCTTCTTGTTGGCCGAAGCGGATGAAGAATTCTCGGATCTGGTCTAGGCCGTCGGTGACCGTCGTCAGGGCTTTGTGGAAGAGTTCGTCTTTGAACTGCAGCGATGCGCTGGCCCTGGTGTTCATCATGATGATGTACGGGCGGTACTGCTCGAGGATCAGGCGGTCGTGTTCTTCGGCGGCGTGGTTGCTGCAGAGGTCTAACACGCGGAGTTGGCGGGCGGTGTCTCGGACTACGCCTGGGTAGTCGCCGAGGATGAAGAGGCTCAGGTAGCGGTGGTAGTACATGACGGCTTCTTCGCGGAGGTCCTGGCACTGGTCGGTGGTGAGGGTGAAGCCGTCCTGGCTGCTGGTTTGTTTTTGGTGGTCGGCGAGGAGTTGCTCGAAGTAGTCGAGGAAGGATTCGTGGCCGTGGGGGCGGTGGCCGTCGGGGCGGCCGGTGAGTTCCATTTGGAGGAGGCCTAAGTCGAGGCGCATCTGGAGTTTTTCGCGGCCGTCGAGGCCTGCGACTTTGCGGACGTTGATGGCGCCGGCTTCGTAATCCCAGCCTTGGAGGAGGGGGGTGATGTCCTTGTTGTTGGCGTCGGGGTTGTTGTTGTCGTTATTCTCGTTGGGGGGGCGTGATTTTGATGAGTTGTTTGGCATTTTGCTCTCCGTGG
>JAQGHM010000293.1 GCA_028291615.1 Phycisphaerales bacterium | reverse complement strand
GTTGAGTATGCCGCGGACGCCGGCGGCTACCAGTTGGTCTACGACTTCCTGGGCGCTGTCGGCGGGGACGGCGATCATGGCCAGTCTCGTCTGGTTTTTGCGGATGGTGGGTTCCAGCTCACTCATGGGCTGGACGGTGAAGGGGCCCATTTTTTTGCCGACCAGCTGCGGGCTGGCGTCGAAGACGTTGGCGAGGCGGAAGCCTTTGATGTTGAATCCTTTATAGGCCATCAGGGCACGGCCCAGGTTTCCGGCGCCTACCAGGAGGACGTTCCAGACCTTGTCGGTGCCGAGGATTTTGCGGACCTGGGCGATCAAGTCTTCGACGCGGTAGCCGATGCCGGGGTGGCCGAATTGGCCGAAGTAGGCGAGGTCTTTGCGGACCTGGGCGTCGGTGAGGTTGAGGGATTCGCCTAGCTGCTTGGACGAGATGGTGCGGCGGTCTTTGCGTTTGAAGCCTTCGAGCTGGCGGAGGTAAAGGGAAAGGCGCTTGACGGCGGGATTGGGGACGAGGTCGGGGCGGAGGTGGTCCACGCGATTACTATAAGCGAAGAGCTGGAAGTTTACGAAGTCGGACGGCCTTCGTGGTCAGGCGGAGGTGACCAGGCCAGTGTGATGTGATGCGTGGGGAGTGGGGGGAAATCTTGACAGTGTTTGGGGGGTTTGCTACCGTTCGCCCGTTGATTGCAAGGCACTTGTGATCAACCAATTGGACGCAGTTTTAAGTGCCATTGGGACGCGAGGTGGGGGGATGCGGATGAGGCGGGCCCACTTGGGAATGGGCCTGGTAGAGCGGGGGGATGAACGCTGGAGTTTCACCTGTGATGAACCGCCGCCATTGTGCAATCGCTACGCTCTTGATGACACTGGGACTTCGCGGCGCGATCGCGCTGGGGCAGGCGACAGGAGGCGCTGCGGGTGCGGGCGCTGGGGTGACGCCGACCGCGCCAGCGACGCCAACGCCAGCGCCGGCGGTGTCAGCACCAGTGACGGTGGCGCACGAGGCGTACGAGGACCCAGGCGGCAAAAAAGCTGTAATTGTCGACTTCGTCACGCGGAACCTGACGAACCTGATGAACGACGCGGACACGACGGCGCAGACCAACGCGCGGAGCAACATGACGGCGGCAACGATGACGGCGGGGGCGCCCGCGTCGCCGACGTTTCTGTTCGAATATGGCAGGGCGCTGAACGATGCCTTCCTGCCCAAGCTGGACCCGAAGGCGAACGCGACGATTCGACAGCGGTTAAACATTGCGATCGTCACGGCGAAGGTGGCCTACGTTGCTGAGAACGTGACGCTGCAGACGACGACGATCAAGCTGATCAACGATCCGACCGAGCCGGTGATGCTTTGGGGATTGAAGGCGGCGCAAAAGCAGGTGCCGTGGGTGGTGAAGGCGAAGTTGCCGGGGACGAAGGGCGTGCCCCCGCTGCTGGCGGCGATCGCGCCGGCGGTGTTCAAGCATCCGTCGGGGCCGGTATTTGCCGAGGCGTACCTGGCGCTGACCACGGTGGATCCGCTGGTGTATGAGGAACTGATCAAGCTGTGGGGCAACCGGCTTTCGCAGTATCAGGGTAAGGATGCGCCCGACGATCCCGAAGTGGACGGGCGGCCGGTCTTCACCCTGTCATACGCGGAGATGTGGAAGAACGTGCTGAAAGATCCGGCGGTGCAGACGAAAGTGATGCAGATGATCTCGGATCAGACGTCGGTGGCGGCGCAGTGGGCGGACAAGACGCCGGCGGGGGACAAGCACGATCAACTGGTGAAGCTGGTGATCCAGTGCGCGGGGGCTTGTTCGGTGATCGGGACGGACGTGAAGAACCCGGCGCTGACGACGGCGGCGACGCCTGCGAGCTTGCTGAACATCGGGACGCTGACGCAGGGGACCAGCATGGTAAAGACGGTTGACCCGATTATCGCGGCGATCAAGGCGGCGTTTCCGAACGTGCAGGCGCCGCCTACGGTTGGACAGCCGGGGGTTGCGTTGCAGCCGTGAGGGCCGCGACGCGCTGACAAATCCAAAAAATGCGCCGCTAAGACGCAAAGATCGCAAAGAAGGACGAGTTGTTGTAGAAGTTGCGATTGATGGCACGAGTTCTGATTATCCCGCTAGCCTTGCTGGGAATGTTGCTGGGGGCGATTGTCTGGTCGGGCGGGGGGGTGGAGCGGCGGGCGGCGTTCGCGTTTATCAATCGCGGGGATATCTACACGCTGGATCTCAACCAGATGTCCTACATGCAGGACTTTCGGTTGACGTATGCGATTCGTGAGGGGCTTTACAGTCCGGAGTCGGTGACGCTGACGCCTATTCCGGCGGGGGCGGTGGGGTATGACCTTTCTGATGACAAGCGGGTGTGGACGTTTCACCTGCGCAAGGGATGCGTCTGGAGCAATGGCGATGCGGTGACGGCGCGGGATTACGTCTTCTCGTGGCGGCACATGCTGGAGGAGCCGGGGGAGTACACGTACCTGTTCTATTACATCCAGGGGGCGAAGGCGTATAGCCAGCAGCTTCAGATCTATTACAGCTTTGCAGATCGGATTGCGGCGTATGAGAAGGACCCGCTGGCGTACGTGAAGGAGATGGAAGAGTACGACGCGGCGGTGGCGGAATTTGAGGAGGGGGATCCGAAGCCGGCTAAGGCGGACGGTGGTTGGGAGGCGCGGCGCAAGGCGGTGGTTGACGCGCTGATGGCGCGATTGAAGCCGCGGGATGAGAAGCCAAATTTTGCGTCGGTGGGGATTGAAGCGCTGGATGACATGACGCTGCGGGTTACGCTGAGCGATCCGGTGCCGTACCTGCTGGAGTTGGTGGCGTTTCCGCCTTTTTATCCGCGGAACGAAGCGTCGATGAAAGAGTTCATGGAGCCGATCCCGGGGAGCAGGAAGGGGCAGGTGACGTATCGGACGGAGTACACGCGGCCGCCCAAGGTGGTGACGAATGGGCCGTTCACGCTGCGGCGGTGGGATTTCAAGCGGCGGCTGATCTTGGAGAAGTCGCAGAATTACTGGGATAAGGGGAACGTGCCGTGTGACTCGATCGAGATGGCGGTGACGGACAACCCCTTGACCCAGTTTTTGATGTACGACTCGGGGCAGGTGGATTGGGTATCGGACGTGGACGCGGACCAGGCGGCGGAATTGAAGGAGAAGGGACGGAAGGATTTGCGGGTTTCGCCGGCGTTTGGGACGGCGTTTTTGAGTTTCATCTGCACGCCTGAACTGCCCAAGAGCGTGGCGGATTCGGTGGGGTCGTCGAAGAATCCACTGGCGGACGTGC
>JAQGHM010000281.1 GCA_028291615.1 Phycisphaerales bacterium | reverse complement strand
AGTCGCGGCCGATGAACGGGAGTAGGAAACAGGAGCCGACGACGAAGATCAATGTGATTGCGGTCGTGACGAAGCGGTGTTTGAGCGCCAGCGCGAGAAACCCACCGTAGAAGCGACGGAATTTCTCGAACTGCCGGTTGAAAGCCTGGTGCGTGCGCCAGATCCAGTTGTTCTGCAAGAACACGAAAAGCACGGCCGACAGGAGCAGACCGAAGGCGACGACACGCGCCAGCGATAACACGGTGGCGGCGCGGTGATCGCGGAAATTGTTGGGCAGGTCATTGATCGATTGCGGCAGCCAACTCGCGACGTATTCCTGCGTCGATGCCGGTAAAAGTCGAAATGCGCCGGCTAGAACGCCAACACCTATCAATAGGAAAAGCCACGCCCGCGCCGCCCAGAAGAAGGAACTGATGAAGCCGACATGCCGATTGGGATCGGCGTGCGTGTGCTGGAATCCCTCCTGTTCCACGCCGCCGTACAGTTCGACTTCGCTTTCGAGCAGGTAGTGCACCATAGTGGGCACGAGCGTGCGCGACAGGAAATAGCTGGTCATCATCGCGAAGACCACCGCCATTGCGAGCGGGATGAAGAGGCTCTTGGCCGGGCCGGTGATGAAGGCGACGGGGACGAAGACGATGCAGATGCAGAGCGTGGAGACGAAGGCGGGGACGGCGATCTGCGAAGCGCCGTCGAGAATGGCCTTCACCAGGCGCTTGCGCTGGTGGAGGTTTCGATGGATGTTTTCGATCTCGACTGTTGCATCGTCCACGAGAATGCCGACCGCTAAGGCCATGCCGCCAAGCGTCATGACGTTCAGCGTCTCACCCAGCGCCCACAGACAGATGATCGACACCAGGATCGAGAGCGGGATTGAGATGCAGATGATCAGCGTGCTCCGCCAGGAGCCGAGGAAGAGCAGGATCATCAGGCCGGTCAAGCCAGCGGCGATGCCGGCTTCCTTCACGACGCCCATGATCGAGGCGCGCACGAAGACCGATTGATCGAACAGGGGGGTGATCTTCAGTTCCTTATAGTTCGGCAGGCGCGGGTAGATCTTGGGCACCGCCTCCTTCACGCGCTTGACGATGTCCAGCGTCGATGCCTTGCCGAGCTTGTAAATCGAGACCAGCGCGCCTTTCTTGCCCTCGGCGTGCACCATGTTGGTCTGCGGCAGGTATTTGTCGCTGACGTGCGCCACGTCGCGGATGTGCACCGTCGTGCCGTTGACCGTTTTGATCGGCAGGTCATTGATTGCGTCCACGACTTCGGGGCTGGAGTTGAGGCGGACGTAGTATTCCTGCGTGCCGATCTTGGCGGTTCCTGACGGCAGGATCAGGTTCTGAAGATTGATGGCCGTGCTGACATCGGAGGCGGAGAGGCCGAAGCCAAAGAGCTTATCGGGCTCGAGGTCCACCATGATCTGCCGTTGTTTGCCGCCATACGGCCAGGGGATCATCGCGCCCTGCACGGTGGCCAACTCAGTGCGGAAGAACTGGGCGCTGATGTCGAAGAGCTGTTGCTCGGACAGCGTGTTGCTTCCCATCGAAAGCTGCAGGATCGGCACGGTCGATGCGCTGTAGCGCAGCACAAGGGGCGGTGTCGATCCAGGCGGCATCTGCCGCAGCGCGGTCTGGCCCGCGGCCACCACCTGCGCCTCGGCCTCTTCGATCTTCGCGCCGGGTTGGAAGTAGACGCGGATGACCGCGACGCCGTTGAGCGACTGGCTTTCAATGTGCTCGATGTCGTTGACGGTCGTGGTGAGGAAGCCTTCAAAATTTCGCACCATCCGCCCTTCCATCTCGCCTGGCGACATGCCGGGGTATTGCCAGATGACTGAGATGACCGGGATGTCCACCTCGGGGAAGATGTCGGTTGGCATCCGGAAGATCGCGACCAGCCCCAGGAGGGTGATCGCCATCGCCATGACGACGAACGTGTAAGGCCTGCGAAGCGCGAGACGAACAATCCACATAAGACAACTCTGCTGTGCTGATCGCGTGAACTACTGGAAGGGAAACGTCGCGGCGGCTACCGCTTCTCCTCATCGGCTGCCGGCTCGATTCCGTCGGCCGTGGTCAATTCCGGTGTGAAGGCTGTGCGCAGGATCTTCATCGCCGCGCCGACGGTGGAACGCTCGCGCTCGGTGAGGCGCGACAGCGATTCGGCGATGTGTGCACGGGCGAGTTCCCGCGCCTCGCCGAGGGTCGCCTCGCCGCTGGGTGTAAGCGACAACCGCACGTGCCGGCGGTCTGCGTTGCACGTCTTGCGGTGCACGAGCTTCTGATCGACGAGCCCATCCATCAGCCGGCTCATCGCGGGCAGTGAGAGGCCGATGAAGTCCGCCACCGCCGAGAGGGAATGCCCGGCGGCGGTGCTGATGAACCACAGGCTGCGAAACTGCGGCACGGTCAGCCCAGAGCGGTGTCGCCGCAAATGCTGGCGGATGACCCGCATGACCAGCGGCACCGTGTCGACGAGGTCGCTGGCGCAGTCGAAGCTGGGCGCAGAATTGGTTGCACGTAACAACGATTGCATGGCGAAACTGTATTTCTGCCAATCGCACAGGTCAAGTGGGAATCTGAAAAACCACGGTTTTTGCGGGCACGTCGCATAAATTGGAGAACCCCGAGAGCCAATGGCTCTCGGGGTTCCTGGAAGGTCAAATCACACTGTCAGTTTCGCCGGGGCGGGCGTCGACCGCTCCGGTTACTTGGCAGACTGCTGAGCGCGCTTTTTGGTTGCGCGGCGGCTGATCACCACGCCACCCAGGGCGGTGAAGGCACCCGCCCAGATGCCCGGGGGAAGGGGCACCGCCGAGAAGCCGCCGCCGTTGAGCGAGAGGCGAACGATGCGATCGGTCTGGGTGAGGAGCAACGTGCCGTTGGTGAAATCGACGGTGACGAAGTCACCGCGCGAGCCCATGTCGGCGATCGTCGTCTGCACGTGGCTGGCGAGGTTGACCTCGACAATGGTCCCGCCGTTCGTGTTGACGAAGAGGTTGCCGGCCAATTGTCCGGTGCCCGCCGCCGTACCGTCGATCACGCCGGGGATGAAGCCGGAATCGAAGATGACCGCCTTGGCGGCCACGTTGTAGCCGATGACGTGATTGTCACTTTGGCGCACGGCGTAGAGCGTGCTGCCATCGGACGAGAAGCTGACGCCATCGACATCTCCGGAGGTGAAGAGGGTCTTGGTCTTCGCGATCGGATCGATGTCGTAGATCGCGCTCATGCCCAGCGTCGAGACGAACAGGTGACCGTTGGTCGGATTCGCGGCGATGCCCGTGATGAACGGCAATCCGCTGATGATGACCTGATTCAGAGTGCCGTTCTGGTTGATTTGCACGACGTCGCCGGTGGACTGGCGGGTCATGTAAATGGTGTTGCCGACCTGCGTCAGGCCGGTGGCCTTGTCGAGGCCGTAATTCTGACCGACGGGCGCGGCCGCCGCCACCTGACCGTCGATGTCAGTCGGGAACAGCCGGACGTTGCCGAGCTTGTCCGAGACGAGCACGCCGCCATTGCTGGTGAAAGCAATGCCGAGTGGGCCGACATTGTTCGTGTTGGGAAAACCGGTGGCGAACGTGGTCAGCGTGAACCCTTGCGCAACACCCGCGGGCGTCAGCGCAATGGGCGCCGCCTGCACGGCCGCGCCGCCGAGCGATACCGCCAGCAACACCATCGCGGTTAAAACAGTGCGCGACGCTACGAACCCCAAAAAGAAACCATTAGAACGTGACATGTGACTCTCTCCTTCCAAAGATCGACCGGGCTTGCCCGACGACGCTCGGGCATTTTTCAAAGCCAGGACGGACCCACTTGGTAGATGTACTCCGCTAATATTACCAGAACTTCAGCCCGGTGTGCCATCAGTAATTTCCGTGACGGTAGGGCCAACGCCGGTGATGTCCGTTTATTATGACTGACTGGTTTGGGGCGGGGCAAACGTGGGTTGGGCGCTGCGTAAAGCCTTTTGTGACCGTATCTTGACCCGCGAGCAACCATGTTTCTCACCTTTTCCATCATCGCGATCACGATCACGGTAGTCATGTTCCTGCTTATCCTCTTCGAGCCGGGGCTGAAGTACGAGGTGACCGCGCCGGAGCATCCGCTGGATTCCGATCAGTTCCTCTGCCTCCTGGGCGCGCTGTCGGATGCGCAGGTGCACCGCGACAGCCGGGTGCAGGTGCTGACCAACGGCGCCGCATTTTACGAGGCGCAGCTTGAGGCCATCCGGGGCGCCCGCCGAAGCATCAATCTCGAAGCGTACATCTTCTTGAAGGGCGACATCGGGCGGCGCTTTGTCGATGCGCTGACCGAGCGGGCGCGGGCGGGGGTGAAGATCAATGTCGTCATTGACGCGATCGGCAGCTTCGCCACCTGGGACCGCACCTTTGCTCCTCTGCGCGAGGCGGGTGGACGCGTCTGCTGGTATCAGCCGATCCGCTGGTACACGCTCAAGCGGTTCAACAACCGGACCCACCGCGAGCTGCTCATTGTCGACGGCCAGACCGGTTTCATCGGCGGCGCGGGGATCGGCGACAACTGGCTGACCGGCGAGAAGGACGAGCCAGCATGGCGCGACACGGTCGTCCGCGTCACCGGCGATCTGACGATCGGCCTGCAGACCACGTTCGCCGAGAACTGGTTGGAGGCCGCGGACGAAATCCTCATCGGCGACGAATACTTCCCCGCCTGCAAGCAGAGTACGGAAGATGACGGCCAGAGCACCCCGAACGAAGCGATGGGGCTGGTCGTCATCAGTTCCCCGTCCGCCGGCCGCTCGACCCGTGCCCGCGTGCTCTTTCAGACGCTCCTCGCATCGGCGAAGCAGTCGATCCACATCAACTCGCCCTATTTCCTGCCCGACCGCAGCGTGCAGCGCGAACTGATCCGCGCCGTCCAGCGCGGGGTCAAGGTCACGATCATCACCCCCGGCGAGCACAGCGATCACCTGATGACGCGCCGCGCCAGCCGCCGGCGCTACGGCGAGCTGCTCAAGGGCGGGGCCGAGATCTACGAATACCAGCCCGCGATGATCCACGCCAAAGTGCTGGTCATCGATGGCACCTGGAGCGTGGTCGGATCAACGAATTTCGACAATCGCTCGTTCGGCTTAAACGACGAGGTCAACCTCGCCGCCAAGTGCCGCCCGCTGGCCGCACGACTCAATGAGGACTTCCTTCGCGACCTGCAGGCCAGCCATCAGATTACGTTGGACGATTGGCGTCGCCGCCCGCTGTCGGAGCGCATCGTCGAAACGCTGGGGCGCGTCATCGAGCGTCAGCAGTAAACGCCGGCCGCGCTGTCACGGCACCACGTAAAACAATATCCCAAAGAAATGACACGCGCTCCCCGCCAGCACGAACAGATGCCAGATCGCGTGATTAAAGGGCAGGTGATCCCAGAGGTAAAAGATCACCCCCACCGTATAGGACAACCCGCCCGCCACCATCCACGCCACCGCCCCGCCCGGCAAATGCTGCAGGAACGGCCGCGCCGCGATCACCCCGATCCACCCCATCGCCAGGTAGATCATCGTTGAAGCGAAGTCGAACCGGTGCACGAAAAAAAGCTTGAGCAGCGCGCCCAAGAACGTCAATCCCCAGAGCACGCCAAACAAGCTCCACCCCCACGCGCCGCGCACGCTCACCAGCAGAAACGGCGTGTACGTCCCCGCGATCATGCAGTAAATCGCGATGTGATCCGCCACCTTCAGCCAGTGCTTAGCCCGCCCGCCCCGGCAGGCGTGGTAGCAGGTCGAGGCGAGATAGAGCAGCAGCATCGATCCGCCGTAGATGCTGACCGTGATCACGTGCCGCATCCCGCCGCGCAGGCTCGCCAGCGTGATCAGGATGGCGAGGGCTGCGATACTGAGGAGCGCGCCGACGCCGTGGGTGATGCTGCTGACCTTCTCCTCAACGGGCGTTTCGCAATGGGGCAGGCGATTGCTCATGCGGGCTCCTCGATCATCGGCCATGGTATGCCGAGATCCGCCCCATGCCAACGTCCAAGCTCGCGTATCGCCCAAGCACTCGCGCCAGCACGATTTAAGTCGGAACGGATGCGCCGGCGCCGCGACCCAGAGCCCCGTTCGCGGGCGCCAATGGACCGTTCCCGGGGACCAATGGACCGCGGGCGGGGACCAATGGACCGCTTACGGGTATCCGTCCGCCGCGGACGGATACCAATGGACCGTCGGCGGGCGCCAATGGATGGTCCATTGGCGCCCGCAAGCGGTCCATTGGCGCCGATGGACCGCGGACGGATATCCGTGAACGGTTCATTGATCCCCGGGAGCGGTCCATTGGTTCCAGTGAACGGGGGACGGAATCTTGCGGCCGCGGCGAGATCATCCGCTAATCGACGGGAGTGAACGCGAATGAGATTGTTCGAAGTGAGGCGATATTCGGGGGACCGTAACATCTCATCTGTAAATTGACAAAGCCACCGTTCGCTCGGATCAACGAGGTTGTTGAAAGACCCT
>JAQGHM010000278.1 GCA_028291615.1 Phycisphaerales bacterium | reverse complement strand
CACGTCCATACTCTCGATAGCCATCGTTCGTCTCCTCGGGTCAAGGGTCTTTCAACAACCTCGTTGATCCGAGCGAACGGTGGCTTTGTCAATTTACAGATGAGATGTTACGGTCCCGCACGCCAATGCCATACCCCCTACCATTGACGCCCGCGTGAGTTGGGAAGTAGGATCGCGGGACTATACTCGGGGCGCGGCGCGTGGCGGCGGCATTGGAATTTCGAGGATGCAGCAGAAACGAGTCGAAAAGGCGACCCCTCCCAAGCCGCCCAAACCGGGCAAGGTGGAGGAGGTTACGGACCTGCAGCCGGTGGCGCTGGGGAAGTCGGCTGATGAAGAGCTGATGCGGCGGACGCAGAATGGGGATAAGGCGGCGTTTTCGATTCTTTACGATCGGTACAGCTCGGCGGTCTTGTCTTACCTGTATCGCATGCTGGGGAATGTGGAGGACGTGGAGTCGATCGGGCAGGAGGTTTTCCTGCGGGCATTTCGCTTTGCGCCGACTTACCGGTTTCCGCAGAAGTTTTCGACGTGGCTGTTCACGATCACGCGGAACCTGGCGATCAACCATTCGCGGCGGCGGAAGCGTTCGCCGGTGCGGAACATTACCGAGCTGAACCTGGATGGGGTGGATATCAGCGGCGACCCGTATCAGGTGGCGACGCGGGCGACGGATGACCTGGAGAAGCAGGAAGAGATCGCGCGGGTGCTGAAGGCGCTGGACGACCTGCCGACGGATCAGAAGGAAGTGATCGTGTTGGGGGTGTTCCAGGATATGTCTTATGCGCAGATGGAAGAGATCACGGGGACCAAGGCGGTGACGCTGCGGAGCCGGATGTTCCATGGGCTGAAGAAATTGGCGAGTTTGATTGGGCGGACGGGGCATGAGAACGATACGCATTGAGAGAAGCGAGAAGTCAGAAGCGAGAAGTCAGAAGCGAGTAGCGAGAAGAAGACGAAGAGACGGATCGGTCAATGACGCAATCGATGGATCTTGAGAGCGAACAGTTCATGACGCTGCTGACCGATGCGCTGCGCGCGGGGCCGGGGAGTCCGGAGTGGCATCAGGCGGTGGGGGTGTTGCGGGCGTCCGGGGGCGGCAAGGGGGCGGATGAGATGCAGATGCTGGTGCGGGCGCGGGAGGATCTGGAGAGCGGGCGGGATTATCGCGCGGTGAAGGCGGGGGCGGGATTCACGCAGAAGGTGATGGCGGGGATCGAAGAGGAAGGGAAAGCGAAACCGAAGGGATTGCCGTCGGCGAACTTGATCGCGCTGGTGGCGGGCGGGGTGATTTTGGTGGTGGTGGTGGTGCTGGCGGTGGTGCTGTTTCGGACGCCGCCGGCGGATCGCGGGAACATCGAGCGGCTGCAGGGGATTTATTTCATCAACCCGGTTGTGCCGCAGTTGAACTTTGACAGTGGGCCGGAGATCCCGGCGGAGTGGCGGTTGGTGGGGGAAGTGCCGCTTAAGGTGATGAAGGACAAGACGCTGGCGCCGGCGGCGACGCAGCCGACGAAAGATGACAAGCGCGAGTACAAGGCGGGGGCGCTGGTGCTGTCGGAGTCGATCGCGCCGGATCAGCCGCGGATGGTGGACGTGACGCTGAAGATCAAGCCGACGAACGATGCGATCATTCCGGAAGTGTTCGTGGCGGAGGGGCCGCTGGATGATGGGAAGGCCAGCAGCGGTCGCGAGCTGGTGTGGCTGCTGAAGGGTGGGATGGGGCAGGTGGCGCTGGCGGACGGGCGCGTGCCGGGGACGGGTGAGAAGTTTGATCTGCGTAAGGGGCAGACGCTGAACGTGAAGGTGCGGTTCAATAAGGACACGGTGATCGTGGAGAGCGGGGAGAAGCGGCTGTACGAGGGGCCGCACAAGTTGTCGGAGACGGGGCCGCGATACGTGGGGGTGCGGTTTCGGCGGAAGGTGGGGGATGGGTCGGAAGGTGTGGGGATGGTTTCGATCAGCGTGTTGAAACCGTAGAACTTAAAAACGAATACGCCGCAAAGACGCAAAGAGCGCAAAGAAACGCAGAAGCTCTTAGTGTTGGTGTTAAGCGGGCCGGCCGTGATATGTTAGTGAAGAGTGACGGCGATTAACGAGACATCTTCTGCTCATTCCGACCTGGACTCGGCCAAGTTTTTGGCTGAGGCTTATGTTCGACTGCAGGAGGAATTGGGGAAGGTGATCGTCGGGCAGGGGCGGGTGATTGAGGAGTTGTTGATCGCGATTTTTGCGCGGGGGCACTGTCTGATGCAGGGGGTGCCGGGATTGGCGAAGACGCTGCTGGTTTCGACGTTGTCGGGGGCGATGGATTTATCTTACCAGCGGATTCAGTTTACGCCCGACCTGATGCCGTCGGACATTACGGGGACGGATATTCTTCAGGAGGATCCGGAGACGGGGCGGCGGCGGTTTGAGTTTCAGAAGGGGCCGATCTTCGCGAACCTGCTGCTGGCGGACGAGATCAATCGGACGCCGCCCAAGACGCAGGCGGAGCTGTTGCAGGCGATGCAGGAGCGGCAGGTGACGGTGGGGAACCGAACGCTTGGATTGCCCGAGCCGTTCTTCGTTTTGGCGACTCAGAACCCGATCGAGCAGGAGGGGACGTATCCGCTGCCCGAGGCGCAGCTCGATCGTTTCATGTTCATGGTGACGGTGCATTACCCGAGCCGCGCTGAGGAGCTCGAGGTGCTGAAGCGGACGACCGGGGCGGTGAGCGAGAAGGTGGGGCGCGTGATCAGCGGGGCGGAGATCTTGAGGCTGCAGGAGATCGTGCGGCGGGTGCCGATTGGGGATCACGTGTTTAACTTTGTGCTGGACGTGATCCGGATGACGCGGCCCAACGAGCCGGGGGCGAGCGATTTCGTGCGGCACTGGCTAAGTTGGGGGGCGGGGCCGCGGGCGGGGCAGTTTATGATCCTGGCGGGGAAGGCGCGGGCGCTGATGCGCGGACAACTGTACGTGACGATCGAGGACATCGAGGCGGTGGCGGCGCCGGTGCTCCGGCATCGGCTGATCCCGAATTTCAATGCGGAGGCGGAGGGGATTACGGTCGAGCAGATCATTGAGAAGGTATTGATGCTGGTGCCGCGGGGGAAGGGGGAGAGGTTGTTGTAGGTTGTGGTTCGACCTGAGGTCGAACAAGCAGGAGGGGCCCTGGAATTGCGAACGGCGATAGATCCATCGAGCGAACCGACGCCGCCTGGGCGGACGGTGCTGGATTGGGTGGGGATCGTGCTGTTCGGGGTGCTGGGATTACCGCTGATGCTCGCTTGCGCGTCGGTGTTGTACGAGGGGTTTTGGTTTACGCGCGCGCCGGATCGGCTGGTGACAGTGCTGAGTGGTTTGATCTGCGCGGGAATGCCGGGGGGGCTTTTCTGGTGGCGGGCATGGTGGATCTTTACTCGCCGGCGGTGGGTTTGGCGGCGATCGATGCGCACGAAGCGGCGGATCTGTATTCGGTGCGGTTATGATTTGCGCGGGGGCGTGGAGATCTGTCCGGAATGCGGGATGCCGGTGCCGGAGCCGATCGACCGCATCGCAGCGCGGTTGGAAGCGATGCTGCGGCGACCGGATGAGACGCGAAATTCGGGCGGCGGGGGCGATTATAGAGGCGGCGACGGTTCCTAACGGCGGCGGTTCGGATCGGCGGATAGCATTCGTCTTCATCAGGAGACGACTATGAATTGCCCGAAATGCAGAGCGGCGATGGAGACTGTTGCGTTTGAAGGGATCGAGGTCGATCGGTGCACGGGGTGCAAAGGGTTATGGTTCGACGTGCTGGAGAAGGAGCATTTGAACGACCTAAAGGGATCGGAAGTGATTGACGTTGGGGAGCGGCCGGTGGATGCGGGAGACGCGCATCGGCGGATGCTTTGCCCGGTGTGCAAGACGCTGATGATAACGATGAGCGTAATGGGGCATCCGCAGCTTAAGTATGAGTCGTGCACGGTTTGCTTTGGGGCGTTTTTCGATGCGGGGGAGTTTCGGGAGTTTAAGGAGGGACATGGATTGCCCCACTTCCTGCGCGGGTTGGTGGGGATTGGGGCGTGAAAACCTGAAACATGAAGACGTGAAACATGAAGAGAGGAAGAGCGTTTCTTCCTCGGTCTTCATGTTTCATGTTTCACGTTTCACGCTTTGAGTTTCCCAGCGATCTCGGCGACGTGTTTGCCTTGATATCTGGCAATCGTCAGTTCGTTTTCGGTGACCTGGCGGTCGCCTTTGGGGCCGGCCATGGTGCTGGCGCCGTAAGGGCTGCCGCCTGTGATTTCGGTCATGTTCATGAGGTTGGCGCAGGCGTAGGGGACGCCTGCTACGACCATGCCTTGGTGGAATAGGAAGGTGTGGGCGTGGACGATGGTGGTTTCCTGGCCGCCGTGCTGGGTGCCGGTGGACGTGAAGATGCTGCCGACTTTGCCGACGAGGGCGCCGGTCATCCAGAGCTGGCCGGTGGCGTCGAAGAGGGTTTGCATCTGGGAGACGACCAGGCCGTAGCGCGTGGGGATACCGAAGATGATTCCGTCTGCTTCGGCGAGCTGCGCGGGCTGGATGATGGGGACGTGGGCCCAGGCTTTTTTGGCTTCGAGGGCGCCCATTTTGGCAAGGACGTCGTCGGGGAGGGTTTCCTTGACTTGGAAGAGGGAGACTTGCGTGTCGGGAACGGATTTGGCGCCGGCTTCGACGGCCTGCGCCATTTTGTAGATGTGGCCGTACATGCTGTAAAAGATGATTTGGATTTTGGTGGGCATGTGTGTCTCCGGGTTATGGGTGCGATTCGGGAGTAGCGTATGCGGAGGGGGCGGGGGTTGGCAATCGGGAAAAGGCGGGGAGGCCGCGAAGACGCAAAGAGCGCAAAGAAAACGGGGAGTTCTTGAATGCACTAAAGACGCAAAGACACGGGCAGACAAGAATGTCTACCCCACCCTTTGCGGCTTATAGTGCCTTTGATGAGCGTGACGGAGTCCATTCGGCGGGCGTGCGAAACGGTGGCGCGGCGGGCGCGGTTTGTTCGCATTGATGAGGGGCGGGTTGAGGCGTATGCGTTGTTGCCGCTGGAGCGGGCGATTGCGCCGAGCGTGGATTGGGGGCGGCACTATCGTGGTGATGAGGCGGGGACGGCGGCTTATTTTGTGACGCTCGACGCGATCAACTTTGGGTCGGGGTATTTTCCGCATCTGGCGAAGCGAGAGGGGATGAGTGGGTATTTCACCGTGGCGGTTTCGCTCAAGGAGGAGTTTGAGCGCAACGGGGTGATGCCGGCGAAGCGGTTGGCGGGGATTACCGCGGCGGAGTGTGCGGGGATTTTTGGGCAGGAGGCGGGGAATGGGGCGGCGATGGAGTTGATGGGGTTGTTTGCGGGTGCGCTGAATGACTTGGGGCGGTTGCTGCTGGCGAAGTATGACGGACGGGTTGAGCGGATGATCGGGGCGGCGGGCAGATCGGCGGAGAAACTGGTGGAGGTGCTGGCGGAAATGCCGTTGTTTCGGGACGTGTCGGAGTACGAGGGGATGGCGGTGCCGTTTTACAAGCGGGCGCAGTTGACGGCGGCGGATCTGTCGATCGCGCTGGAGGGGCGAGGGTTGGGGGCGTTTGAGGATCTGGATCGGCTGACGATCTTTGCGGACAATTTGGTGCCGCACGTGCTGCGAGTAGATGGAGTTTTGAAATATGACGACGGGTTGGCGGGGCGGATCGATCGGGAGGAGCTGATCGCGGCGGGGTCGGCGGAGGAGGTGGAGATCCGGGCGTGCGCGGTGCATGCGGTGGAGTTGATGCGGGCGGCGCTGGGCGGTCGGGCGACGGCGATGGGGCTTGATTACGTGCTGTGGAATCGCGGGCAGGAGCGGGCGTATAAGGCGATCAAGCCGCGGCATCGAGCGCGGTCGGTTTACTATTGATCGGAAGAGGGCCGCTAAAACGCAAAGGAGCGCAAAGAAGAGTTAGTTGCGTGCGTGGGCGTTGGTTCAGGATTGTTGGACGTCTGGTGGCGCGGGCGCGGGAGTGGGGTAGCGGATGGCTTTGATCTCATCCGGTTCGACGAGGAGCCTGTCGATCACGGTCTTGATCTTCTTGCCTTTGACGTTGCGCTTCTTGTCCATGTTGAGTTTGTTGTCGTGGATCGTCAGGGCGTGGAGCTTGTTGCAGAAGTGGCAGTGTTCGTAGTCGAGGCTCCAGAAGTGCGCGGGGTTGGTGTTGGGGCCTCGGCTGTCGAGGTAGGCGAAGTCGTGGGCTTCGAGGGCCTGTCGGGCCTGGGCGGCGTCGCCGACGGGGACGTGGCGGAGGGTGACGGCCTTGTTGCACCAGCGGTTGCAGGATTCGCAGAACATGTTGGAGCGGGCGGTGGCGTAGGCGACGGTGAACGCGCCGCCGAAGATGGCGGCGGCCTCGCCGATCCAGATGAGGGTGAGGAAGACGCCGCTGGGCGCGTCGGTGCCGGAGGAACTCATCGACCAGTAGCCATTTGCATTGAAAAGTTGGATGTAGCGGAAGAGGGCGAGCGGGTTGAGGATGAGCCGGCTGTAGCTCGGGAGGCGTGAGGTGTTGTCGACGAAGCGCTCGAGGGCGGCCTCGATCCAGAAGACCCAGGAGAAGTAGTAGGCGACGACAGTGGCGGTACCGACCAGAGCGAGGACCACCGCGAGGCTGCGCACCTTGCCGGCCTTGGCTATGCCGGCGGTGGCCCAGCCGACGCCGACACCGAAGAGGAGCGCGGCGAAGACGCGGATCTTGGCGTAGGGGCAGTAGGCGTCGACATAAGCGTATGCGAAGGCGAGCACGATGCCGGCGGCGACGCCGGCGAGCCCGGCGAGGAGGATGCTGGCGATGGGCGTCTTGCCGGAGTGCTGGTAGTAGAGGCTGTAGGGGCGATCGCCGCCCATGCCGTATTGGAGTTGCGTGGTCATGGTGGAAAGGTCCGAGGTCCGAGAGATGCCCGTTCTGATCTTCATCGCGAGACTATCTTGAGCATTGCAGCGCGTCAAAGTATTTCAGAAATGCGCATTGTGGGGACTTCCCTGTGGGACATCGGTAAAATTTGGCCATGCGCATCATCGACATGTCCCAACCGCTTTTTGATGGGTGTCCGAATTGTCCGGAGCATCCGCCGGTGAAGAGCGAAATTTTGTTCGATCATGACACGGTGGGGTGGCGGCTGGAGCGGATCACATGTGCGAATCACACGGCGTCGCACGTGGATGCGCCGCTGCACAAGATCGCGGGCGGGGCGAGTTTGGACGACATTCCTTTGGAGAAGTGGGTGGGGCCGGCGGTGATCGCGGACCTGCGGCCTTGCGTGGTGGATCAGCGGTTTGGGCCCGCCGATCTTTCGCCGCGGCTGGTGGGGGATTTGCGCGACAAGATCGTTCTGCTCTGCACGGGATGGGGGGAAAAGCGGGCGAAGACCGATGAGTGGTTGAATCATGCGCCGATGGTGGGAGCGGAGGGGGCGCGGTGGCTGGTGGAGCGCGGGGTGCGCGGGGTGGGGATCGATTATTACTCGATCGGAGATGCCACAGTGCATGAGATTTTGTTGTCGAAGGGAGTTTGGATCGTGGAGGAGTTGAGTTTTCCGGCGGAGGTGTTGGCGCTGCCGCAGCCGATTGAGTTTTGGAGTTTGCCGGTGAATTTTCGGGGGCATACGGGGGCGTTTTGTCGGCCGGTGGCGGTGGTGCGGTGATGAACCACGATGATCACGAAGGGCACGAAGAAGAAATGCGCTGAACTTTTTGCGCGTTCCTTCTGAAAGCGGGGGAACTTATCGTTGGCGTTGGCTCTTACACGGAGGATTGCGATGACGAATAAGAAGAAGCGCCCGGGACACCGCGATGAGATGGGGCGGACGAAGCAGAAGACGACGGGGGAGACGGAATCGAAGCCGACGCGGCCTAAGCAGGACCACAAGGGGCAGGGGCGCGGCGGGGCGAAGGCGCGGCAGGCGAAGGAAGGATGATCGCGGCGGAGGATCCGGGGCGGCGCTTCGGTCGCAGAGCTCCCTTTGCCCTGCCCCGCCGTGCTGAGGAAGAGACTAAAGAGGTGCTTGCACCCGTTGCAGTCGAGGTCCTATGTCAGTTCGATCGGCTCGCTGCTAACGAGTGCGCCGCGGGCGTCGATCGTGGTGACGAAGGCTTGTAGGGGACGCTCGGCGGTGATTAGAGTTCTGAAAGGGTAATGGCGCGGTCGGCGCTGCGGCGGGGTTGAGGGTTGCGGAGGGTGTGGTCGCCAGGACTGTGGAGGGCGGGGAGGTCAAAGGGGAGCGTTTTCAGGCGCGACTCCATTCAGGGTTTCATTTCACACGAGCGTTTGCCCAGAACTCATCATCAAAATCATGATCGGGCTCAAGAACGACGATCTGGTCACAAATTGCGAGTGCGGACGTCATGTTGTGAGCCTGAAGTTGCACGCCCGCGCGAACTTGGAGTGCCGCCACAGTACCGACGCGAGGAAAGTAGCAGCGGGTCATGTGGATTCCCTGTCTTCGCTCCTCTTCAATTTCCGCTTCGAGCTTCACTTTTTCTTCGGTCGCCCACCGTTGGGCTTCGACACGGGCTTTTGCAGCTAGCCTGAGCAACCTGGCGCGGAGTGGCTTTATCTCCTGTTCGCAGCGCTCCACATCCGAGCGCCAGAACAGACCCTGCTCGGTTCGCAGTGAGAATTGAGCATGGAGAAGCGCGAGGGCAGCGGTTTTGAGTTGGTCGCCTTCCAAGGCTTGGCGAGCGGCAGTGACTTCAGACTGAAACTGTTGGCGAATTTCCCTGCGTCTGACTTGATGCTGGTGCACTGTGCGAAAGTGCGGGAAGGCGAGGGAATAGCCCAAGAGAAGGATGGGAAGCGTCACCAGAGAAAGCGAGCGACGCCTTCGATACCACGGTAGGGGCTCGGCATAACCCAGCGTTTCCGACATCGGCGGATTGTAGCGCGACGATCTTGGGTGATGCAATCAAAAACGGCAGACCTGAGGGTGCGCTGCATGGAGAAGAATAATCCGGGGAGGCGCTACGGTAGCGGAGCTCCCTTCCGCTCTGCCCCGCGTGCTGGTACATGACGAATTCTGTGACGCGCAAATGAAAACCCAGGGAGCAAGCTCCCTGGGCGTTCGTGTGGTCAACTTCTGGTTACTTCTTCGACAGTTCCTCGCAGGTGTTGCCGAACCAGTTGATGGACTTGGCCATGTTTTCGACCAGTTCGGTGCCGTGGCCGATCTCGTATTCGATGTTAAAGGTCATCTTCTTTGTCGCGCCGCCGAGGTGGCCGGCCTTGGTCTGGCGGTAGCACTCTTCGAGCATACCCTTGGCGTCGCCGGTGCCGGTGCCCCACGGGAGGTCGTGTGCCTTGTTGTTGCCGAACTCGTTGAGGTCCTTGAAGTGGGACTCGAAGACCTTGCCTTCGAGCATCTTGAGGGCTTCAATCGGCTTGATGCCGGTGCGCTGCCAGTGGCCGACATCGGCGCAGGAGCCGATGTGCTTGTAGTCAGCAACGGCCTTGAGCACGTGGGCGGGATCCCAGTAGTAGCTGGGCTTGGGGTGGTTGTGGAGGGCGATGTCGATATTGAACTCCTCGCCCAGCTTCTCGAGCACCGGGAACTGCTTCTCATTCACTTCGGTGACGATCCGCTCCATTCCGAAGTCCTTGCAGAACTCGAAGAACTTGCGGGCGCCCGCCTCGTCGGCGGGAATGCCGGTCACGCCCATTGAGAGCACCTTGATGCCCGTCTGATCCAGCTTCTTCTTCACCGCTGCGATCGCCTCGGGCGACATGCCCGGGCCGAACGTCTGGGGCTTGCCCTTGGCGTCCTTGAACTCGCTCGGCGAAACAGCCTGACCGGGGTAGCACTCGACGTATTTGAGGCCGAGCATGTAGAGCGTGTCGAGCGCTTCGAGCAAGCTTCGGTCCCTAAGCGTGTAGGCCTGCGAGCCGATGCGCCAGCCGATCTTCTCGGCGTTCTCGGTCGCCTTGACGCCGGCGGCGCGGGTCCCGGCGACGTCGAGCGAGCCGATGATCTTGGGGTCGCCGATAAGCTCGCCGGACTTGGGGGCGTCGGCGGCGAAGACGCACGATGCGATGAGAAGTGCGGACAGGAAGGTAAGCGATTTCATCAAGATTCCTCCGAAATGGTAATGGGTTACGATGGTAAAGGAGCGGCCGCGTAGTGAATAGACACGCGAAAGGGGCTAATGTTGAGTCGGCGGGTGAGCGCGGAGACATTTCAGCATGTCATCGAATTACGACGTGATCGTAGTGGGGGTGGGAGCGATGGGGGCGTCGGCCTGCTGGCAACTGGCACGACGCGGCGTGCGCATGCTGGGACTGGAGCAATTCGGCGTCGGTCATGCGCTGGGCAGCTCGCACGGGCATACGCGGATGATTCGGCTGGCGTATTACGAGCACCCGGATTACGTGCCGCTGCTGCGGCGGGCGTATGAGTTGTGGGATGAACTGGAGACTGCGAGCGGGGAGCGCGTGCTGTATCGCACGGGCGGGATTTACATGGGGTCGGCGGGTGGGGAAGTGGTTGGCGGTTGCATCGATGCGGCGCGGCGGCATGGGCTGGCACAAGAGGTGCTGTCGCGCGATGACTTGGCGCGGCGGCATCCGCTGTTCGACGTGCCGGCGGATTACATTGGCGTGTGGGAACCGGCGGCGGGATTTCTGCTTTGCGAGAAGGCGATTGGACTCTTCGCGCGGCTGGCGATGGAGGCGGGGGCGGAAATTCATGGGCATGAGCCGGTTGTGAATGTCGAGTTACGCGATGATCGGGTGACGGTCACGACGCCGCTTCAGACGTATCACGCCGATCGGATCGTCTTCTGTGGCGGCGCGTGGAGCGGGAAGCTGCTGGCGGATTTAGGCGTGGAGCTGGTGGTGACGCGGCAGGCGTTGGGATGGATATGGCCGCAATCGCCCGAGGCGTTTGCTCTGGATGCGTTTCCCGTCTGGGGGATCGAGCAGCCGGACGGAAGTCTGGCGTATGGCTTTCCGATGATGTCGGACGTGCCGGGCTTAAAAATGGCGCGGCACGGGCGGGGGAGGCCGGTTGATCCGGATACGGTGTCGCGCGAGCCGACGGCTGCGGATCGCGAGGAGGTTCTGGCCATCGCGCGGCGGTATCTTCCAAGCGCGGTGGGGCCGACGCTTTCCAGCCGCATCTGTCTCTATACCAACTCGCCCGACGGTCACTTCATCGTCGATCGCCACCCGGCGGGCGGGCGGGCGGTCATCGCCTGCGGCTTCTCCGGGCACGGGTTCAAGTTCGCCAGCGTGATGGGGGAGATCCTGGCCGATCTGGCCACAAGCGGCGTGACCCCCCTGCCGGTCGGATTTCTCGGGCTGGCACGCTTTGGGAAGAGTGTCAGTTAACCGTGGGAATTCGCCGCCGCAACGGATATCATGCCGTGGCGGTAGCATGTTCGGGCAACTGAGATCTCGCTCGCGGAGCAGCACCTATGAAATTGGTCAATCGGTCAACGGTGGCGACGTTGGGGGTCATCTGGGCGCTGGCGTGCGCGTCGTCGTCCACCCTCCAGGCTGCGCCGCCCGCCAAGCCGGGCGTATCGCCGGTGCAGCCCGGGATCGTCGCGCTGATGAAGGAATATCAGGAGGCGATGAAAAAGAACGGCGAGGGCCTGCGCGAGAAGTCAGACTACTACGCCACGAACAAGCCCGAGGGCGTGACGACCGAAACCATCCTAGCGGCGCTGGAGAAACCGATCGGCACCGACCAGCGAGCCGAGGCGTACGTGAAGTGGCAACTGCTGTCGGGGGTTGAATCGAAATTCCCTGACGAGCTCAAAGCCCGCGCATTGCGGGTTTATCGCAATGCGCCGCCGCCTTCGCGGCATCCCGGCGCCGATCACTCGGATCTGGACCGCAGGCTCCGCAAGATCGGGATGACCAACCCCGACAACGAAGTGCCCGTCAACACCGATCTTGGCGAGGCGATCAAGCAGTATCGCCTGGCGATCGAGCCGACCCTTTCGTATCGCGACGAGCTCTACTCGCGCATGCCGCCGGGATATGAGACGCTGGCCGCCGCACTGTCCGACACCTACGACCGCGTGAGCCGCGGCGCGCCGGCGACGGAGTTCTGGAAGAACCTGATGGGGTCGATCCGCTCGTGGGCGCTGGCGTCGAGCGATTCGGCGCACATGCGCGAGATGGCCGGCGCGGTGAACAAGCTTTACATGTTTGTGAAAGACGACCGGAACAAGCCGTACTATCGCGTGATCTGGCTGAAGACCGACAAGGAGCTTGGCCTGCGCTGGCAATCTCAGAGCACGATCGACCAGGAAAAATACATCGACGAGCTGGCAGCGTGGCTAGACGAGCACGCCAAGAACCCGGCGGCGGGGGGATTGAACTTTAAAGATCCGGCGGACGCGAAGAAGAAGTAGTAGACGCGAGCGGGCCCGTGGAGACTTAACCGGCCTCGGCTTCATTTTTTTCTCGCTTCCCGCTTCTGACTTCCCGCTTCTTCCTAATACATCCCCAACTGCAGCAGCGCCGACTCGCTCATCAGGTCGCGCGACCACGCCGGTTCCCAGACCAGCTCGACCGTCGCCTTCTTGACCTCGTCGATTTCCTCGACCTTCTTCTCCACCTCGCCCGGCAGCGTGCCGGCGACCGGGCAGGCGGGGGCAGTCAGCGTCATCCGGATGTTGACGTTTTTCTCCGCGTCGATGTCGATCTTGTAGATCAACCCCAGCTCGTAAATGTTCACCGGGATTTCCGGATCGTAAACGCTCGATAGCGCAGCGATCACCTTCCCTTCAAGCAGCTTGTACTCGATCGTCTTCTCGACCGAAGCAGGCACTTCCGCTGCCGTTGGCTGGATTGCTTCAGGAACCCTGTCTTCCGGGTTGGAACTTTGATTCGACATCGCAACCTCCTGCCTCAACTGCTCCACCTTGCCCGAATGCGGGAGCACGGAGAGGTGAGTGCGCTGCGGTTTGATTGTTTCTTCACTCATGACAATTCATCATCCTCAAGCCAGGATCTCATTCGCCAGCGCGCGGATGCGCTGCACCATCCCCGCCAGCCCATTGCGCCGCTGCACGGTGATGAACTGCTCGAGCCCGATCCGCGTGAAGAATCCTTCGACATCGAACGCGATGATTTCCTTCGCGCGCTGGCCCGAGAAAAGACGCTGCAGAACGCCAATCAACCCGCGGACGATGTGGGCGTCGGAATCGGCGAGGAATTCGAGCGTGTCATTCGACCCCGGTCGCTTGCGGCCGAAGAGGTGCACCGTGCTCATGCAGCCGTGCACGCGCGTCCGCTCGCTCTTCAAGCCCGGGGGCATCGGCGGGAGTTTTTCGCCCAGTTCCAGGATGTAGAGATTTCTCGAGTCGCGGTCGCCCAGCGCTTCGAACAGTTCCGCCAGGTCGTCGGCAGCCGCCTGCGGCGATTTCGCGACTGCCGCCGGCCACTTCTGCGCATTGAGATCGACTGGGCCAACCTGCTGCGGCTGACCGTTGCCGCCGTCGGTCGCGCCCGCAGTTTGCGTCTTACCGCTCCCCGCATCGGACTTCTTCGCCACCGCCGCGCGAATCTTTAGCAGCGCCGCGACCGCCGCGTCCACATCTTCCTTCGTGTTGTACATCGCCAGCGAGATGCGCGTCGTCGCCGGGATGCCGAAGCGGTCCATCACCGGCTGGCAGCAATGGTGCCCGGTGCGCACCGCGACGCCCTCGGCGTCCAGAGCCAGGCCCAAGTCCAGTGACGAAATCGGCGGATCGTCCATCACAAACGAGATCACGCTCGCCTTGCGCTTGGCCGTGCCGATGATTCGCAGGCCCGGAACTTCCGACACCTTTTGCGTCGCATATCGCAGCAGTTCCGCTTCGTGCGGTGCGAAGGCAGCAAACCCAATCGACAGCACGTACTCGATTGCCGCCGCCAGCCCGATCGCCCCGGCGATGTGCGGCGTGCCCGCTTCAAACTTATTCGGCAGATCCGCGTAAACCGTCTTTTCAAACGAAACCGACTTGATCATGTCCCCGCCCCCCATGAACGGCGGCATCTGCTCCAGCAGCTCGCGCTTGCCGTACAGCACGCCCTTGCCGGTCGGCCCAAACAACTTGTGCCCGGAAAACGCGTAAAAGTCGCAGTCGATGTCGCGCACGTCCGTCGGCGCATGCGCAACCCACTGCGCCCCGTCGATCAGCACCGTGGCGCCGAAGTGGTGCGCCAGCGCGGTCATCTCTTTCACCGGGTTGATCGTCCCCAGGCTGTTCGAGACGTGGTTTATCGCCACCATCTTCACCTTGCGGCCTTCGAGCAATCGCGCGTATTCCTCCATCACCAGCTCGCCCGCGTCGTTAATCGGGATCACCCGCAACGTCGCCCCCGCCGCCGCGCAAGCCATCTGCCACGGCACGATGTTCGAGTGATGCTCCATCGCCGAGACGACGATTTCGTCCCCCGCGTTGAGGAATGTGCGGCCCCAAGAATAAGCCACCAGGTTGATCGACTCGGTCGTCCCGCGCGTGAAGATTATCTCTTCCGAATGCGCCGCGTTGATAAACTTCTGCACGGTCAGCCGCGCCTGTTCGTAGAGCGTGGTCGCCGTCTGCGAAAGCTCGTAAACCCCTCGATGAATGTTCGCGTTCTGGCTTTGGTAATAGCGGTCGAGCGCCTCGATCACGACGCGCGGCTTTTGCGTCGTCGCGCCATTGTCGAGGTAGACGAAAGGCTTGCCGTGGGATTTCGTGGAAAGGATGGGGAAATCGGCGCGGACTTTTCGAACGTCGAACGCGCTCTTTGCAGGGTGGGCTTCGCCCACCACCGGGTTCACTGAAGTGACCCCGCCAACGGCGTTCCCCCGTGAGCCCGCGCTAGAGTGCCGCTCGATCATGATGGGTCACATCCGTAATCCGCAAATCCTGGGGCAGCCCATGCCGGGCCGCCATGTAATCTTCGATTCGCCGCCGCACCGGCTCAACCTTGATGCGCCGCGTGACGTCCGCCGCGAACGCGTACGTCAGCAGGTGCCGCGCCGCATCGAGCCCCACGCCGCGCGTCCGCAAGTAGAAGACCATGTCTTCATCCACCGGCCCGGTCGTGCTGCCGTGCGTACACTTCACGTCGTCGGCGTAAATCTCCAGCGCTGGCTGGCTGTTCATATAGGCGTCATCGCTGAGCAGCAGCGTCTTGCTGGTCTGTTTGCTGTCGGTCTTCTGCGCGTCCTTCTGTACGAAGATCTGGCCCTTGAAGACCGCGGACGACCGGCCATCCAGCACATGCTTGTACAGCTCGTGGCTCGGGCAGTTCGCCTTCTCGTGCCGCAGCAGCGTGTGGTTGTCGCAATGCTGGTCGCCGCCGATGAGCACGAGTCCGTTCAGCGTGGCGTAGGCGTGCTCGCCGTTCATAATGCAGTTCAGGTCGTTGCGCGTCAGTTTTCCGCCCATCGTGCAGGCATGCGAGACGAAGGTCGAGGAACGGCCCAGATCCACCTGCATGGTCGATACGTGATACGCCGCGGTTGATTCCTGCTGCAGGCGGCAATGGTCGATGTGGCTATCGGCGCCGCAGACGATCTCGGTCACGGTGTTGGTGAAGTAAGTCTGTCCCTCGTGGCCGACGTAGCTCTCGACGATCGTCGCGTGCACGTTTTCTTCGGTGATGACCAGCACCCGCGGATGCGCAGCGGCCGGTTTGTCGCCACCTGTGGAGACCAGCAGGATGTGAATCGGCTGCTCAAGCGTCGTTCCCGCCGGGAGGTGGATAAACGCGCCGTCGGCGATCAATCCGGTATTAAGCGCGACAAACGAGTTGGCCTCGATCGAGGCATGTTTCGCCAAATGCTTTTGCACCGCCTCGCCGTCCTTCGCGATCGCCTCTGCAAGGCTTCCCACCTTCGCACCGCGCGGCAACTTGCCAAGCCCGGAAAGCTCGCCGTGGTAATGGCCGTTGACGAAAACCAGCTCGACGATCGCGTCGTCGCCGAACGTGAACCGCTCGACCAGGTCCGCCGCGCCGGTCATCGAACCCGCGTCGGCCAGTTCCCACTGCGTGCGGACGATCGGCCCGATGTTCGTGTGCCGCCACGCCTCGCTCTTCTGCGCCGGGAAGCCGACTTCCTCGAACCGTCGCATCGCGTTAGCGCGCAGTTCATCAAGCCACGACGGTGACGGGTTCACGTTCAATTGCTTCTCCAACCGCGTGAAGTGAGTCAAGGGAGAGCTTTTCTTTTCCGCAACCTGCGTCATCACAAACTCCAGTGCGCGTCACCTTTTAGCCGCTCCGCTTACGGAGCGCGTCCGATCACCGACCCTCGCCTCACGCTCCCTGCCGGACTTCCGCTTCAATTCCAGCGTATCCGCGCTGCTCGACCCGCAGCGCCAATTCCTTACCGCCTGACTCGATGATCCGCCCCTCCACCATCACGTGCACAAAATCCGGCACGATCGACTTCAGCAACCGCTCCTGATGCGTCACCACCAAAAGTGCGCGATGCGCATCCTGCTGGTGCAGCGTATTGATCCCCTTCGCCACCGTCTTGAGCGCGTCAACATCCAGGCCCGAGTCGGTCTCATCGAGCAAACCCAGATTCGGATTCATCACCGCCATCTGGAAGACTTCGTTGCGTTTCTTCTCGCCGCCGCTGAATCCTTCGTTCACTGCCCGCCGGGTAAACGAAGCATCGATCTCCAGCAGTTCTCGCTTCTCCTTGAAGAGCTTGAGAAACTGCATCGCATCAAGCTCGGGCTCGCCGTGATGCTTGCGCACCTCGTTCACCGCGGCCTTGAGGAAGTAATCCGTGCTGACGCCGGGAATCTCCACCGGCGACTGAAACGCCAGGAATACGCCTTCCCGCGCTCGCTCTTCCGCCGACATCTCCAGCAGATCCTTCCCCTCGTACGTGATCGACCCTTGGGTCACCTCGTACGTTTCACGTCCGGCGATCACCTGAAACAGCGTTGATTTTCCGCAGCCGTTCCGCCCCATGAGCGCGTGCACCTCGCCCGCGTTCACGGTCAGATTGACGCCCTTGAGGATCTCGCGCCCGCCCGCAACGGCGACCTTGGCGTGGAGGTTTTTGATTTCTAACAGTGCCATGATGACTTTCTAAATATCCTTCTGCGTGATTCAAGCGCCACTTACGCGGACACTTCAACGTCAAACCTGCTCGGCTCCGGCAGCGGTATGCCGTCCTGCCGATTCCACATGATGAACGATTCAATCAACAACCGGCCTTGCTTGGCCGCCTTCTCGTAAGTGTCGCCGTGCGTATGCGCGTTATCGAACTCAGGTAGCGTCACGACATAACACGCGTCTTCGTCCGACCATTGAATCAACATGCTGTACCGGACTGGCGTCACTGCTGACTTTCCACTATCGCGATCTGTTCGGCGACCTGCGCTTCCATGTACCGCTTTGCGTCCTGCCCGTCCTGACCGGCGAGCGTGACCGACTTTTCCGCCAGCGGGTGTTCCCAAATCGAGTGACTTCCCTTTCCCGGTCGCCATCGGAAACCTGCCTTTCGCAACATCGCTTTCAACTCGCGAATCTTCTTCGGCACCTCGCCCCCTTATCCAACGCTGCCTTCCAAACTCACTCCCAGCAACTTCTGCGCCTCCACCGCGAACTCCATCGGCAGCTCACGAAATACTTCCTTGCAGAACCCGCTGACGATCATGTTGATCGCGTCCTCCAACGCGATCCCGCGCGTCTTGCAATAGAACAACTGATCCTCGCCGATCTTCGACGTGCTCGCCTCATGCTCAGCCTTGCTCGTCGTGTTCCGAACCTCGATGTATGGGAACGTGTGCGCCCCGCACTTATCCCCCAGCAGCAGCGAATCGCACTGCGTGTAGTTCCTGGCGTTGGTCGCGCCCTTGAGGATCTTCACCAGGCCGCGATACGTGTTCTGTCCCTGACCCGCCGAGATCCCCTTGCTGACGATTGTCGATCGGGTGTTCTTCCCGATGTGGATCATCTTCGTTCCGGTGTCGGCCTGCTGGAAGTGATGCGTCAGCGCCACCGAATAAAACTCGCCGACGCTGTTGTCCCCCTGCAGGATGCACGAAGGATACTTCCACGTGATGGCCGAGCCGGTTTCCACTTGCGTCCAGGTGATCTTGCTGCTGACGCCGCGGCAGGCGCCGCGCTTGGTCACGAAGTTGTAGATGCCGCCCTTGCCGGTCTTGGGATCGCCGGGGAACCAGTTCTGTACGGTCGAATACTTGATCGTCGCGTTATCCAGCGCCACCAATTCCACCACGGCGGCATGCAACTGATTCTCATCCCGCATTGGGGCGGTGCACCCTTCGAGATAACTCACCTGCGCGCCTTCGTCGGCAATGATCAGCGTCCGCTCGAACTGCCCAGTGTTCTTCGCGTTGATGCGAAAGTACGTCGACAGTTCCATCGGGCACTTCACGCCCTTGGGAATGTATACGAACGACCCATCCGTAAAGACCGCGCTGTTGAGCGTCGCGAAAAAGTTGTCGGAGTACGGCACGACCGACCCCATGTACTTCTTCACCAGGTCCGGATACTCGCGCACCGCTTCGCCGAACGAACAGAAGATGATTCCCTTCGCCGCCAGTTCCTTGCGGAACGTCGTCACCACCGAAACCGAGTCGAAGACCGCGTCCACCGCCATCGGCGTCTGGCCTTCTTCTTCCACGCCCAAGAGCGCCTTCCGCTCGTTCAGCGGAATGCCCAGCTTGTCGTACATCGCCAGCAGATCCGGATCGACCTGATCCAGGCTCGTCATCTTGGGCTTCGGAGCCGAGAAGTACGACGACGCCTGGTAGTCGATCTTCGGGTACTTGAGGTGCGGCCAATCGTGCGGCTCTTCCATCTTCAGCCAGTGCCGGTACGCCTTCAGGCGCCACTCCAGCATCCACTCCGGCTCGCCCTTCTTGGCGGAGATGAAGCGAACGGTCTCCTCCGACAACCCCGGCGGAACCGTGTCGGCTTCGATCGCGGTCTCAAACCCCCACTTGTACTCGCGATTGGCGAGGGTCTCGATTTCCTCGGTTTCGGTAGGCATCGTAAACGTCCTTACAAGCTGATCTGTTGATACTCAGTCTCAACCGATTGCGATCGCGTGTTGAAGCAGAACCCGAAACATTCCGGGAACTCCAGTACCCGTTTAGCAGGTGCACCGAAGGTGCCCTTACTCGATTAAGCAGTAAAGCTCGACCCGCAACCGCAACTGGAAGTCGCGTTCGGATTCTTGAAGACGAAGCCGCGGCCCATGACCTCATCTTTGAAGTCGATCTCGGCACCGTTCAGGTACAGGTACGACTTCATATCGCACACGATCTTGACCCCGTTCGACTCCAGTTGCTCGTCGCTCTCAACGGGCGCATCTTCGACGAGGTCGAGCATGTACGAGAATCCGGAACAGCCGCCACCCTTTACACCGACCCGCAGGCGGGTGGCATCTTCGGGGAGGCCCTGATCCTTGATGATGGAACGGATTTCCTTGGCAGCGCTTTCGCTAAGCGTGATCGGCATGGGACATTCTCCTGTCGGGTTGATGGGTTTCTTTGAACTTCAAACGCTCGATGGGCACGTCGATCCGGCGGCCCGGAAGGACCAGATCCGCCACGCGGACGTCCTTCAAAAATCGCACCAGCTTAAACTGCAATGCCTGTACCGGCCCCTGCGAACCGGCAAAGCGGGCGAACTCCATATCATTGGCGGCATCCGACAGATGTTCAAGGCAGCCGCAATCCGGTTCGGCGGCATTGGCTGCACACTCCACGATGGCGATTAACTCATACAAAGACAATGAGTTAAGCTCCCGATCGATTCGATAGCCGCCTTTGACCCCCCGAGTGCTCCGCAATAACCCGTGCGCCTGCAGGTTCTTAAGGATGTTCATCAAAAGTGCAGGCGGAAGCAGCCGCGCCTGGGCAATCTCGCGCGCGGAAGCAGTTCGGCCGGGTTGTTCGGCCAAGTGCGCCAAGGCGACAAGCGCGTATTCAGATTTTTTGCTCAGGCACAACATTGGTATATGCTGAAAGTAATATAGGACTGGCGGAGTGCCATTTCAAGTTGTCGGCGTCTTCTTCCTGTTAAATTGCTAGAACAGATGCTGAACACTATCTTTACCCGCTGATTTTGGGTCATTTCCAACGGTAAGATTGACTCCCCTGCTGACCTTGTCGCCATTTTGGGCCGATCCGATATGAGAGCCACCGTGTCCACCCTTTCTCATCCCCTGCCCGCGAGCAAGGTCGCCTTGCAGACGTGTCCGCCTGCATCGCCGATGCTGCCCGCGCACAGGCCAAAGGTGGCCGGCAAATTCCTCTTCGTCGGCGACGAAAAATTCCACATCCGTGGTGTAACTTACGGACCCTTTCGCCCAGAGTCAGACGGATCGGAATACCACACGCGTGCGCAAGTTTTGCGCGACTTTTCTCTGATGGCCGCATCGGGGATTAACACCGTCCGCGTCTACACGATCCCCCCGCGCTGGCTTCTCGATGTCGCAGCAGAGCAGGGCATGCGGGTGATGGTCGGCCTGCCATGGGAGCAGCACGTCACCTTCCTGGACGACCGCCGACGCGCCAATGACATCCTCAAACGGGTTCGAGAAGGGGTCCGAACGTGCGCCAACCATCCCGCACTGCTAGCCTACGCGGTAGGAAACGAGATCCCAGCACCCATCGTGCGATGGCACGGCCACAGAAAAATCGAACGCTTCATCCACCGCCTTTATCAGGCCGTGAAGGTGGAAGATCCGACGGCGCTGGTCACCTACGTCAATTATCCCTCGACCGAATACCTTTACCTGCCATTCCTCGATTTCGTCTGCTTTAACGTTTACCTCGAATCGCCTGAGCGACTTGAGTCATACCTGGCGCGGCTGCAGAACATTGCAGGGGATCGGCCGCTGGTGATGGCGGAAATTGGCCTCGACAGCTTGCGCAACGGCGAGGAGCGCCAAGGCGCGGCGATGGAGTGGCAGATTCAGACGGTCTTTTCCGCGGGCGGGGCGGGGGCGTTTGTCTTCGCATGGACCGACGAATGGCATCGTGGCGGGCACGATATCGAAGATTGGAGATTCGGCCTGACGACCGTCGACCGCAAACCCAAGGCCGCGCTGGACGTGGTGAAGCGGGCGTATGCCGACACGCCCTTTCCGATGGATCGGTCCTGGCCTAAGGTGTCGGTCGTGGTCTGCACGCGCAACGGCGCGCGGACGATTCGCGACACGCTCGCCGGACTGGGGCGGCTGGAATATCCGAACTACGAGACGATCGTGGTCGATGATGGCTCGACCGACGACACGGCCCTGATCGCGCGGGCGTACGACGTGAAGCTCATCACCACTGCGCCGCTGGGCTTGAGCGCCGCGCGCAACACGGGCCTGGCGGCGGCAAGCGGGGAGATCATCGCCTACCTGGATGACGACGCGTGGCCGGACGAACATTGGCTGATGTACTTGGCCGACGCATTCGCGCATACCAAGCATGCCGGGATTGGCGGACCGAACATCGCGCCGCTGGGCGACGGCCTGGTCGCCGAGAGCGTTTCGCGCTCGCCGGGCAATCCGACGCACGTGCTGCTCACCGATCGCCTGGCCGAGCACCTGCCCGGGTGCAACATGGCGTTTCGAACCGAATGCCTGCGCGCGATCGGCGGGTTTGATCGCCAATTCACGATCGCTGGCGATGATGTGGACGTCTGCTGGCGAATCCAGGAGCGCGGGTGGACCCTCGGCTTCACCGCCGGCGCGATGGTCTGGCACCACCGGCGCAACGGTGTGCGGCGATTCTGGCGACAGCAGTACAACTACGGCGCGGCCGAGGGACAGCTCGAGCGGAAGTGGCCGCAGCAATACACGGCCGGCGGACACGTCGCGTGGACGGGACGACTTTACGATCAGGGGCTGTCCTGGGTCTTCGGCCATAGCCGGCGACGGATCTATCACGGCACCTGGGGATCAGCGCTGTTTCAATCGGTCTACCAGGCGTCAGCGGGGCTGTGGGCATCGCTTGGCTTGATGCCCGAGTGGTACCTCCTAATCGGCGCGCTGGCGGCGACGTCACTGGTCGGCTTTTTTTGGCGGCCGCTGCTGCTGGCACTGCCGCTCCTCGCGGTGGCGATGGCCGTGCCGATCGTGCAGGCGATCGTCGCGGCGCGACGGGCGACCTTTGTTGAGTCGCGGGAATCGCGCGGACGACTCCTCGCAGCGACGCTGCTGACGGCGCTGCTCCACCTGATCCAACCCTTGGCGCGATTATCCGGGCGGATGCGGCACGGCATGACGCCGTGGCGAAGGCGCCGCGGTGTGACGCGATTCGCGTGGCCCTGGCCGCGGACGTTTTCGGTCTGGTACGAGACGTGGCAAAGCGGCGAACAGCGACTTGAATCGCTGGAGAAACAGTTGCGCGACAAGGGTGTCGTCGTCGTGCGCGGCGGGGATTACGACCGGTGGGACCTGGAACTGCGGGGCGGCGTGGTCGGTGCGGCGCGGGTGCGACTCGCGGTCGAAGAGCACGGCAGCGGCAAGCAGATGGTGCGCTATCGCACGTGGCCGAAATGGACGCTGCGCGGCTGGATCGCGGCGGGCATCTGCGCCGGCGCAGCGGCAGGAGCGGGCGCGGATCAATTATGGACTGCATGCGCGGTGCTGGGGGCGCTGGCCGTCGCAATGGCGGCGCGGGCGGTCGTCGAGTGCGGTGCGGCGATGGCGGCGATGCGCGGGACGGTCACCAAGATCCCCGAGCATCCATCAAAAGGGTAAACAAAAATCCCCCGGTTTTGCCGGGGGATTCTGCCACTTGCCGAACTTTGGCAAATGATAAGGTGACCCCAATGGGATTCGAACCCATGTCGCCGCCGTGAAAGGGCGGTGTCCTGGGCCTCTAGACGATGGGGCCATCTGTCCGAATCAGCCAACCGCCAGGACGGGTGAGACAATATGCAAAAAGACGCCCCGTCGTCAACCCGCCCGCCGCCCCCACAACCCCGCAGTCCAATCGCCCCCCAATGCCCACCCAACTCGTTCGGTGGGTCCTCCCACTCCACCACCCCATGCAGGTAGCACGCGGCGTCCCGCCCATGGGTCGCGTACCTGCGACATGGAGTGGTACCCCACTCGAGAAACAAGAGCCAAGCGCTCTTCGACTCGCCGGCTCGCACACCTAAGTGAGGCAAGACGTGAGTAGTTCAATCGCCCCCCGCACCACCCCCCACGCCGGGGCAGAGCGCCGGAAGCGCCAGCGCCCAAAGCGCCGCCCCGGATTCCCCCGCGCTCCCAACGCCCGCCCCCAATCATTGCCCACTCGCCCCACGCCTCTTAAGATCAGGCC
>JAQGHM010000253.1 GCA_028291615.1 Phycisphaerales bacterium | reverse complement strand
GAGGATCTTTCGGATGGCGGCGTGGTTGCGTTTACCGATGTTGAACGACGAGGCGTCGTTCAACATGGCGGCGCCACCGGCGAGTTTGACCTTCATCCGACGCCGCTGCGCTCCCAGGGCCTCCATCTGCGCCAGCAGCAGGGCCATGCCGGTGTCGGCAAACATTGCCGGTCGTTCCTTGGCCCGCGCCGCGTCCAGGGTGGAGGTGGGGAGTTGGTAGTGGAGCAGCCCGGCGACCTTGGCCTGGGGGTCGTACAGGCAGACGCCGATGCACGAGCCCAGCGAGTAGGTGACGAGCACGTCACCAGGATTGCTGGAGCTTCGCGCGTCGGAAACGTTGATGGTAATGGTCACGCTCATTCAGCGGGCCTTTAAGGTTTGACGTAGATGGTCGGCAAGACGTACTTGAAGCCGTGGGTAATGCCGGTGAGGGACTCGGAGTGCCCGGTGAAAAGCACGCCGCCCGGGGCCAGGAAATCGTAGAAGCGGCCGACCAGCTTTTGCTGGGTGGGCTTGTCGAAGTAGATCATGACGTTGCGGCAGAAGATGAAGTCGAACGGGCCGGCGAACGGCCAGGTCTGCATCAGGTTGAGGTGGCGGAAGGAGATGAGGCCCTTCAGCGCGGGGGAGGCGTCGTAGAAGACGCGGCCGTCGAGCTTGTTGGCGGCCAGGTACTTGTTGCGGAGTTGCGAGGGGACGCCTTCGACGCGTTTCTTGTCGTAGCTTCCGCGTCGGGCATGGGCGAGCACGCGGGTGGAGATGTCGGTGGCGAGGAGCTTGACGTCCCAGGCAGACTGTCCGCCGCCGCCGCCGCCGGTGGCCTCGAGGAGTATCATCGCCAGGGAGTAGGGCTCTTCGCCCGTACTGCAGCCGGCGCTCCAGGCGCGGAGGCGGCGATTGCCGCGCCGCTTCTTGTCGGCCAGGAGCCTGGGGAGCAGCTCGCGCTCGAGGTAGTCAAAGTGATTCTTCTCGCGGAAGAAGCTGGTCAGGTTGGTCGACAGGGCGTCGATCAGTTTTTTGAATTCCTCGCCGCTGGGGTCCGAGAGGACGTGGTCGATGTAATCTGTAGCGGTTTCGAACCGCCCGATTCGCATCTGCTTGGCGAGGCGGGCGCGGACCAGCTCCATCTTGCCGTCGTGCAGGTTGATCCCGCAGTGACGGTAGACGAGATCGGAGAGCTTGGTGAACTCTCCCTCGGTCAGGTTGGCGTTGGCGGTGACTGTCATGATTGAACCTTAAATCGGAGGCTAGAAATCGACGACGAGGCGGACGCTGGCGACCAGCGCGTCGTTACGTGCGGCGACGCCGCCGGGGTTGTGGACGTACTGCAAATCCGGTTTGACGCTGAGCCACGGGGTGAGCTTGAGCTTGTAGAACAGTTCGACGGCGAGCTCCGAATCCGTGTCGAAATTGGCGCCGCGCCGGTCGCTGAAGCGGACCCAGCTCGCGCCGAGCCCGAGCACGTCGTCGTCCCGGTTGGGCACGATGCCGGTCCAGGTGAGGCCGACGCCTACGTGATGCTGCACCGGGCTGACCGATGCATCGGCGTAGCCGTACTGGAGGAACACGTCGATGCCGCGGCCGTCGTCCTTGTCTGCCGGGTTCTTGCGCCAGATGGCTTGATCGAGGACAAGGTAGGGGCCCCAGGCGCCCTCGCGGGCGCCGCCGTCGAATTGCGCGAACGTGCCCGTGTGATACCACGCGCCCGCGCCGAGGCGGCCGCCGAGATTGGAGGCGGTCCAATTCACGCCCGCCTCGCCGATCATGAACAGGCTTGAACCGCTGCGAAAGAAGGTGCGGGGGCCCAGCGCGCAAGTCGGCTTGCCCTCGAGCAGCGAGCCGTCATAGATGCCGACGCCGGCGTAGTATTGCTCGCATGGTTTTACGAAGACGCTGATGCCGGTCGCCGGATCGGGGTAGGCGGGCATGTCGAGGATCGTGGGGCTGAAGCCGGCGCTGGCGTTGAGGAATTCGCCGGCGTTTTTCGAATGGGCGAACTCGGCGCTGGCGTCGATCTTCCCGGCCTTAAGGCGCAGTTTACCGTCAAGGAGGACCTGCTCGTACCACAGCTCGGAGATCTGTGTGCGACCGTCGGCGTCGATGTTGGAGATCCCCTGGAAGCTGCCGGCCAGCTCCTGGCCGCTGTGCCCGCTCTGGTTCTGGAAACTGAGGAACAGCGTCCCGCCGCTCCATCCGAGCAGGCGCTGCGTGTCGAGCGTGAGATTGGCGTTAAACAGGCTTCGCAGGGCGGACCCGGCGGTGTCAGCGCCGCCGCGGAAATTCTTCGAGGCGTCGATGGTGAGCGAGCTTTGCAGGCTGATGCCGCGGTCGTCCAGCGCGGGTCGCAGTCCGAACCAGTCGTCGGTCAGCCGCTGCCATTCGCCCGGAGCCTTGTTGGTGTCCACGTTCCGCTCGTTGGAAAGTGGCGGGTGCTGGGGCTCGGGAAGGCTCGGCCGCGTGGTCGGCACGAAGCGGAGATCTTCGTCGATGGACGCGGACTCCGAGTCGGCCACCGCGGTTGCCGGCACGCGGGTCTCGGGATGGTCGTCCGCGAGGCAGGCGTGTCGAGCCGCTGCGACCATGGTTGCACTGCAGGCCAGAGCGATGACAGTTTTACCGAACATAAGGCACTCTTGCGGAGGGTAGTGTGGTCTATCTATTGCGCGGTCGGCGCGCCCGGGCGCGATTGGTCGCGCCCCGGCGGTCGGCCGGCCAGCGGGATCGCTCAGGCGGCTTCGCTGAACTCGTTGAAGTCCTGTGCGTTTCCCTGCTCGCTCGCGTCGAGCGGAATCAGGTCTGCGGCCTTCTTCCCGGCGGGCTTTGACGGGCCCTTGCGAACGGCGCTCGCCTGGGCGCGTGACCGGGCTGATGCGCCGGGCGCGTCCTGGTGGCGGCGGGGGGACGCGGGGCCATTGTTGTCGCGCGATCCGCCGACCAGCGCGACGAGCTCGCCGACGACACCGCGGAGCTGCTCCGCCTGGCTGGAGAGTTCCTCGCTCGCCGATGCGGACTCCTCGGCGTTGGCGGCCGAGCTCTGCGTGACCTTGTCCATCTGCGCCATCGCCGTGTTCACCTGTCCGATGCCCTGGCTCTGCTCCTGGCTGGCGGTGGCGATCTCCGCGATCAGGTCGTTGACCTTGGCGGCCGCGACGTTGATCTCTTCCAGCGTCTTGGCGACGTCGGTCGAGATCGCCACGCCGTTGCGCGCCGACTGCACGCTTTCCTCGATCAGGGCGCTGGTGTTCTTGGCCGCTTCCGACGACCGCATCGCCAGGTTCCGGACCTCCTCGGCGACCACGGCAAATCCCTTGCCGGCTTCGCCTGCCCGCGCGGCTTCCACCGCGGCATTGAGGGCGAGGAGGTTGGTCTGGAACGCGATCTCGTCGATCACCTTGATGATCTTGGCGGTCTCGGTGGCGCTCTTCTGGATCTCGTTGATCGCCGCGCCCATCTTGTGCATCGCCTGGTTCCCCTTGTCCGCCGCCGCCTTGGTCTCGGCCGACAGCGCGTTCGCCTGCGCCGCGGTCTCGGCGTTCTTCTTGGTCATGCTGCTCATCTCCTCAAGGGCGCTGGTGGTCTCCTCGAGGCTGGCGGCCTGCTCGGACGCGCCCTGCGCGAGGGACTGGCTGGCCGACGAGACCTGGCCGGCGGCGCTGGCGACCTGCTCGGAGCCGTCGCCGAGCGTGTCGGCCATCCGGGTCAGGGCCTTATTGACACCGCGGATAATGATGAAGGCGAGCACGACGCCCAGCACGATGGCGGTCGCCACGCCGATCATGATGCCCATTTTGGCGACCGCAACGGTGCGCGTGGCGTCAGCGCCGGCCTGCTCGCCGTCGCGCTTGTTGTAGTCACTCAGCGCATTCGCGCTCTCGCGCACCTTGACGAACGCCGCATAGGCGCGTTCCTCAAAGGCGTGGATCGCCTCCTTGTCCTTGTGGGCGCGGCTCAGCGCCATCACCTCTTCCTTGGCCGCAACCCACCCCTTGCGAGCCTCGACGCACGCCTGAAACAACCGGCGGTCCTCGTCCTCGGTGATCTGCTTCTCATAGCTCTCGTAGACCTTGTCGAGCTTTTCCTTCGTCGCCTGGGTGCGCTCCTCGATGCTCTTAATCTTGGCATCGTCGTCGGAGACGATGTGTTGCAGGAGCAACGCGACGTTCTGCTGCGTCATCGTCGCCATGTCGCCGCTGTAGATCGCTCCGGGCAGCGCGTCGTTGGCCAGGTTTTGCGTCTTGGCGTCAATGACCGTGATGCGCGTGAAGGTGAACACGCCGAGCGCCGCCGTCAAAATGATCGTGGTGGCAAAGCCGAAAGTGATGCGTTTTCCAATGGTAAGCTTCATGATTATTCCTTCCCCCTTGAGCCTGAATGTGTAAATGGTGAATGGGTAAGTGTTAGAATTGGATGACTTACGTTTGAGCAGGCGGCGCCTCGGCGGCGATCTCGACCAGCGTCGCCGTCTCCTGCGTCGTGAGCACCTTGTCGATGTCGAGCAGGATCTTCACGCTCTGGCCGATCTTGCCCATCCCCAGGATGAAGCCGGTGTCGACCGCGGCGCCGAACGTCGGCGGTTCTTCGATCTTCTCGCTGGCGATGTTCAATACTTCGCTGACCCGATCGACGACGATGCCCGTCGAGAGCTTGCGCCCGTTCTGGCCTTTGATCTCGACGACGATGACGCACGTCTCCTCCGTGCGTTCGGCAGCGGGCATGTCGAACTTCGCCCGCAGGTCGACGACCGAGATCACCTGCCCGCGGAGGTTGATTACGCCCTTGACGTAGGCGGGCGTGCGCGGCACGGCCGTGATCTCCATGTAGCCGATGATCTCGCGCACCTTGAGGATCTCGAGTCCATACTCTTCCTTGCCCAGGGCGAAGGTGAGGTACTTTCCCCCCCTTGCCGTGGCGACCGTTGGGCTCTCGTTGGAGAGCGTTGCACTGCTCATTGCGACTCCTGGTAAAGGTGTAAAGGTAAGTATTGTTAAGCGCCGTTATCCCTGGTTGCCGGACGCCACGTCGATCAGGCCGGGGACGTCCAGGATGAGGCTCACGTTGCCGTCTCCCAGGATCGCCCCGCCGCTGACGCCGCGGACCTTCCCGACGCCATCGCCCAACGACTTGATGACCACCTGTTGTTGCCCCAGCAGCTCATCGACGAGCAGACAGCACCGCCGGCTGTCGTCCTGAACGATGACCACCAAGGCCTGCGTCGCGTCTTGGGTCGTCGGCGTGACGTCCAGCAGGCGATGCAGGCGGTAGAGGGGCAGGAGGCTGTCGCGCACCATGCACATCTCGCCGCGACCCTGAATCGTCGAAAGTTGTTCGGCCTTGGGCCGCAGGCTCTGCTCCACGCTGAGGATCGGCAGGATGAAGCGCGCCGCGCCGACCTTGACGACCAACCCGTCGATGACCGCAAGGGTCAGGGGCAGGCGGATCGCGAACGTCGCACCATGGCCTTCGACCGAGGTGATGTCGATCCGCCCGCGCAGGGCCTCGACATTTCGCTTTACCACGTCCATGCCGACCCCGCGGCCCGAGACATCGGTGACCTTTTCCGCGGTCGATAGTCCGGCGTGAAAAATCAGTTTGAAGAGTTCCTGCTCGCTCGGCTGGACTCCCTCAGCGACGATCCCGGCGGCGACGGCCTTGCGGAGGATCCGGGCCTTGTCGAGCCCGCGCCCGTCGTCGGTAATCTCGATGACGATGTTGCCGCCGTGATGGCAGGCCTTGAGTTCGAGCCGTCCGGCCCGCGGCTTGCCGGCCTGCGCGCGCTGGTCGGGCATTTCGATCCCGTGGTCAGCGGAGTTGCGGACCATATGCACCAGCGGGTCCGTGATGGCCTCGATCAGGTTGCGGTCAAGCTCGGTTTCGCCACCGACCAGTGAGAGTTCGATCTCTTTGCCGGATTTTTTCGCCAGGTCGCGGACCAGGCGCGACATCTTCTGGAAGACGCCGTGGATCGGCACCATCCGCATCGACATCGAGAGTTCCTGCATCTCGCGGGTGATCTTGCCGAGGTGACTGAGGTTGCGGGCGAGGCGGTGCTTGCCGACCAGCAGCGGCTTGGCGTCCTGGAAGACCATCACCTGGGCGATGACCAGTTCGCCGACCATATTGACTAGGCTGTCCAGTCGGTCCGTGGCGACCCGCACGGTCGTGTCGGCCGAAACGGCGGCGCTGCTACCAGGCGTCTTCCCTTCCTCTGCATTGGGCACGCTCTCCCGGTTCGGCTGCGCCGTCGCCGCCAATGCTGCCGTCGACACGGGAGCCTGATCCTTTCCCGTAACGCATGATGTCAGCCGGTCCAGGAGGGTGCCCAGAGCCGGGTCAGCGGCGACCGGTCTGCCGCTCTGGGCGGCGCTGGCGACGTTCCCCACCAGCACCTTCATCAAATCAACGGCAGCGAGAACGACGTCCAGTGCCGTGCCGGCGAGCCGCATCAAGCCCTGTCGAGCGAGGTCGAGCAGGTTCTCCGCGCTATGGGCCAAGGCCCCGATCTGCTTGAGGTTCAAGAACCCAGCCACGCCTTTGATCGTGTGGAACGAGCGGAAAATCGCGTTGATTGCCTCCGCATCTTCGGGATTGTCCTCCAGCTTCAGGATCGACGCCTCGGCGGATTCGAGGTGCCCATGCGCCTCGGCGACGAACTCTTCTATCAAAGACAGGTCATCCGGACTGAGCGTTTGCTCCTCGCAGGGATGAGCCGCCGGCGCCTCCGCAGGCGGCGCTGCGACGACGGGAATCTCCTGCGACTGTTGCGGCTCGGCGGAACTGTCATCGCCGACCAGCAACTGCAGCTCGACGATTCCCTTGCCCAGTTCGGCCATCGCCTGGTTTGCGTCTGGCACTTCGTGAAGGATGATCCGTTCAACCAGCTTCTCGAGGCGCGCCGCCGACTCGCTCATGCCACATGCCGACGGGCCGGTTGCGTCGCAATGCGCAGCCAGCGCGTGGAGTTGGCCGTGCAGGCTCGCCAGGGCATTCAGGTCGTCCGCGGCGACGATGACCACCTGGGCGATGAGACTCTCGGTCAGCGCGAGGACGCTTTGCGTCGTTTCGCCACACTTGTCATTTATGACTTCTAATTCGTTTGTCACACCCCTTGTTTCGGCCACATCGCCAGCGCAATTAGTTGCAGGAAAGCATTCACCGAAAATTCACGGAGATAGCGCAAGTCTCTCATATACAGCGTTTAACGCAGAAACGGGGTGCTACTCGCCGATGCAATGATCACCATCGGTTTTAGAGGTGGCAGATGAGCGTTGCGCAGCGATTCGATTGGTTTGTCGGCGCGGGCTGGGTCGCGATCACCATTACCCTCAACTTGATGTTGGTGGGCGTATACCTGCTGATCGCGAAGCGCAGGTTGCGCCGCGATGCCGCAGAACTGCAGCGCGCCACCGAGGCGTTGCGCGCCAGCGAGGAGTTTTACCGCGCCCATTTCGAACTCGCCGCGTGGGGCCTGGTGCAAGTGGACATTAGCACCAGGCGATTCGTCAGGGTAAACCGGAAGTTCTGCCAGATCACCGGCTATGCGCCCGACGAGCTCTTGAAGCTGGGTTTCCTCGACATTACGCATCCGGACGATCGCCATGCCAATGTCGCGCAGTTTCGATCCATGATGCAGGACCAATGCGACCAGGAGATCGAGAAGCGGTACGTCCGGCGGGACGGGCAGATCGTCTGGGTTCACGTCCACGCCACCGTCATCAGCGATTCGGTCGGCCGCCCGTTGCGCGCGATCGCCACGATCGAGGATATTAGTGCGCGCAAGCAGATCGAAGAGGAACTGCGCAGCGCCAAGGAATCCGCCGAGGCCGCCAACAACGCCAAGAGCAGGTTTCTGGCCATGATGAGCCACGAGATCCGCACGCCGATGACCGCCGTCTTGGGATACGCCGAACTACTGCTCGACACCCCGCACCTGGCTCCGGAAACCCGCGCGGCGTGGATGGGGGAAATCCACGGCGGATGCGAAAAACTACTCAGCGTCGTTAATGACATCCTTGACATTTCCAAGATCGAGTCCGACCAGATCGGCATTGTTCGCCAGCCGTGCGACGCCCGCCAGTTGTTTGACGAGCTGGAGAAGCTGCTCGGTCCGCAGATTCGCAAAAAGGGCCTAAGCCTCACGTTGTCATGCTCGGCGGACATTCCCAGCTACGTCTACATCGACCCGGGCCGGTTCCGCCAGATCCTCCTCAATCTGCTCGGCAATGCCATGAAGTTCACCGAGCGCGGGGGCATCGCGGTCTACGCGCGAAGGGCCGTGGCGCCCGGCGGCCAGCAGGGACTTCGCGTCGAAGTGACCGACACCGGCATCGGCATCGCCGAGGCGGACCTCGCTCGCATCTTCGATCCCTTCATGCAGGCGGGCGATCCCACCGATCAGCGGGTCGGGGGCACAGGTCTCGGGCTGAGCATTTCCAAAAGCCTGGCCAAACTCCTCGGGGGAGATATCACGGTCGTCAGCTCGCCGGGGGTGGGAAGCACCTTCACGTTAACGATCGATGCGCCCGCCACTGTCGGCCCGACAGCGCCCACGTTCCCGGCAACGGATCGGGCGCACCGCCCATCACCCCCCCCGACCGCCGGTGTGGGGCGTATGGGAAGGCTGCTGGTCGTGGACGACGTACGGTCCGTGCGCGAAATGGTCGCCGCGAAGATGCGTGCGCTCGGCCTTGCGGTGACGATGTGCGACCGGGGTGACGCCGCGGTCGCCAGAGCCCTGGAGGCCTGGCGGGCGGGCATGGCGTACACCGTCATCCTGATGGACATGGAAATGCCCGGGGTGAACGGTTACGTCGCGACAAGGAGGTTGCGCGACGCGGGCTATCCCGGCGTGATCATTGCGTTTACCGCTAATGCCATGGCGGGAACGTGCGAGGAATGCCTCGCCGCGGGTTGTGATGATGTGGTCAGCAAGCCCGCGGACCGACGGGCGCTTGTGGAGGTGGTCGAGCGATTCGTCGATCGTTCGACCGCCACGAGAAGCCAGAGATAGTCGACACACCCGCGCGAGGCCCGCGCGTCCGCCCCACATTCGATTATTGGGAAACGGCGTGGTCCCTCAATCGATAACCAAATCCCCTGACCGTCTCGACCATTTCACCGCCGTTGCCAAGCCGTTTGCGGATCGACTTGATGTGAGCGTCGATCGCGCGGTCGAGCGCCGCGGAGTCGCCTTCGCGCAGCAGCGAGCTGATCTCCGGACGCGACAAGACTCGTCCCGGACTGCTCGCGAGAAGCTGCAGGATGAGGAACTCGCTCGCGGTCAGCGAGATCATCCGCCCCGCATAGGTCACTTCACGGCGGTCCGCGTCGATCGAGAGTTCGCCATGCTGGATGCGCCGATCCGGCTTCGAACGCGCGCCCGAGCGGCGGAGCAGGGCCCGGATTCGGGCCCGCAACTCCCGCGGGCTGAACGGCTTGGAGACGTAGTCGTCCGCGCCCAATTCCAACCCGAGCACCCGATCCGCCTCTGACCCGTCGGCGGTCAACATGATCAGCGGCACGCACTGCGTGCGCGGACTATTTCGAAGACGCCGGCAGACCTCCCAACCATCCAGGTCCGGCAGGCAAATGTCGAGCATGATCAGGTCGAACACCTGCGATTCGGCAGCCGCAAGTCCGCACATTCCGTTCGCTGCCACGACAACGGTGCAGCCATCGCGCTTCAACACGTTGCACAGCAGCTCGGCGACCGACGCATCATCCTCGATCGTTAAAACCGCAGTTTTGTTCTGGCCCTTTGTTACGATTTCGCCTTGGGAGCAGACGCCCGAAGCTCCCCTGTCCAAATCCGTCATTTAACTTTCCTCATAAGGTACTAACTACCTTCAGAAAAATATGAAGGCACCTTCACGCGCGTGATCGATAAAAGCTCGCGCAGCGCATAATGAGCATCTCAATATCGCGGAGCGGCGCGTATTCTATATAGACTTGCTAAACTTTCATTATAGAAGCAAGCATGTCAGTGGAGTCCCTAGCCCATGCGCTCGGCCGGCTTCAGCGTGCGGTTCTGTGGCCCCTTCCTCTATTGATCCAGCACATCCCGCACTTTCGTCGCAAGCGAGCTCGGCGTGAATGGCTTTTCAAGAAATGCCGTCTCCGCCAGCGAAATCCCGTGCCGAATCACCGCGTCGTCGGTGTACCCCGACGTGTATAACACCTTGAGGCCAGGTCGAATGGCAGCCAGACGCTCGGCGAGTTCACGACCGCTCATGACCGGCATCACCACGTCCGTCACCAGCAGGTGGATCGTGCCCTTGTACTCCTCGGCTACATGGAGCGCTTTATCACCCTGGCCGGCTTCGAGGACCGTGTATCCGTGCATCTGCAAGGCGTGACGAGCCAGCGCCCGCACGGCCGAATCGTCTTCGGTCAGGAGGATCGTTTCGTTGCCGCGCGGTGCAGACTTAGGGTCCGGGTGAGGCTTGGGCGATGAAATGACTCCTGCGACGACGGGCAGGTAAATCTTGAACGTCGCGCCTCGTCCCGGCTCGCTGGATACGGCAATGTGGCCGTTGCTTTGCCTGACGATGCCAAAGACCGTTGCCAGACCCAAGCCCGTGCCTTTCCCCGGTTCCTTGGTGGTGAAGAACGGCTCGAAGATGTGGGCCTTCGTCGCCTCGTCCATCCCCATCCCCGTATCCGACACGGCCATCATGACGTAAGGCCCGGGAAGCAGGTCGGAGTAGGCTTGCGTGTACGTTGCATCCAGGTCCACGTTGGCCGTCTCCAGAGCTAACTTGCCGCCTTGAGGCATGGCGTCACGGGCATTTACCGCGAGGTTCATGAGAACCTGCTCGATCTGGCCGGGATCAACCCTCACCAAGCCCAACGACGGCTCCAGCGCGGTGTTCAACTCGATGTCCTCCCCGATCAGCCGTTGCAGTATCTTCGCCGTGTCGGTCACGATGGCGTTCAGGTTCAGCACTTTTGGCTCCAGCACCTGCTTGCGGCTGAACGCCAGGAGTTGGCGGGTCAGGGAAGCGGCGCGCTCCCCAGCTTGATCGATCTCACGGACCAACTTTTGCACCGGACTGTCCGGCGGGAGCTGGGTCTGGATGATCTCGCTGTAGCCGTTAATGATGGTTAGCAAGTTGTTGAAATCGTGGACCACACCTCCCGCCAACTGGCCGACAGCCTCCATCTTCTGGGCTTGGCGGAACTGGTCTTCCAGGCGCAAAATGTCGGTGACGTCCTCATTGATCACAACCGCTCCGGTGATGGCCTGGTCATCGTCCAGGATCGGCGCTGCCGAGTTCTCAATAACCTTCCGAACACCATCGAACGCCTCGATGTCGATGAGTTTATTGACCGTGGATTGCCCTGTGGTGAAGGCCTGCAAGGAAGGCCACTCGTCGGGTCCGATCCGCTTCCTTGTGCCATGCCACCAGCCCAAGGACTTGGCATAGCGCTCGGCCCCGCTCGTGATCATCCCGCCCCATATGCGCTTGGATGCCGGGTTGCTCAGGACGACGTCTCCGGACAGATCGGTCACCACAACCCCAACGGGAAGGGCGTTCAACACCTGCCGCAACAGGCGCTCGTTCCGCCGCAGCGCGTCCTCGGCCCGCTTCCGGTCGGTGATGTCGATCGCCACCCCAATGGCGCCGGTGATCGCCTGATTCTCGGCACGAAGCGGATAGTACCACCACTCGAACGTCTCGGCTCCGGCGGTGGTGACTCCCGATAGCGATTCGCCCTTCAGCACTCGACGAGCGGCGTCGAGCATTTCCGGCACATCCTGCGCCGCTTCGAATATCGAGCGGCCGACCATTTCATTTTCCTCGCGGCCCCACTTCTTGAGCAGTTTGCCGACCGAAAGAGTCTTGATGCCATCCCGATCGATGGCCCAGATCACCATCGGGGCTCCTGCAATGACTGCGTGCAGTCGCTCCGCGGTGACGCGCGATTGTTGCTCGGCCCGCTTCCGATCGGTGATCTCGTGCGAGATGCCGATGACGCCCGCGATGTTTCCCAGCTCGTCGCGGAACGGAGCTTTGGTCGCCAGGTAGGTGCGCGTAACGCCTGCGGCGGTGAGCTCCACTTCTTCCGTCTCGGCCACCCCGGCGGCCATCACCCGCCGGTCGCGTTCCATCACGATCCGGGCGCTGTCCACATCGAAGATTGCGGTGTCGTCCCGCCCCAGCACCTCCGCGGCCGACCTTTCGGTGAGCCGGCTGGCCGCCTTGTTGAACAAGAGGTACTTGCCGCCACGGTCCTTGACGTATATCGCGTCGGTCACCTCGTCGGCGACGGCGCGGAGCAACTCCCCGGTCCGCCGCAACTCGTCCTCGGCGCGATCGCGCTTCGATTCGAGCTGGTCATGGTCGGATCCTGGCATCCGTCTCCGTCCTGCCGACGCCGAACCCTTTGTTGGATGGAATTCTTTTTAATGTAACAAGTGTGTGGGAGCGTTCAATCAAGAACCTGAGAATTGTCGTAATCTCGCCTGGGTCAGCGGGTCGTCTTGCGGGCCAGGCTTGGCTCGCAGAGCAGCGCGGCGAGTGAACACCTAGATCTTCAAAAACAGCCGCCGGCGGTACATCCAGAAGGCGACGAGCCAGAGGACAAGGAGGATGGTGGCGGATTGGACCATGGGGGCGAAGTTTGGGCCGAGGGGTTTGGCGAAGATTTCCTTGCCGAGGTGGCGCTGGACGGTCTCGCGGATGTAGGGCTTCATGAGCTGAGACATGACGTAGACGGCGATCGAGTTCATGCCGACTACGACCAGGGGGAAGGCCCAGGTGCGATGGCGCTGGACGTCGATGATGGCGTAGAAGACTGCGAGGCCGATCGAGGCGCAGCCGCTGGAGAAGAGGGTCCAGGAGGGGGTCCAGATGCGCTTGACGCTGGGGCAGATGCCGGTGGCGTCGAGGAGTAGGCCGGCGACGATGCCGATCGCGCCGGCGGCCAGGAGGGTTTGGATCTTGCGCTTGGGCGGGATGGTGGCGGAGCGGAGGAGGCCGCCTGCTAGTAGGCCGAAGATCATGGTGGCGAGGGAGGGGATGAAGTTGAGGGTGGGGTAGCCGCCGGGCTCGCCGGTGAAGATTTCCTTGCGCGGAAAGAGGTTGAGGAAGCGGCGATCGAAGGCGGCGGCGAGGTTGGTGTTCTTCTCCCAGTGGGCGGCGAAGCCGTGGAGCTGGGGCGTCCATCCTTCGGCATTGACGGCAGCGAAGTTGAAGCCGGCGGCGGGGGCGGGGTAGACGGCGAAGGCGGCCCAGTAGAAGAGCAGGATCGATAGCGCGACCGCGAGCTGCCAGCGCGGCTTGAGCCAGGCGACCAGGAAGAGGAAGAAGTAACCGAGGCCGATCTGGGCGAGGACGTTGGTGAAGAGCCAGTTGGTTTTGGGGGACCAGCTCGAGACGAGGTAGACGCTGAGGAGGGTGAGGGCGATGGCGCGCCAGAATGCGTGAAGCGCCATGAGTTCGAACGACTGGCCCTTCATTTGGCGGCTGGCGATGGAGAAGGGAATGGCGGCGCCGACCATGAACATGAAGCAGGGCTGGATGAGGTCCCAGAGGCCGCAACCGGCCCAGGCGACGTGGTCGGTGTGGAAGGCGAGAAACTTCCAGAAGGCGTTGCCGGGATAGGCCTTGGCGACCTGCGGGATGGAGAGGCCGGCGGAGACCATGAGGATCATGACCAGGCCGCGGAAGGCGTCGAGGGAGACGAGACGTTCGGCAGCGTTGGCGGGTGCGTTGGCGGCGGAGGTGGCGTAGTTGAGGGGGATGGTGTTTGCGTTGGTGGTGGGAAGGGTTGCGTTCATGGCGGATTGCCCTGTGTGCGAAGTTTCGACCGTGGCACGGCCGTCGTGACTATCTACCCTGTCGCATGCTCCTTGTGGCAGGGGGGGTGAAACCTTTCCCGACTCGGCGGCGCGCGGTGGCTTCGTTTTGCGCCGGCGCGCGGGAATGTGGCGCGGTGTGGGTTTTTGTGGCGCGGTGTTGCGGGTTTGGACCTCGGTGGGTTCGTTCTGCACGTTTCGTGATGGGAGCATCGCATCCGGGTGCCGGCGGATGGATCGGGGGCGCGTGACGTTTTGAACATGTCGTGCATTGGCGTGCATTTTCGTGCATCGGGGGGAGATGGGTTTGGGATCGTCGTTTTCATTGTCGTCGTCGTCGTGCGTGCGCATGTTGGGCCTCCGTATGGACCCGCGGCGGTGCGCGGCTGGGACCACGTTGGCGCAGCAGTCGCGAAAAAAGCTGGATTTGACGGTGTTTTCCGAGGGATGATGGGGGGTTTTTATTTTTCCGGGGGGTGCGCGCGGAGGGTCCTGGATGCGCATCGGGGCGGGACTTGCGAGGGGCGGTACGCGTCGGAAGGCCGCGAGGCATAAGCAGGCGGTCGGTATTCTGGACGGGAGCCGACGCGGTAGGATGGCGGGCATGTTGAGGCGAGCGCGCCGCATTCTGCTCGATGCCGCGACGGTGCTGTCGCTGGTTCTGTGCGTCGCAACGGCCGCGCTGTGGGTGCGCAGCCACCAACAGGGTGATCGCTGGGCACGGTTGCAATACGTGCCCCGCGTGGGAAATTACTGGCAACAAGTAATCTCCCATTGGGGCGTCGTCGTGTGGGCTGCGGAGGAACCCCAACGACGAATCTATGAAGAGGGCGGTCCCGGCTTGGGGTGGCACCATTTGGCTTGGGAGGCAGCACCGGGCAATCCGGTCATACCCAAGCTCCTTTGGCGGCCGACGCGGCTCGAGCAATGGGGATTTGCGTATCACCGCGAGAGGCAGATTGAACTGGAGGCGCTGGGTGACTGGCCCATCGTACCGCACGACGTGTTCGCAGCACCTTACTGGTTCATCGTCACGTTGTTTGCCGTCGCGCCGGCTTTGGCCGCAACTCGATGGTCGCGAGGATGCAAGTCTCGCAAGCGCTCGCGCCAGGGCCGGTGTCTCGCGTGCGGGTACGATCTGCGCGGCACGCCCGAGCGCTGCCCGGAGTGTGGAGCGACCGCGCCGGCCGCGAAGTTCCGGGAGCCGCGATGAGGCGACTGCTCCGCATCTTTCTCAACACCGCGACATCGCTCTCGTTGGTGCTCTTTGTCGCGACGATCGCACTATGGGTGCGAAGTTACCTGAACTGGGACGAGTACTTCCGGACGATTACTTTCGTGTGGGACGGCGAGAGATCCAAGGAGTCCGCCGAGTTCATGTCGTGGGTTGGTTGGCTGGAGGGGGATCTATACGCCGGTCGTCTTCACCCTCCTCGTCATTACTGGTACGGCAGCGATCCGGTGGGCTCGCAAACGCGGAGCGGATGGACGAAGGACCGCCCTCAGTCGCGCGCGGAACTCGACCAGTATCATTCTTCGGTCGTCGCCGCCCCGTTCGGCCGGGTGCCGCCACGGTGGCGCGTGCTGGGCATCGCGTATACCGCGATGCCGCCACATCTTTGGGAACTCCGCGTGCCGCTTTGGCATCCGGCCGTGCTGACCCTGCTCCTACCTGCGGCGCGCGGCCTGCGCCGCAGGAGCCGAAGGCAAAAGATCCGCGCGGGCGTCTGCCTCTCGTGCGGATATGATCTCCGCGCCACACCAGACCGGTGCCCGGAATGCGGGGCGGTTGCGGCCGCGCAAGGGTCGAGACTTCCCCGGCCGTGAGGGTGATGGGGTCAATCGAGTCCTTTCATTTCGCGGCGCGGCCGTATTGGCCCCGTCGAATGCCTGGTGGGCGAAATGGTTGCATCACGGCACGTGTGCGATGTGGTATTGATCCGCGAAACCGCAGGCGACTCTTGTGGGGCGCGGTTCAACCGAGGGTTTCTACCAGCAGGGGGGCGAAGTCTCGTTCCCAGAGGTCGTTGGCCTGGTCGGCGCGGCGGGCGGTGAATTCTGCTATCTGTTTGTCGAGGTTGACGGGTTTTTGGTCCAACGTGATGGGGATGCTGAGGATCTGGCCCTGGCGGAGGACCTCGAAGTGGATGGTGTCACCGGCCTTGGCGGAGCTGACGGCGTCTTTGAGTTGGTCGGAGGAGCCGAACTCGATGGCGCCGCCGTGGCCGTCGGCCATGGAGAGGAGGACGTCGCCGTCCTGTAGCATTCGATAGGCGCAGAATCCTGGGAGGCGGGAGACGACGACGACGCCGCGCTCGACGATGAGGAGGGAGCGTTCTTCGGGGAGGTGGACGCCGAGGAAGCCGCGGCCATCTTCCTCGGCGACGTAGAGGTCGCCGGCGAGGTAGACCTGGGTGACGATCTCGCGGAGGACGGTGACCTGGCTGGGGACGAGGGGGAGGTATTGGCGGACGGCGTCGCGCAGGGCGGGGAGTTCGGTGCGCTTGAGGCCCATGTGGGAGACTCGGGCGTTTTCGCGGGTGAGGTAGTTGTCGGCGGCGAGTTGGGCGAGCAATTGCTTGATCGCGGGGACGCCTCGATCGGGCTGCGTGGCGGCGGGGTGAGTGGTGGGGTTGCGGTCGGCGGCGATGGCGGCCGTCGCGGTGATCAGGAACGTGACGATCATGCACCCCAACGTCAGGTGATGTCGCATATTGGGCACCTGCCTTCTCAATACAGCGCGGCGGTCAGGTTCTTACGGGCCCACGGAACAAGTTCCGCGGGCTTTTGGGGGACGTTCTGTCTTATCCTTCTGCTAGTTCGATCAGCTTCTGGGCGTTGTGGGTTAACCAATAGACTTTTCGTTGCACCATCTGCAGGAACTTCAGTCCTTCTAATCGACCGAAGTTGCCGGTGGCCGCGATTGGGAATACCGCTTCGGCGATCAGGGCTTCGGCCATGAGGAAGGGGATGGTGCGGATTTCGGCCTGGGAGAGAAGCATGACCTCATCATAGCCGCGCAGGAAGCGTTTGAAGCGGGTTTCGTCGATGTAGTCGGGCCATTTGATGACGTCCTCGTCGCCGCCGATGATGGAAAACTGGAGTGCGCCGTTTGCGATATCGATAATGCGGGGGAGGAGGCGTGCGGCGTCGTAGTCGATGACGGCGACGACGTGATTTTCGCGGAAGAGCATGTTGCCGGGGTGCCAGTCGGCATGGACGATCTGGCGCGGCCAGGTGTCGATGCCCATGCGCTCGACCTCGTCGGCGGCGTAGCGGTAGCTGTCGAGGAGGAAGGTGAGGAGGGCGGTGAGATCGACGTCGCCGGCGGCACTGGCGAGGGTCGCGGGGATCTGGCGGAGGCCGGCCTCGACGGAGGGGGCGAGGTGGTAGCTGCCGGCGGGAGGTTGGAAATCGGTTTTGAAGTCCAATAACAGTTTGTGATAGAGGCCCAGGATGCGGCCGGAATCGAAGGTGGCTTCGAGGGTTTGCGGATAGCTTTGGCCGGGGATGTACTCGAAGATTTCGTAGACGGCGTTTCGCCACTGGAGCATCGAGTTGTTCTCGCGGCGCGTGCCGATCAGGTGGGGGAGGGGGAATTGCTTGCCGGCGAGGTAGAGCTGGAGCGCGTGGGAGAAGGCGACCTTGAAGGGGTCGTCCTTGCCGCGGGCGCGGCGCTTGAGGAGGAATTTTCCCTGCTCGGCGTTAATGAGGAGCTTGGGGGCTTTTCGCGAGCCGCGGGGGTATTCGGTGATGGATTCGATGATACCCAGGTCGAAATGGGACATCACGACGACGAGCTCTTCAGCGCCGAAGCGCTCGCGGCCGCCTCCCTCCTGGCGGGTTACGCCGGAACCGGAAATGGTGCTCTGGATGGGGGAGGCGACGGGCTGCATTATTGGCTCGAAGTGGTGCTCGAAGTGTTCATGGCGGACGGTCGAGTGTTTACTCAATACGCGGTCGGCTGGGATTTTACCATAATCAACATCGGCAGGGAGTCTATGCAAGTTGCGTGCTTGCGCCAGGAAGGGGGGTTATCCCGAACGAGCGTTGGGGTTAGTCACGGTGCGAAGCCGCAAGCGGCGGCGAGGGTCAGATGGAGGCGCGACCGCTTTGTAACAGGGTTAGGGGTTGGGCGCGCGCTACGGAGACGGCGGGCCAGAGACTGGCGAGGAGGGAGACGGCGAGGATGATGCCTGCGCCGATGCCGATCATGCGCCAGGGGGGGGTAATCTCGGTTACGACGCCGAGGAGGAAGCGGATCAGTCCCATGGCGTTTACGGTTAAGAGAAAGCCCATCGTCACGCCCAGGAGGCAGCCGACCAGGCCCAGGAGGAGCGCTTCGGCGAGGACGAGGCGGACGAGTTGTCCGCGGGTGACGCCGATGCTGCGGAGGATGCCGAACTGCCACTGGCGGGAGCGGACGGAGGCCATGACGGTGTTGGTGACGCCGAGGGCGGCGACGGCCATGGCGGAGAAGGCGACGGTCGTGAGCATGAGGAGAAGTCTTTCGAAGCCCTTGATGATCTCGAACTTGATGTGACGGATGTCGCCGGCCTTCCAGCCTTTTTCGCCAAGTTGCTCCTTGACCTTTTTGAGCATGACTTCCTTGTCGATGCCGGGTTCTAAGTTCGCGGCGAAGAGGAAGGCCTTGTCCTTGCCGAAATGTTTTTTGGCGTCGTCGATCGAGCCGAAGACGCTGGCGGCGGTGCGCTGGTCGAACATGCGTCCCATGTCGAACATGCTGACCATGACGTCGATGCCGGGGGACCAGACGACGCCGCAGATCGTGAAATCCTTCATGCCGGTTTTGGTCATGAGGGGGAGCTTGTCGCCGACCTTGAGGCCTTTGAGGACGCGAAATTCTTCGGTGACGATAACGTGGTCGCCGAGCTTGAGACCGGCGGCGGCGTCCTTGGCGTTGCCGTCGCGGAACTCGAGCTCCATCATCTTGAGGGCGCGGTCGGGCTCGACGCCGAGGAACATGGTGGCGTCGGGGAGGACGGCAGCGCCGATGACGCCGAAGATGCCTTCGGGGAGGCCGGGGAAGGCGATGGCGATGGGGAGAACCTCGTCCTTGCGGATGCCTTCGATCTCGCCGAGCTTTTTCCACTGGGTTTCGTCGAGGCCCTGGCCGGCGTAGATGAAGATGTCGGGGAATTTATCGGGGAGGCGCCAGCCGGAGAGCATGGAATGGCCGAGCGTCTGCATGACGACGAGGATGGCCAGGCCGATCATGAGCGCCGCGCCGGTGCTGGCGGCGCGCCAGATGCCGCCGGAGAGTTGCTGTCGAAGGAGGTGGGGCTCGATGCCGACGATGAGGGCGGCGGCGCGGGCGCAGGTGTTCTCGACGATCCAGACGAACGTGGGCGCCAGGAGGAAGAAGCCGACGACGATGCCGGGAAGGCCCAGGGCATAGTGAGCGTAGAATTTGAACGCGGGGGGGAGCGAGGAGAAGATGATCGCGGAGTCGATGGAGATCATCGCCGCGCCGATAATCGCGCAGAGCAAGGGGGTGCGGAGCGAGGGTTGTTTGGCGTGGGGGGACATGGCCTCGAGCGGGCTGACGCGCGAGGCGAACCACGCGGGCACGATGCCGGCGACGAGGGTGGCGAAGACCGCAGTGCCGACGCCGACGGCGACGCCGGACCAATCAATGATCAGGCCGGCACTGAAGAAAGTGCTCTTCCACTTGACCAGGGCCCAGACCCAGACAATGCCGATGGCGACACCGGCGGCCGCGCCGGCGGCGCCGAGGTAGGCGCTTTCGATTAGCACGAGCTTGGCGACCTGCAGGCGGTAGGCCCCGATCGCGCGGAGCATGGCAAGGGTTCGTTGTCGCTCGGTCACGCCCATCAGCAGGGCGGAGAGGACGACGAAGACCGCGGCGATCATGGAGACTGCGCCAGCCTGATAACTCATGAAATGGACTGCGCCGAGATTTTTGTCCATTTCCTTGCGGGTGTCGCGCGCCATGCGGAGGGTCAGATCGGAATTGATGGCTTTAAGCTGGGGATCCCAGCGATCGGCAAACGGTTTGTCGTCCACGCCCGGCTTGAGCTGGATCATGATGCGGGTGACGAGGCCCTGGTGCTGGGTGAGCTCTTGCGCGGTGCGGAGCGGAAGGTAGATCCACGAGGTTTTCTCGGCGAGGATCGCGGGCTTGTGGCAGATGCCGACGACTTTGAAGGCGCGCTTTTCATCGGCGGTGGGGAGGAAGATGCTGTCGCCAACCTTGACCTTGAGCGCTTCAGCGGCTTGCTGGTCGATGACGACGACGTTGCCGGTGTTGGTGTCGAACCACTTGCCTTCGTCGGTGGGGGAGCGGGTGATGTCGACGTCGGTGGGGCGATCGACGCCGATGAGCTGGGCGGCGCGACCGGGGATGGGTTTGCCCTGGGCGTCTATCATGCCGGTATCGGTTTCGAGGCGGCCGACGGCGGTCTTGACGTCGGGGTCGCGGCGGAGCTGATCGATAAGGGTTTCGGTGACGCCCTGGCGGAAGTCGTTCTTGTGGGTGATCTGGACGTCGGTCGCGCCCATGTAGGTGATGAGGTACTTGTAGATCGCGCCTTCGGCGGATTTGTAGCCGCTGGTGACGGCGACGACGAGGCTGACGGAGAGGGCGATCGCGGCGATCGTGAGCGCGGTGCGGACCTTGCGGGTGGCGAGGTTGGAGGTGACTAGCTTGAAGAGGGGCATGAAGGGAAGGATGAATGGTGAAGGATGAAGGATGAATTTTTGGGGGCGG